>JANOXL010000325.1:0-13262 GCA_031418395.1 Rhodoferax sp. | reverse complement strand
CCGCCATACCCAAGCGGCTTTTCAAATCGTTCATCAGGTCTAGGATTTGCGCCTGAATGGTCACATCCAGTGCGGTCGTGGGCTCATCGGCAATCAGCAGTTGGGGGTTACATGACAAAGCCATGGCAATCATGACCCGCTGGCGCATACCGCCTGAAAACTGGTGCGGGTAATCATGCAAGCGCCGCAAGGGGTTGGGAATACGCACCAGAGCAAACATCTCCGCAGCACGATCCAGCGCCTGTTTGCGGTTCACGTGTTCATGCAGGCGCACTACTTCAGCTACCTGCTCACCCACGCTGTACACCGGGTTCAGCGAGGTCATGGGTTCCTGGAAAATCATGGCGATTTCTTTGGCACGGATTTTCTCCATGTCTTTGGCCGTCAACGGCACCAGATCGCGCCCGCGCCACAACACCTGGCCGGCCACGATACGCGCTGGCGGCATGGCCAACAGTTTCATCACCGTCATCGCCGTCACACTCTTGCCGCAACCCGATTCGCCCACAATGCCCAGGGTTTCACCCGCGTCAACATGCAAATCCACGCCATCGACGGCGTGCACCATACCGTCGTCGGTTGCAAAATGGGTCTTCAGGCCTTTGATTTGCAGTAGATGGGCGCTCATCCTTGCACCCTTCGCGGGTCCAGCGCATCCCGCAAGCCATCTCCCAGGTAGTTAATTGACAGCACTGTCAAGAAAATGGCGGCACCTGGGAACAACGCCCAGTGCGGTGCGAAGTCGAGGTGGTCTTTGGCGTCAAACAGCAAGCGGCCCCAGGTTGGGATATCAGGCGGAAAACCCAGACCCAGAAACGACAAGGTCGATTCGGCGATGATCGCCGCCGCCACGTCGATCGTGGCTGCCACAATCACCGGCCCCATCGAATTGGGCAGGATGTGTCGAACAACCTGACGGAACGGGCTGGCGCCCAAGGCCCGTGCAGCTTCGACAAATTCTTTCTCACGCAATGACAAAAACTGTGCCCGCACCAAGCGCGCCACAGGCATCCAGCGAAAGCCGCCAATCACCGCCACCACCATGATGAAAACGCCCGCCTCAGTGCCGACCCAAGCCTTTAGCGAATCGCGGAACAAGTAGATGAGCAACAGCAGAAAAGGCAGTTGCGGCAACGACAAAAACAAATCTGCCAGCCACATCAGGATGTTGTCCACTATTCCGCGTGACATACCCGCGATGGCCCCAATCACCACGCCCACCGTGATGGCAATCACCATGGCTGCAAAACCCACAGCGATAGAGATGCGCCCGCCATAGAGCATGCGGGCCAGCAGGTCCTGGCCCAGATCGTCGGTGCCTAGCGGATGCGCCCACGACGGCCCCTGCAGCTTGGCTTTGAAGTCAATGTCATTGATGGGCAGCTTCCATACCAACGGGCCAAACAGCACGGCCAGAATAATCAGCAGTAGCAAAACCCCACCCGCCAGGGCCAGCTTGTGGTGGCGAAAACGGCGCCAGGCTTCGCCCCCTAATGACCGCGATGGCAAAGTTCCCGCCAAAGCGGCGTTGCCTGCCTTACCTAACTGCGGCTGCTCAGCTAAAAGAGATTCGGGGGTCGAGCCAACCATACAAGATGTCCGCCAACAAATTAAACAAAATTACGAGACAAGAAAAAACAAAGGTTACCGCCATAACAACCGGCGTGTCGTTCGACAAAATTGACGTGATCAGCAAGGATCCGATGCCTGGCACCCGAAAAATCTGCTCGGTGACGATCGCCCCACCAAAAATCGCCGGCATTTGCAAAAACACCAAGGTCACCACCGGAATCATCGCGTTGCGCACGACATGCTTCAGGATGACCCAGCGCTCGGCAAGACCCTTGGCTCGGGCAGTGGTGACGTAGTCCAACCGGATCACATCCAGCACCGCAGACCGTACAAAACGGGTCATTGATGCAGCCAAAAACAAACCGATCACCGTTACGGGCATGATCGCCTGGCGCACATGCTCCCACCACCACCGCCAGCCGGTTTCATTGATGTCGGCGCGGTAGACAAACGGCAGCCAGTCGAGCTGGATGCTGAACACCAAAATCAGCAGAATACCGGTGAAAAAAGTCGGCAATGAAAACCCGACGAAAGCCAGCGTGTTGGCAATCCGGTCAAACCATGAATAGGGCCGCGATGCCGCAATCACACCGACTGGCAATGCGATCAGCAAGGCCAGCAACTGCGCCGATCCGATCACGATCAGCGTCGTTGGCAAGCGCTGCAAGATGAGCGTGTCGACGTCGATCCGGCTAATGAACGAAAAGCCCCAGTCGCCTTGGGCCATAGCCGCAGCCCAGCGCAAATAACGTACCGGAATCGGGTCGTCCAGACCGAATTTTTTGCGCAGGTTGTCCGCCACCTCAGGTGGGACATTGGGGTTGCTGACCAATTCAGCGAACGGGTCGCCAGGTGCTGCGGCCAGCACCAAAAACAGCACCATGCTGATGCCAATCAAGCTGGGGATGGCTATCAGCAGGCGCCGGAGCAAGTAGGCGCCCATTCAGCGGCCCGGGATCAAAGCAGCCATACGGGACGAGATACCGTTCAAACGCACAGCTTCAGGCTTCTTTGAACCAATCCTTCAACAGCCACAGGTCATTGTCCCAGCCGCTCACCGGGGCATAAAGTTTGTTGGATACGCCTTGAACGCGGGGGCGAAACACAATCGGGATCACTACGCGGTTTTCAATCACCAGATCATTCATGCGCACAAACAAAGCAGCCCGCTTGACGGGGTCAGCCTCCACTTCGGCATCACGAAAGGCTTTGTCGTAATCGGCATTGCGCCACCGGCTGATGTTACGGCCTTGCCATTTGTTGTCCTTGCTGGAAGCCAACCAGGAACAAAACTGGTTCATGAAAATTTCACCGTCAGGCTGCGTCATCGTGGTGGTGAACATCTGCATGTCGTTGTAAAACTTGCCATAGGTATCGGGGTTGGCAAAATCAGAAGAAAAGAACACGGCCGCCGGAATACTTTTCAGTTCCAAATCAATACCTGCCTTTTGGCAGGCCTGCTTGATGATCGCCTGGGTTTTCTGGCGGGGCGCATTGATCGAGGACTGAAAACCGAACTTTAGTTTTTTGCCGTCTTTGGCCCGAATGCCGTCGGTGCCCACCTTCCAGCCCGCCGCCTCCAATACTTGCATGGCTTTGTTGATGTCAAACTCGAACTTGGAATTAGGTGAACGCAACTTGGCCGGGTTGTTCAGGAAGTTGCGGGTTGCCATGGCAGTTCGGCCATAAATGTTGTCTTGGATACCTTGCCGGTCCACCAACAAGTTCAGGGCTTCGCGCACCGCAGGGTCGCTCAAAATGGGGTGTTTGGTTTTGATGCTGGCCCGCTCGCCATCCACCTCAACCGCCGGGTCGGTGGTGTTCATCACCAAGAACTCGACGTTGCCACCGGGCACGATATTGGCTTTGCCTTTGCCATTGACCTCCAGACGTTTCAGGATGTCATCTTCGACCTGCAAATTCCAGGCGTAATCGTATTCACCCGTCTGGATGACGGCGCGGGCTGCGGATACTGCATCGCCGCCGCCCTTCATTTCGATGGAGTCAAAAAATGGGCGATTCGCCTCGTGGTAATTCAGATTGATCTCACCTCGTACCATGTCACCCGGTTTGAAATCAACAAATTTGTATGGCCCTGTGCCGACCGGTTTTAAGTTAGTCGGCGCTTCGCGGGACTTGGCACCCCGGTAATTTTCGAACAGATGCTTGGGGATGATCATGCCGGAAGCCGACACGAACGGATCAGCCCAAAACGGCTGCGCCTTTGGATAAGTCACCCGCACTGTATGGGAATCCACCTTTTCAACCTTGATGTCCTGGTAGGTATTCAAAGTCAGCGTTGATGTAGTCGGGTCACCGGCAAACTCCCAGGTGAACACCACGTCATCGGCCGTGAACGGCTTGCCGTCATGCCAAGTGACATTGCGCTTGAGTTTCCAGGTAATTGTTTTGCCATCCGCTGACACACCACCATTGGCACGATTGGGCGCCTCAGTTGCCAAAATCGGAATCAGGTCGCCGTCATTGCTCCACGCACCCAGCGGTTCGTAAAAAATCCGCGAACCTTCCTGATCCTTGGTGCCCACCGCAAAATGCGGGTTCAACAGCGTCGCACCCTGCCACCACAGGACCTTGAGCGGCCCGCCGCCACCGCGTTTGGTCGGCTTGTAACCGGACACGGTTTGCGCCTGCGCCAGCCCGGCATGAAACAACAAACTGGAAGCCATCGGCAACGTGAGCCCGAGGCCCACCATGCGATCTATGAACAACCGGCGGGTGACCCTGCCTGATTCCACCCCATCAAGCAGTTTGCGAATCTTTTTTTCTGACATGGTGTCTCCAGTGAATGGTGTAGCACAGCGAAGTGAGCGCGAGTATCGGGACGCACCAAATTGGGGTCAATCAGGGTTTACCTTTTCCTCCCCGCGCTTAGCCCCGTGCAAACCCCATGTCTGGCATGGTTCATGCGCAACTATGATGCCCGCCTAACCTTGCCCCAATCTGGGCGGGACTTTCACGACGCTTCTTACTGGAGATTTTTTATGACGATGAAACATATCAAACTGATGGCCGCTGTGGTGGCTGCTTGCAGTGTCATGCTCGCCGTGCCCGCCCATGCCGGCAAAACGCTGGACGCCATCAAAGCCCGTGGGCAGGTGATTTGCGGCGCGAACACCGGTTTGGCCGGTTTTGCAGTGGCGGATTCCTCCGGCAAATGGTCGGGTCTTGATGTGGACGTTTGTAAGGCACTGGCTGCCGCCGTGTTGGGCGACCCTGAAAAAGTCAAATATGTGCCCTTGACCGCGCAGCAGCGTTTTACCGCCCTGCAATCAGGCGAAGTGGATGTGTTGGCCCGCAACACCACGTTCTCCTTGACCCGCGACGCCTCGCTCGGCCTGCACGCCACGGTGACCAATTTCTATGACGGCCAAGGTTTCATGGTGCCGGTCAAGAGCAAAATGAAGAGCGCCAAACAACTTAAAGGTCAAACCGTGTGTGTGCAATCTGGCACCACCACTGAAAAGAATTTGACCGACTATTCCAAAGCCAACAACCTGGCCATCAAACCAGTGGTGTTTGAAAAAGTCGAAGCGGCCACAAGCGCCTATTTTGCCGGTCGTTGCATTGCCTACACGACAGACGCATCGGGCCTTTCTTCCGTGCGCAGCAAGGAAGCCAAAGACCCCAAAGAGCATGTGATCTTGCCGGAACTGATCTCCAAAGAACCCCTGGGCCCGATGGTTCGCCGGGGTGACGACGAGTGGTTTGCCATCGTCAAATGGGTGATTTACGGCACCATGGAAGCCGAGGAGTATGGCGTGACCCAAGCCAATGTGGACCAAATGAAAGCTTCCAGCCAAGACCCCGTGGTGCAGCGCCTCTTGGGTGCTGGCAATGAAGACACCGGCAAACTGCTGGGTCTGGAGAAAGACTGGATGGCCAAAGTCATCAAGGCCGTCGGCAATTACGGCGAAAGTTTCGAGCGAAATGTCGGCCCGAATACGCCTTTGAATCTGCCCCGTGGCATCAACAACCTGTGGAACAAAGGTGGTCTGATGTATGCCTACCCAGTCCGCTGATAGGACGTTTGCTACCTATAGCTGAGACTTGACCCCCCGCAGGCTGCGGCAAACACCTTCAAAGTGCTTTGCCCAGCCTGTTTTTTTGCCTCTCTAAAAAACAGAGCCCACCGCCATGACGCAAAAAGCCCCTCCCAAAAAAACCAACTGGTCCTGGCGCAGCCAGGCCTTCCGTGGTGCGCTTTACCAGGTGATTGCGATTGGCCTGGTGGTCATGGCCGGGTGGTGGTTGGCCGCCAACACCTTGCACAACATGCAGGTGCGCGGCATTCAAAGCGGTTTCGATTTTCTCAAGAGCCCGGCAGGGTTTGACATTGGCGAAAGCCTCTATCCGTTTGACTCGGCGCAGCCGTATTGGCAGGCGTTTTTGGTAGGGCTGACCAACACACTTCGGGTCGCCATCATCGGCATTATCTTGACGACGATTTTGGGCACGCTTTTGGGTGTGGGGCGTTTCTCACGCAACGCCCTGGTGCGCGGCCTGTGTTATGCCTACGTGGAGTTTTTCCGCAACGTGCCGGTGTTGCTGCAATTGTTGATGTGGTATCTGTTGTTTACCGAGGTACTCCCTTCTGCGCAAGAGGCCTGGACATTAGGCCCGCTGTTTCTGAGCAAAGGCGGCTTGAGTTTCCCGGTGCCGATCTGGGCCACGGGCCATTTGTGGGCGCTGTTCGGCTTGATCGCGGGTATTGCAGTGGCGCTTGTCTACCGGCGCTGGTCCTTCAAACAGTTTGAGGCGACCGGCAAACTGCGCAGCATGTTTTGGGTGCCATTGGCCATCGTGGTGGCGTTAGGCGTCGTAGGCTGGCTCGCAGGCGGCGCGCCTTCGTCGTTCAATTCGCCGGTCAAAGGCGACTTCTCCATCGAGAACGGCGGCTCTTTGACGCCGGAGTTTTTGTCGGTGTTGATTGGTTTGACGGTTTATACAGCGGCGTTTGTAGCCGAAGTGGTACGCGCGGGCATCCAGTCTGTGGCGCGCGGGCAAGGTGAAGCCGCGGCGGCGCTGGGTTTGGCGCCCAACCAGACCATGCAGCTGGTGATGTTGCCCCAGGCGCTGCGGGTGATCATCCCGCCGATGACGAACCAGTTTTTGAATCTGACCAAAAACTCCTCGCTGGCCGTCGCTATTGGTTACCCAGACGTCGTATCGATTGCCAATACGGCGCTGAACCAAACCGGACGCGCGGTTGAGTGTATTGCCATCGTGATGCTGGTGTACCTCACAACGTCACTCACGACATCGCTGTTGATGAACTGGTACAACACCCGTTCGGCGATCAAAGAGCGTTGAAACCGGGACACAACATGACTGCACAAACATTTCAACCGATTGCCGCACGGGCCGCGCCGAACCAGACCTCAGGCCCCCTGGCCTGGATCAAATCCAACCTGTTCAGCAGCTGGGTCACGGGCCTGATGACCGTGCTGCTCGGTGGCGCACTGCTGTATCTGATTCCGCAGTTTCTCAGTTGGGCGATTTTCAGGGCCGCCTGGGCGCCCGACTACGACGCCTGCCGCGTTGATGGCGTAGGTGCCTGCTGGGGTGTGGTGGCTGAGAAATACCGCTTCATCCTGTTTGGCCGATATCCTTTTGAGGAGCAATGGCGTCCCTTGGTGGCCACGGTGTTTCTCTTGGGCCTGCTGGTGGGCAGTTGTATGCGCGCGTTTTGGCGCCCTTGGCTGGCGATTTTGTGGGGCGTGGTGCTGGCCTTGTTTTTCATGCTCATGTACGGAAACGTTCTGGGCCTCTCCAAAGTCGAAACCGACCGCTGGGGTGGACTGCCGCTGACCTTGCTTCTGGCTTCCTTGTCCATGGTGATGGCCTTCCCCATCGCCATGGTGATTGCCTTGGGCCGCCGCTCCAACCTGCCCGCCATCCGCACCGTGTGCACGCTGTATGTCGAATTGATTCGCGGCGTGCCGCTGATCTCGGTTTTGTTCATGGCCTCGTTCATGTTCCCATTGTTCATGCCGCAGGGCTGGAGCATTGACGTGTTGATTCGCGTTTTGGTGGGCATCACGCTTTTTGCCGCGGCCTATATGGCCGAGGTGATTCGGGGCGGCTTGCAGGCCATTCCCAAAGGTCAAATCGAGGCGGCGGCGACGATTGGTTTGTCTTACTGGCAAACGCAGCGCAAGATTGTTTTGCCCCAGGCACTGGCGATGGTCGTGCCCAGCATCATGAACAACTTCATTGGCCTGTTCAAAGACACCTCACTGGTGACCATCGTGAGTCTGTACGAGTTGACCGGCGCACTTTCGCTGGCTTTGAACTCCGACGCCAACTGGCGGCCGTTCAAAATTGAAGGTTACCTCTTCATCGCATTGATCTATTTCGCCTTTTGCTTCTCCATGTCGCGTTACAGCCTGTGGGTCGAGGGACAAGTCAACAAAGGCAAAGCGCGTTGACAGGCTTCATCACGCCTTCAGATCATCAATTTCAAAACCCAAAAAAATATCATGGCTGAACCCATCATCAAGTTTCAAAAGCTCAACAAATGGTACGGCAACAGTTTTCACGTGTTGCGCGACATCAACCTGGATGTGGCGCAGGGTGAACGCATCGTGATTTGCGGCCCCTCGGGCTCCGGCAAATCCACCTTGATCCGCTGCATTAACCGCCTCGAAGAACATCAGGAAGGGCATCTTTTTGTCGATGGCGTCGAAGTCACCGACGACGTGAACGCGATTGACGACATCCGCAAAAAAGTCGGCATGGTGTTCCAGCAGTTCAACCTGTTTCCGCACCTCACCGTGCTGGAGAACCTCACCCTCTCCCCCATGTGGGTCGGCAAGATGCCGAAAAAAGAGGCTGAAGAAAAAGCCATGATCCAGCTGAAGCGGGTGCGCATTGCCGAGCAGGCGAGCAAATACCCGCTGCAGCTCTCGGGTGGCCAGCAACAGCGCGTGGCGATTGCGCGGGCCTTGTGCCTCACGCCCAAAATCATGCTGTTTGATGAGCCCACATCAGCGCTGGATCCGGAGATGATCAAGGAAGTGCTCGACGTGATGGTGGAGATGGCCAGCCACGGCATCACCATGATTTGCGTGACTCACGAGATGGGATTTGCCAAAGCCGTGGCAGATCGCGTGATCTTCATGGATCAGGGCCAGATCGTCGAGCAAAACAATCCGCACGATTTCTTCAACAACCCGCAAAACGAACGCAGCAAAGACTTTCTGTCGAAGATTCTGGGACATTGATTTGCCGGCCCGCCTCCTTCTGGTAGGCGTCGCTTTCTGTCGTTTGTTGGCGTTTTGAAGTAGGGTTGCCGTAGCGCTTTTCAAGACCAATAACACGGAGGATTAGCTATTTTATTTGTAGCAATAACCGCAATAAACACGAGACCCAAGAGGCGAATTGACCATTTTTCCTCCAAAATAGCCGTCCTATTTGAAATTGTTAACATGGGTGTTAACAATTATCAATCACCAGACTATTGAACCGCCAATCTGCCCCACGGATGTCCTGAACCGACTGGTTACAAGACTTGCACCTCGTACGGCACTTGTCACCGGCTGCGCACGTACGATGATTCCACTCAGAAAACTTCTTGAAAGGAATCCAATTGGCTATTCAATCCCCCTTCTTCAATAAACGCGATAACGAAGCGACTGCCAACCGTGTGCCCAATGCGCCTGTTGCGTCTCAGACGCCCGCCGCATCGAGTCCCCAAGGCAACCCTTACGCCAATACCCATCCGGGTTATCCGACGGCAACGACGGCCAATGCCAGCAACCCCGCGGGTCATCTGAACCCTTCGAACGGCGCTCCAACCCCATCGGCCACCTCATCGATCAACCCGCCAAAGGAAAGCAGCAGCAAACTCACCGTCGGGCCGAATATCAAACTCAAAGGCGTCGAGATCACCGACTGCGACACCTTGGTCGTCGAAGGCACGGTGGAAGCAACGATGGATTCGCGCCTGATGCAGATTTCGGAACAGGGCGCTTTCAACGGCTCTGCAGACATCGACATTGCTGAAATCCATGGCACGTTTGACGGCAATTTGACGGTGCGCAAAAAACTCGTGATCTATGCCACGGGCAAAGTCACCGGAAAAATCCGCTACGGCAAAGTCGTGATCGAAGAAGGTGGCCAGCTTTCGGGCGAGATCCAGTTTGGTGCCGCTCCATCGGCCAATTCAGCGGGAAAAGCTGTCTCTGCGCGTCCGGAGTTGCAGATCATCGGCTGATCGGCAACCCTGGGGTGGCGCCACCCATCTGCTTGTCGGGGAACTTTGGCAGTCTTATACTGTCCAAAGTTACCTGCTCACAACGCCATGCAACGCCTTATCCTGATCATTTGCATCGCCCTGCTGCCACTGCGTAGCTGGGCGGGCGATCTCATGGGGCTTCAAATGGCGCTTCAATCTTCGAATCAGGCGGTGGCATCCGGCCCGGCCAACACAAGCCACAAGCCGGTAATATCCGCCACGGCTGACGTCAATGCAGCACACAGCGACTGCGCCGAACACGGCCGCGCCACGATGCAGGCCTCACAAGCCGCGCCCGACCCCGCACATTGCAGCACGTGCGTGAGCTGCCAGATTTGTCACAGCCTGGCGATGGTCATCTTGCCTACCTCAGTGGCCACACAGGTCATCCAGGGCGCGCCGCCCGCGCAGGGCGCGCCAAGGTTCGCCAGCGCCGAGCAAGCGCGCTCGCAAAAACCCCCCATTTCCTGAGGCGCCCAGCCTTAGTTCGCCTGAAATTTGACGCCCCATCAGTGTGGGGCTGAATTCAGGCCGAACCAACGGCGGCAGCGAACGCTGGTTCGCAGCTTTTATGTGGTTCTGTGAGGCTAATTCCATTTTTCAATCATGCGCATGGTAGGCACAAGGACCTACGGCAACGATCTAAAAATGAATAAATGCTGAATCGGATGCTCAAAAACTGATCAGGAGATTTGCGTGAAATTTCAATTTTTATCGAAGCTTGGCATTCATCACGCCCGCATGGTGATCGCGCTTCTTTTACCAGCCGTACCAGCCATCTGCGCCGCCCAAGGCGATGTGACGGACCCGGCAGCAGCGGTGCCACCTGTGGTCTACCAATCGGTGTTTGCTGACACGCCCCAGGGCGTGGAAATGCAAACCACCGACTGGAAAAAGGCCAACGCCGAGGTCGGCCAGTTCCGGCGCGGGCACGTGGACATTTTGAAGTGGGAAGAAGCCAACCCTCCCGCCAAACCACCCAACAAAGCACCCGCACAAGCACTGTCCAAACCCGGCATGCCAGGTGGCGCCCCGGCAACGCCAGCGGGTGCAGCCGCGGGTATGCACAAACACTGAGGATGGCCATGACCCCAAACACCCCAACTTGCATCCAGACTTTTTCTCGGTATGGTGTCTGCTTAGTGGCGCTGGTCGCGATCAGCGGTTGCGCCACCCTCTCGCCCGACGGTGGCCTGGCTGAAGTGCAGCAGTTGACAGCGGGCAAAACGACCGGCGTTAGCGTAACGCTGGGCTCGAACCCGAAGGCCAGCGATGCCTTGGTGGCTGAGTTGCTTAAGAGCCCCATCACCGCTGAGTCCGCCGTGCGCATCGCGACACTCAACAATCCAGGTCTGCAGTCCTCGCTGGCAACCTTGGGCGTCAGCGACGCTGACCGTGTGCAGATGGGGCGGCTGCCCAACCCGCACTTCTCCATCGGGCAGTTTTTTGAGGGCGAAAAGCTGGAGATTGAACGCGTGCTGCGCTTTGACGTGATCGGCTTGTTGACCCTGCCCTGGAAGGCGAAATGGCAGGGCCAGCAACACGAGCTGGCAAAACTGCAGGCCGCGCAAGACGTCGTCAATCTGGCAGCCAACACCCGCAAGGCCTGGATCACTGCCGTGGCAGCCCAGCAAACCGCGCTCTATATGCGCGACGTGAAAGACGCCGCCGAGGCCGGGGCCGAGCTGGCCCGGCGCATGGCGCGGGTGGGCAACTGGAGCCGCCTGGAGCAGGCCCGCGAGCAGGTGTTTCTAGCCGACGCGTCAGCGCAACTGGCCCGGGCCGAGCAAGCCAACTTCAGCGAACGTGAAAAGCTCATCCGCTTGATGGGCCTTTGGGGGCCGCAGATCAACTTCACGCTGGCTGAACGCCTGCCGGATCTGCCTAAAACCGTGACCGAAATGACCGACGTTGAATCCCGCGCGCTGCGCGACCGCCTGGATGTGCGCTCCGCCATGGCTGAATCCGGCTATGTGGCGGACCAGCTGGGCTTCAAGCAGGTGATGGGGTTCATGAATGGCCTGACCCTGGGCTACACCCACGACACGACCTTTGACAACGCCGGGCAATCAAAAGAAACACGGCATGGCTGGGAGCTTGAATTGCCCCTGCCCATTTTTGACTGGGGCGGCGCGCGCAACGCCCGCGCCAGAGCAATGTACCTGCAGTCTGCCGCCCGAGTGCGCGACACGGCCGTGAAGGCGCGCTCAGAGGCCCGCGAGGCCTACCACGGCTACCGCACGGCTTATGACCTGGCGCGCCACTACCGCGACGAGATTGTGCCGCTGCGCAAGTTCATCAACGACGAGCTGGTGTTGCGTTACAACGGTATGCTGGCCAGCGTGTGGAATGTGCTGGCCGACACCCGCGCCCAGGTGATGAGCATCAACAGCGCCATCGAAGCGCAGCGCGACTTCTGGCTGGCCGAAACCGATTTGCAGACCACCTTGACAGGCAGTTCCCCCGGCAGCTTGAGCGGCATGAAGACCAGCGCAGGCGGCTCTGGCGGCGAAGCCGCTGCCGCACATTGATCCCATGAAAAACCAGGACACCTGTATGGACAGAAGAAAATTTTTTGGCGGCGCTGCGGCGACAGCTATCACCATGGCCAGCGTCAGCAAAGTCGCGATGGCAGCATTGCCAGAGCCCGTGATGATGATGAAGCCCGATACCGCACCCCCGCTGATGCCACAGTCAGGCAGGCCTTACAACCCAGTGGTCACCTTGAATGGCTGGACCTTGCCTTGGCGCATGAACGCCGGAGTGAAGGAATTCCACTTGGTGGCCGAACCGGTGGTGCGCGAAATCGCCCCTGGCATGAAAGCCACTTTGTGGGGATACAACGGCCAAAGCCCCGGCCCCACCATCGAGGTGGTCGAAGGCGACCGCGTTCGATTGTTCGTCACCAACAAACTGCCGGAGCACACCACCATCCACTGGCACGGCCAGCGCCTGCCCAATGGCATGGACGGCATGGGCGGTTTGAACCAAAAACAGATTCCAGTGGGCAAAACGTTTGTCTACGAGTTCATTGCGCGCCGCCCCGGCACTTTCATGTACCACCCGCACGCCGACGAAATGGTGCAGATGGCCATGGGCATGATGGGTTTCTGGGTGACACACCCAAGATTGGAGAGAGGACAAAAACACCCGTTGATCGACGATGTGCAGCGCGACTTCTGCTTTTTGCTGAACGCCTACGACATCGACCCCGGCAGCACCACGCCCCGGCCCAACACCATGCTGGACCAGAACATCTGGACCTGGAACAGCCGCGCCTTTCCCGGCATTGATTCGCTCAATGTGCGGCTCAATGACAAGGTGCGCATCCGCATCGGCAACCTGACCATGACCAACCACCCCATTCACCTGCATGGTCATGAATTTTTGATCACGGGCACCGATGGCGGGCCGACACCGAAGTCCTCACGCT
>JANOXL010000324.1:0-6185 GCA_031418395.1 Rhodoferax sp. | reverse complement strand
GCACCACCTGCTCAAAGTTGGCCTGCGGGTTGGCCAACACCAGGTTGTCGTAAATGCTGCCGCTGAACAAGTTGGTTTCTTGGGGCACCACGCCAAAGTAGGCGCGCAGTTCATTGGCGGCCAGATGGCGGATGTCGGTGCCGTCGATGCGAATTTGCCCGCTGGTGGGCACGTAGAAGCCTTGCAGCAGTTTGGCCAAGGTGGACTTGCCCGAGCCGGAAGGGCCGACCAGCATGGTCGTCGTGCCTAGTTTGAGCGTGATGTTGAGCTTGTCGTAGAGAAACGGGCGATCTTCGGCGTACCGAAACCCGAGGCTCATGATCTCGACCAAGCCCAGGCGTTTGGTCTCGCGGCTGGGTGCGGTGGCATAGGGCTCGGGCGGCGCGTTCATGATGTCGGCCAGGCGTTTGACCGAGATATTGGCCTGTTGGAACTGCTGCCACAGGCCGACCAGGCGCATCATGGGTTGGCTCAGTTTGCTGGCAAACATCTGGAAGGCCACCAACATGCCGATGGTGAAGGGTTCGGCATCGGGGTCTACCGTGCCGGTGAGAGAACCTTTCATCACAATCCAGGCACCGCCACATAGCACCAGCATCGTCATGAGTTGCTCCAACATGCCGGCCACCACGTTGTAGGTGTTGCCGATTTGTTTGGTGTGAAACCCGGCTTCCAGGTAGGTGGCGAGGTAACCGCGGTAACGGCGGCCTAGTTGCGGCTCCATCTGCAGGCTCTTCACCGTCTCGAGGCTGGCGATGTATTCCGTCAAAAACGCCTGGTTGCGTGCGCCCAGCATGAACTGGTGGTTGAGCCGCTCCCTAAAGATGGGCGCGACGATAATGGAAATCAGCGTAATCAGCGCCAGAATGGCCAGCACCATCAGCGTCAGCGGCACGCTGTACCAAAACATGATGCCGACAAAGATCAGCAGAAACGGCAGGTCCAGCAGCAAAGTGACCAAGCTGGAGGCGACAAACTCGCGGATGGTTTCCACCGCATGCATTCGGGCCGCGATCACCCCGGTGGGCCGGTGTTCGAAGTAACGCAAGGGCAGCCGGAACAAATGCTCGAAAACGGCCGAGCCCAATTGGGCATCGACCCGGTTGCCAGTGTGCAGCACCAGGTACTGGCGCACCCAGGTGAGCGCGGCGCTGAACAGCATGAAGATGACCAGCCCGGCGGCGATCACCGCCAAGGTGCTGGCGGTCTGGTGGGTGACCACCTTGTCGATGATGACCTGGGTGAACAGGGGCGTGGCCAAGGCGATGAGCTGGATCACCAGGGAGGCCGTCAAGACGTCGCGCCAAATGCCTTTGTGTTTCAGCAGCACCGGGATGAACCATTTGAAGCCAAACGCCTGGGTGCCGCCGATGTCGGGGTCGTCCACGGGTTTGACTTGGGGCTCACAGAACAGGCCGGCACCGGTGGCTGTAGCCGCCAGTTCGGCAAAGCCCAATTTTTTGGGCTCGGTCGCGCCGGGGAAGAACAACCACAGCCCATCGGTGTCGAGCTTGACGGCCATGGCCAAATGCCGTGTGAAAACTTGCGTGTTCTGCCGCGTGTTTTGCTGCACGCTTTGTGGTGCCCTTTGCGGTGCGCCCGCGACCGAGTCACCCTGCAGTTCAATCAGACAGGGCAGCTTGACTTGTTTGGTGAGCGCTTTGTAGGAATTGGGGGGGGGTAAACCTTAGCAACTTGGTTTTGAAGCCCAAGCCCGCCAGGGCATCTGGCAACAAATCGAAACGATAGGGCGGCGGAAAACCTTGCACCAGCAGGTCTTTGTCAAATGGTAGGCGGTTGATCTGCGCCAGGCTCCCAATGGCCCAAATGGTTTCGTCAATGGAGAGGGTTTTGAAATCCATGCCTGCGCGCATGTTTGATCGGTATTTGCGGGTCGGTGGTCAGCGACTGCGCGACCGAGTGGCGTATTGTCAGCGCGAACATGTGTCAATTTGTTCACGAAAATCGGCTATCTTTCGTGTTTGTGAATATTCACCTTTCGCAGGCCGCCGTAATTTGATGACCCTGCTTGAGTTGGTGCGCTAAAATCAAATCTGTAAAATAAATTATTGTATATTTTTAGTATATTTTATATACAAAATTACTCCAAATAATATAGTGAATTTTCATTAAATTACGAGACCTTATGACAATTTTACCTCTCTATAAATTTTGCAATTTATTTTTTAACTCCTGCTTCAACACTTTGCCCAAAGCTGACTTGGGCAAAGCCGCCTCAAACACCACGCGGCGCGGGTGTTTGAAACGGGCCAGTTTGCCGTCAAACAAGGCCAATACATCGGCCTGAGTCAACTCTACGCCAGGGGCCAAAACCACCACCGCCACGGCTACTTCGCCCCAGCGTTCGTCGGGCATGCCGACGACCGCACATTCGGCGATCAGCGGGCAGTCGGCCAGGATGTTTTCAATCTCTGCGGGGTAAATGTTTTCACCGCCCGAGATGATCATGTCTTTGCTGCGGCCCACGATCCAATAGAAGCCCTCGGCGTCTTGCCGCGCCAGGTCGCCGCTTTTGAACCAGCCGTCTTGAAACGCGGGGTTGTGCGGGTCGCGCCAATAGGCGCTCAAGAGGTTGGGGGCGCGAATCCACAATTCGCCGATGGGATCGCTTGTGTGGACGGTGTCGCCAGTTTCGTCGTCGCCCGGTTGAACCAGCCGTACGTCCACGCCCTCGCCCGCCCGGCCCGCACTGCCTGCCCGCAGCATCGCATCCTCTTTTTTGAGATAGATCGAGACGGGCCCGGTTTCAGTCGCACCGTAAACCTGGCACACGGGCACGCCGCGCTGGTGGAAAGCGGCGATAAATGACGCTGGAATGGTTGATGACCCGGCGTTGAGCAGCTTCAGCGACGACAAGTCAGTGCTTTCAAATTCAGAGCGCTCCAGCACGGCACGCAGTGTTGCGGGAACCAGCAGCGACATCGTGGGGCGAAGGCGCTGCACGTCTCGCAGCCAGGCCAGCGCGTCAAAGCGTGCATGCAGCGTGACCTCTGCGCCTGCGTGCAAGGCTGGCAAGGTCTGGATACACAGGCCGCCGACATGGAACATCGGCAACACGGTCAACACATGGTCTTGCGCGCTGAAGTCGTGGGCATCGGCCGAGATGTGGCAGTTGGCGACGAGGCCCGCCAGCGTGTGCAGTGCGCCTTTGGGCTGGCCGGTGGTGCCGGAGGTGTAGACGAGGAGAACCGGGGCGTTGGCAGAATCTTCCAGCCCGTCGTTGCCGATTGCGACACTCGCGCCGCTCGCATTGCCCGCTTCTTGCGCTTCTTCCGGGTCGTCAGCTTCTTTCGGCCCACCCACATCGGCAGAGGCACAACGAGCTTCTTGCCAACCCTGATCCAGCGAAGTTGCCGCCATCAGCCCGACAGCCCCCCCCTGCCCTGCCAACGCGCGGGCGGTCGGCAAATGGGTGACATCTGCAACGATCAGCGTCACACCAGCATGCGCCGTGATGCTGGCCAGTTCTGCCTGGGCCAGGCGGTAGTTCAATGGCAGCAAGATGGCGCCGATACGCGCCAAGGCATAGAGCAGCACCAGCATGGCGGGGTCGTTCAGACCGAGCCAGGCCACGCGGTCGCCGGGTCGCACACCCGCGTTTGTCAAACCATCCGCAGCGGCCAGAACGCGTTGCCAAAGCTGCGCGTAACGGGTGTGCTCTTGCCCTGAAAAACCCGCAATCGACAACGCGATTTTGTCGGGCTGCCGCCGCGCATGGCCTTGCAGGGTGTCAAGCAGGCCCACCTGGATGTACCGTCGAAGCGTGGATGAAAGCCGTTTTGAGGCGCTAAAGGATGTCTGGCTCGTCGCTCTCACCTGCTTCGTACAGGCTCTCGCGTCCGAGGCGATCCATGCACAGCTCGGCCGTCCAGGGTAGCATCAAGGAGCCGCAGCGCGAGTCGCGGTACATCCGCTCCAGCGGCAGGCTTTTGAGCATCGACTGCCCGCCGCAGGTACGCAGGGCCAGGCGGCAAATGTCGTTCGCGTTTTCCATGATGGCGTAATGCGCCGCGTAGAGGCCCAGGCGGATTTCCTTGCTCGGGTCGACCCGCGCCGTGCGCGCGTTTTGCAAAAAGACCGCGCGGGTTTGCTCAAGCTTGATCTTCATCTCGGCCACGGCGATTTGTTTGGTCGGGTACATGCGGCGCTTGACGGCGGGCATGCCGGGTACTTCACCGCGCAGGTACTGCACCGTGAAGTCATACGCGCCTTGCGCAATGCCCATGTAGGTGGGCGAGAGTGTGGCAAACATGTGCGGCCAACGCGTGGCGGCCTGTGCGTACAGGCCCTCGGGCATGAGGCGCTCCGTGTCGGGCACGAACACGTCTTTGAACACGAGGGTGCGACTCACCGTGCCCCGCATGCCCAAGGGGTCCCACTCGCCCGCTTCGCTCACGCCGGGAAGGTTTCTGTCGACCGCCAGATAGAGCGAATCACGCTGCGTGGCACCGGCTTTGTCCAGCGTACACAAAATGCCGTAAAAGTCTGCCGCACCGGCCAGTGAGGCAAATATTTTCTTGCCGTTGATGAGGTAACCGCCCTCCACTTTTTTGGCCAGCGTGCCAAAAGGCGCCTTGCCTGCGGCCGCAGCGCCGCCTTCCGAGAAAGGCTGGGAATAGATCTTTCCGTCCTGCGCGATGCGTTTGAAGTGCACCGTGCGGTGAACTTCGTGGTCGGCACGTTGCTCGGGCGTCATCGTCAAGCTGTCGGCGATCAGGCCGGTCCACAGGGCAGAGCTGACGTGCATGTTCAGCGTGAGCGCCGTGGCACCACAATGGCGGCCGATTTCTGCCGACACCAGCACGTAGGTCAAAAAATCAGCGCCCCAGCCGCCGTGTGACTCGGGCACGCAGATTTTGAGCAAGCCTGCTGTGCGCAGGTCGGCGTAGTTTTCAAATGGAAACACGGCGTCGCGGTCGATTTCGGCGGCACGTGGTGCAAACTTGCGCACGCCCAGATCGGCGGCGATGGCCAGCAATTGCTTTTGTTTATCCGTCAGGTCAACGTAGTCGCCCGAGATCGGCGGCGGGGCGTAAAGCGTGTGGGGGCGGGATGTGGACAAGCTTATCGCTCCTCGATGGGGAAATGCTGTTTCAGGAAACGCAGCACTTCAGTGTTGAAGGCTTCGGGCTGCTCCATATTGCCCAGGTGCCCGGCGTTGGCCAGACAGCGGTATTCGGCAGCCTGGATTTTTTCGGCCATTTTTTCCATGACCGAAGGTGGCGCTGTTTTGTCGTCGTTGCAAGCCAGGCACAGAGTAGGCACGCGAATTTTGGGCAGGTTCTCCAGCCGGTTGAAGGACACAATTGCCGACAATGCAGCGCGGTAAGTGGCCTCAGGCACGGCGGACATCATTTTCAGAGCAGACGCCCGCACCTTGGCTGGCGCACCCAGCGCCAACATCCCACCGACCAGAATCGGCGCAAGACCGGCCATACCCAACCCGGCGTCCAGCGCAGCAAAACGGCTTTGCAAAAACTCGCGTTGCCAGTCACCGCCTGGTTTGCCGAAGGCGGGCGAGGTGGCGAGCAAAATCAAACCGTCGATGCCTGAGGCCAGCCGCGCGCTGGCTTCTTGCGCGATCATGCCGCCCATACTGTGGCCAATCACCACGCTGCGGCGGGCCTTCACATGGTGAATCAACTGCTGCAGGGAGTCTGCGAAACCCGCCATCGTCACGGGTTCAAGGGGTGCTGACTTGCCGTAGCCCGGCGCGTCCCAGACGACGGTGCGGTAACCCGCTTTGACCAACACCGGCACGGTCGCGTCAAAGGCCCGATGGCCACCACCCACGCCATGCAACAGAAACACGGCGGTTTCGCCCTGCCCTTTTTCGACGTAAAACGGCAAGGTGCTCATGCCAGGTCGCCCTGCAGTTGCCCGGCCTTGACCACCACCTCACCATCCAGCGCCACAGTGCAGCCCCTGAGAGGCAAATCAAAATGGCCCAAAGTGTGGCGCTTGGCCACCTCGTTGGCACCGGTGGAGTACAAAAAGTTGCCGGCAAAGGCGCGCAACTCAGTGCCGTTGAAGTCTTTTTTATCGTAAAACGCCATCGAGTCCCAGCGCGCTTGGGGGTTCATGCCCCAGCCGACGTGGGAGACGGCATAGGCCTCGCGGTCCCCCCACGCGGCAAAGTAGCTGCGCATCAGCTCGGCATCGAG
>JANOXL010000323.1:0-5293 GCA_031418395.1 Rhodoferax sp. | reverse complement strand
GCGGGTACAGCGCGTAATTTTGAAACACCATGGCGATATCGCGCGCCATGGGGTGTACGTGGGTCACGTCGCGCCCACCGATCAACACGCGGCCTTCGGTCACCTCCTCTAACCCGGCCACCATACGCAGCGTCGTGCTTTTGCCACAACCCGATTCACCCAGCAGCACTAAAAATTCACCCGCCTGCACGATGAGATCCAGGTGCTGCACCACGGTCACATCGCCAAACCGTTTGACAACGCCTTGTAATTCCAAGCCACTCATCGGGCCTCCCTTTGCATGCGTTGCGCCCCACGAAAGGCAGGTGCGCGCACGATGCCCCAACCAATCGGTTGCATGGCGTTACCGGGGTGAAGCGCATCGGGGCCCCAAATCGCCTGGTAGGTGTCTACACAGCGGCCTGCGCGTTGCAGATACACAAAAACTGCCAACAACGCAAGCCACCAGACAACCAGAGCAATCACCATCCAGCGGGGCGCGTCTGCCAGCGTCAGCCCCAGCGCCATCACCACCACCGCAAGTAAAACGGCCAGCCAGCCCAAGCCCTTGTGCAGGCGCTCAAACACGCGGCGCCTGGAAGTCATGTCGTAGTGGTCGCCCCGAATGGTGTGGTCGGTGGGCCCACCCTTGCTGCCACGCGCCAACGCGCCGAGCACTTGCAAGGCCGCCAGCACACACACCAGCCAACCCACCCAGCCATGCAAGCGTGGTAAATCGCCACGGCCCGTGGCTTTGCCCCACACCAGCCACAGGCCCACCAACAGGCAGGCAAAACCTGCCCATTGCAAGGCGCGGTGGGTATGCCACCACAGCGTGTTGTCCACCACCTGCGGCCAGTTTTGCGCGGGCAGTACCTTGAAAAATCGAGCGACCAGAGCGCCCACTGGCAGCAGCACTCCCCAGGCCAGCACCATCCAGCGGGCGTGCCACATGGCCCACGGTGCAAGCGTGTGGGTCGAGTTGCCGCTTATCGACGCCATCAACCATTCCATATGTCCGCACCCTGTGTAGCCAATTTGATACGGTACAGCGAGGTGCTGGCGCAGATGTACAACTCGTTGCCTGCTGCGCCGCCAAACACCAAATTGCCAACTTTTTCAGGCACGGGAATTTTGCCCACCCGCGTGCCGTCGGGGTGAAAAACCTGCACGCTGTCTTCACTGCTGGTGTAGAGATACCCCTGCACGTCTACCCGCATGCCGTCGGGCAGGCCGGGGGAAATGGTGGCAAACACGCGTGGATTGGCCAAGGCTTGCCCGCCCACTACGTCAAACGCCACGATGTGGTGGTGGCCCCCGCCGTCCGTGCGCAATGCGGCGGAGGTGTCGCTCACGTACAGCACCGATTCGTCGGGTGAAAAGACCAGGCCGTTGGGTTCCTCCAAAAAGTCACTCATCTTGGACAGGACTTGCGTATCGGGGTCAAACCGGTAAACGTGGTTACCACCTTGTTCACTCGTGCCCAGATGCCCTTCGCGGTTGGAGACGATGCCGTAAGGCGGGTCGGTGAACCATAGGCTGCCGTCTGATTTCACAACCAGATCATTGGGGGAGTTGAGGCGACCACCTTGAAAACTATTGACGACGATTTCGTCACCGCGTGGCGCCAGGTCGGCGTCAAACCGCGTACGCACAATGGCGCGCAGCCCGTGTGAACAATGCAAGAGTGCGCCATCATGTTCGCGTGCGTGCCCATTGGTGAACTCGGCCTGATTGCGCCATACGGTCATGCCCGCTTCTGCCTGCCAGCGCAGGATGCGGTTGTTGGGGATATCGCTCCACAAGACCGAGTTGTCTTCATGCATCCAGACCGGCCCTTCGCTCCAAATTGCACCCGTACACAAGTGCTCCAAAGCGCCGGATGACTTGGCCACTGCTGCAAAACGGGGATCCAGGACTTCCAGGTTCATGACGGGTTTGTCGGATTTCGGTAGAGCAAAAAAGCAGCGAGTTATAAAGCGGCGAGTGGTCCAGAAATGTGCGGCAGGCCCCATGGAACTGGTTTCGCGCCACAGGGTGTTCGTAGGCGTCCGCAATTCAAACAAATTTTGACGTGGTTTGAGTTACCGGTAACTGGTGATTACCCTCGATGCTCGGTTACAGGTGCCCATTGCGTAACGTATGGATGGCGTTACAGTAGCGTTTGCCGGGTCTATGCGTGGCTGTGATTCAGGATACCGGTAACAAATTTGAGGCAACTCAATGGCAATAGAACCCGCTCAGGAGATCGATTGACACCCGTCCAGACGCCATCCGGCGGCCAGCGGCCCGTCACCATGGCCGACGTGGCTGCCCGCGTTGGCGTGTCAAAAATGACGGTGTCGCGGGCCTTGAAGCGCCGCGTGGGCGCCCAACCCGCCGGGCGCGCGCAGTCTGAAGCGCTGCACCTGCGTATTCACCAGGCTGCCGAAGAGATGGGCTACGTGGTGGACCAAACCGCACGCACATTCTCCAGCAAACGTTCGGGTTTTGTCGCTGCGCTGATTCCGGCACTCAACAACTCCAATTTCTCCGATACCGCGCACGGGCTCACAGCAGCCATCGAAGCCAGTGGGTTGCAGGTACTGCTGGGTTACACCGACTACGACATCCATACCGAAGAGCGCTTGCTGCGCGCCATGTTGACGCGCCGCCCGGAGGGTGTCATCTTGACCGGCGGCAGCCATACACCGCTGGCTCGGCGCATGTTGAAAGCGGCGGGTGTCCCTGTGGTTGAAACCTGGGACTTGCTGGCCGACCCCATCGAACACATGGTGGGGTTCTCGAACGCGGACGCCACTGCTGAGCTGGTGCGCTGCTTGCACGCCCGCGGCTACCGGCGCATGGTGTTTATGGGCGGTTTGCCCAACAGCGATGCACGCGGCGCTGATCGGCGTCAGGGTTTTGAGCGTGCCATCGCGGCGCTGGGCCTGCCGGGTGGTCGCACCTTGAGCGTCGGCCAGGCGCCCGTGTCGATGGCGCAAGGCGCGCAAGGCGTGGCTCAGGCACTGCGGCAGTGGCCCGACATGGATGTGCTGGTGTGTGTGTCCGACCACGCCGCGTTTGGCGCACTGATGGAATGCGAACGCCGCGGCATTGAGGTCCCCAAACAGTTGGCGATTGCCGGATTTGGTGGATTTGAAGTGGCCAACGCCTGCCACCCCCGTCTCACCACGGTGGCGGTGGACTGCGTGGGCATTGGCCGGGCTGCAGGCGATTTGCTACTGCGTGCCATCCACGCCGCGCATGCGGGCCAGCGCTTGTTGCCCGAAACTGTCGTGATTCCGTTTCGAATGGAGCTGCGGGAAAGCACCTGAAACGCCCATATCGGCGCAGTGGCAGGCAGAAATCAGCCTGGGCGAGTCAAATCGCAAGAATTGATCTTTTGAGCATTGTTAACTTCCATGTTAACAATGTTCGATTTTGAATGCTCGGATTTCCATATTTAAACCAAATTGGCCACTAGGTCTCGTGAAATAATGGTTTATTGCTATACTAATTATAGCGATCAACTTTTTTGAAAGATCACCCACCCGCGCGCTGCGTCTTCATGCGGCGAACTCAGCTCTTTTCGGTCGATTCGATCACTGTGCGTGTGACCCGCACCGGTTGTTCGCCAATGTGAAACGCCAGTTTGCGGTCACGCAGGGCGGCGTCAGCAGCGGTGACGCGCTCGAAGCGGCGCAGGTGCTCGGTCCAGGAGGCCTCCGTGATTTGTTCAATATAGTGCCCAGCTCGGCTGACATCACGCAGCAGCTCCCATGCCAGCGCGCCGTGCCGCAACCGGCTGCTGCGGCTGTCTTGCATCAGTGCACGGAATGCATCGGCACGCAAGGGATCAATCACATATTCGACGCTGGTTTGCACATGGCCTGTGGCGGGCGGTGACTCGGCCACGGGCGCGTTGAAGCTGTTGGTTGGTGTGAGGTCTTCCAGGTCGGCTTCCAGGCGCTGGTCTTTCATGCGCCAGATCGCCAGCCACATCGTGGCCAGGCCCGATGTGGCACCCACAACTATGCTGGTATTCACGGTGAAAACAGTGGCCACTTGCCCCCAGGTGGCCGCGCCCAGCGCACTGGCACCCATGATGGCCATCTGGTACATCGACATGCAGCGCGCGCGTACCCAATTGGGCAGGCCCATTTGCAGCGACACACTCAGCGCATTGGCCGTGGTGATCCAGGCCGTGCCCAAGGCAAACATGGCGGGCAGGGCGAACCACGCGTTGGGCGAGGCCGCCACCATCAGCATCGAGACCGACTGCACCAGGCTGCCGCGCCCCACCAAGCCGTCGCGCGACCACAGTTGCCGCAGGCGCGGCATGTACAAGGCGGCAACGATGGCCCCCGAGCCCATGGCCGCCAGGAGCGAGGTGTAGGTGCAGGCACCGCCACCGTCGAGCCCGCGCGCCACTAAGGGCAGCAGGGCCAGAAGCGCCGTGCTGTGAAAAAAGAACAGCGAAATCTGCACCAGCACGCCTTTGAGGTGGCTCGATTGCCCGGCAAATTGCAAGCCGACCCGTATGGCACCGAGCAGCTTCTCCGGCCCCAGGGGCGGCGGCTGCACGGTGCGCCGCCAACGCGAAATCGTCCACGCCGCGCCCAGTGACAACATGGCGTTGAGCATAAACACGTAGGCGCTGCCGAAACTGGCGATCAAGGCGCCGGCGATGAGGGGTCCGGCGATGCGAGAGGCATTCATCGCAATGCCGTTGAGTGCCAGCGCGGCGGGCAGCTTTTCACGTGGCACCAACTCCGGCACGATGGCGGAGTACACCGGCCAGCGCAGCGCCAGGCCAATGCCGTTGGCAAACGTGAGCGTCAGCAAAATCGCCGGCGTGATGACACCGGTGAAGACGGTGACGCTGAGCACGACAGCCACCAGCGCCACCCAGAGCTGCGTCATCAAGAAGAAACGTTTGCGATCCAGAATATCGGCCAGCGCGCCACTGGGCAGGCCCAAGAGGAACACCGGCAGTGTGGAAGCGGTGGCCACCAGAGCGACCCAGATCGGCTTGGTGGTCAGCGAGGTCATCATCCACGCGGCGGCCACGTCGTTCATCCACAGGCACGCGTTGGCGGTGGCCCAGGTGAGCCACAACATGCGAAATACCGGCTCCCTTAGTGGCGCCAGCGCAGCTGACAACGCAGAGGCCGGCGCGGCAGGCGTGTCGTTGTGAGGAGGCGGGCTGGGCATGGGAAGTTTGTCAACAGGCCAGCACTATGACGCCGTCAAAACATCGCCGTAGCAGGCGCTTACGAAAACAGTGCAGGGCAGGGTGAGTGGGCGCAACACCCCACAGCGATGTTTTGAA
>JANOXL010000322.1:0-3251 GCA_031418395.1 Rhodoferax sp. | reverse complement strand
GGTTGATAAAGGCCACCGACAGCGCCCAAGCGGGAATGGCCAGCCCCCAGGCCAACATGCTGGCCACCAGCACCACCAGACCCCGATAAAAACGGCCCATCAAGTCACCTCGTTGTTCTATTTGCTTTTATTTGTGCCTAAGTTTGAGTAGAAGTACCGTAAAACTTCGATCAAACCCGTGACAGGCGCTGGGGTGCCCGTTGGGGAGGCAGTTTACCGCCCAGGTTCCTCAGGAATGTCCCTAATTGGCAGGTTTTAGAGTTTAGTTGTATACAAGTTACAGCCCGTTTGCATGCATTTATGGCGTTGTGAAGGAATTTGTCACACATTGTGGATAAAGCACACAATGCGGCGAGTGACGTCCGGCAACCCGAAGAAAGCGTCAATTAAGCTGATCTTGGGGTTTCGGGGGCTTCGTGCACTTCGGGCGGTTCAAGCGATTCAGGCGTTTCAGTAACTTCTGGCCTTGTCGCAGGCACTTTAAACGGGCTGCGTTCAGCCAATTCCCCCAAGTAATGCGCAATGCCGTCGCCTTCTCGGGCCAAAAACCGCTCAATCGCATCCGCAAACGAGGGGTGCGCCAGCCAGTGTGCGCTGCTGGTTTTAACCGGCATCAACGCCCGCGCCATTTTGTGTTCTCCCTGCGCGCCACCTTCGAATCGTTCAAAGCCATGCGCGATACACCATTGCAGCGGCTGGTAATAACAGGCCTCAAAATGCAGGCAATCGACTCGTTTGAGTGCGCCCCAGTAGCGACCATACCCAATTTGGGGTTTATCGGGATCTTTAGTTGATGAATCAAAGGTTTTTGAGGCATTGGGTCTCGTGGAATGGCCCTCAATTGCTATTAAACTCGTAGCAATCGCCTGGCCGTTCTGCATCGCCACAAACAGGAGCCAATGCTCGGGCATGTCGTTTTGCATGCGGGCGAAGAAGGCGCGGCTCAAATACGGCGAGTTGCCGTGCTCCAGGTAGGTGCGCTCGTAACAACGGTAGAAGAAGTCCCAGTCCGCGCTGGAAATATCAAGCCCACGCGCCCAACGAAATGTGACCCCGGCATCCGCCACCTTGCGCCGCTCCTGGCGGATTTTTTTGCGCTTCTCCTGGGAGAGTGTGGCCATGAAGGCGTCAAATGTGGCAAACCCGATGCTTGATCCGACAGGGCAATTGTTCGACGGGCCGCCCCGAGAAAAATTAGCCCCCTCGGGGGGCAGCGAACCACACGCAGTGGGGAGCGTGGGGGCCACATTCTTCCAATGGAATTGCACCGTATGGCGCTGCATTAACTCGGCATTTGTAGCAGCCCAGAGGTCAGCATCATTGCCAAACAAAACATGCAGCGACGACAACTTCTGAGCCTCGCACCAGGCCACCACGGCCTTGATCAATAACACCCGTTCCTCCAGCGAGCGCGCCAAAAGCCGTGCTCCCGGCACGGGTGTGAAGGGCACGGCTATGACAGCTTTGGGGTAATAGTCAAGACCATGCTGCTGGTAGGCGTTGGCCCAGGCCCAGTCAAACACGTATTCGCCGTAAGAATGCGCCTTGATGTACAGCGGGCAGGCTGCGCGCAATTCAATACCCTTAGTTTTGTCGCTGTGCCACAAGGTAATGAAACGCGGCGTCCAGCCGGTTGAAGGAATGGCCGCGCCGGTGCTATGCAGCGCGGCGAGGTATTCGTGGCGCATGAAGGGGTTGGCATCAAGCTGCGTGGCCAGCAGTGCGTTCCAGGCCTGTGCGTCGACCTCCAGCGGTGAATTCAAAACCCGAATGACATAATCAGAATTCACCTGTATTACCTATATTCATGACGCTCAAAATCTCCATTGCCCAGTTGAATTTTGTGGTTGGCGACCTGGCCGGCAACGCACAAAAAATTATCGACGCGGCCCACACCGCTTACGCTCAAGGCGCGCGCTTGCTGCTCACACCGGAGTTGGCCATTTGTGGGTATGCGGCAGAAGACCTGTTTTTGCGCCCGGTTTTTATCCAAGCCTGTGATGATGCCGTGAAATCGGTGGCCCAGGCGTTGACCGGGTTAAAAAACATGACGGTGGTGGTCGGCCACCCCGGTGTCGGCACGCCCGATGGCGCTTTGCGCACCCGTTCGGTGGCCGTGCCCGGGCGTTTTAACGCGGCCAGCGTATTGCGTGAAGGCCAGGTGCTGGCGACCTACGCCAAACGGGAGTTGCCCAACTACCAGGTGTTTGACGAGCGGCGTTACTTCCAGCCGGGGCAGGGCGTGTGTGTGTTTGAAGCGGGTCGTGATGACGGCGCTGGCAGCTTCAATATCGGCCTGCTGATTTGTGAAGATGCCTGGTTTGAAGAGCCTGCGCGCCTGGCCAAAGCGGCAGGCGCCGAGATGTTGTGTGTCATCAACGCCTCGCCCTTTCACGTGGGCAAGGGCGCCGAGCGCGAGCAGATGATGCAGGCGAGGGTTCATGCCTGTGGGCTACCGCTCATTTATGCGCACCTGGTGGGCGGGCAAGACGAGGTGGTGTTTGAAGGGGGCTCCTTTGCGCTCAATGCCGACGGCAGCCTGGCAGGGCGAGCGCCGAGTTTTGTAGAGAACCTGCAGTTTATCGATATGAACCGCGTATCAGGCGCTATCAAACTAGAAGCAACGATTACGCCCCCCCAGACCCCCGAAGCTGATCTGTGGGATGCACTGGTGTTGGGAGTACGTGATTATTTGGGCAAAAACGGTTTTCCTGGCGCGATTTTGGGCCTCTCGGGTGGCATCGACTCGGCGCTGGTGCTGGCCATCGCTGTGGACGCGCTGGGCAAAGACAAAGTGCGTGCGGTGATGATGCCTTCTCCCTACACAGCCGACATCAGCTGGATCGACGCACGCGAGATGGCCCAGCGCCTGGGTGTGCGGTATGACGAGATCTCCATCGTGCCCGAATTCGAAGCCTTCACGGCCTCGCTGGCCGGCGAGTTCAAGGGCCGCGCAGAAGACGCGACCGAAGAAAATATTCAGGCGCGTATTCGCGGCACCTTGCTGATGGCGCTGTCCAATAAGTTTGGCAGCATTGTGTTGACGACCGGCAACAAGTCTGAGATGGCCATGGGTTATTGCACGCTGTATGGTGACATGGCCGGTGGTTTTGCGGTGATCAAAGACCTGGTGAAAACGACGGTGTTCGACCTGGCCCGCTGGCGTAACCTGCATGACCCGTACGGCACGGGGCAAGCGCCCATTCCTGAACGTATCATCACCCGCCCGCCCAGCGCCGAGTTGCGCCCTG
>JANOXL010000321.1:0-4902 GCA_031418395.1 Rhodoferax sp. | reverse complement strand
GGCTTGAATACGTCAAACTCGGCCAACCGGTGCCCACACTCTCGGGCGGTGAATCGCAGCGGCTCAAACTCGCAGGTTTTCTGGCCGATGCCGCAAAAAATGCATCAGCCAGCCGCCAGGCGCTGGCGCGGCGAGGCACGCTGTTCATGTTTGATGAGCCGACCACCGGCCTGCATTTCGACGACATCGCCAAACTCATGCGGGCAATGCGCAAATTGTTGGGTGCTGGGCACTCGATCATCGTGATCGAACACAACCTGGATGTCATCCGCGCCAGTGACTGGCTGATTGATCTCGGTCCAGAAGGTGGCGACGCCGGTGGCGAGGTGGTGGCAGTCGGTACGCCTGAGGATCTGCGGCAACATTTCACCTCACACACCGGCAAGGCGCTGCGCGAGTATGAGCAGGCGCTGGGGCTGGGGTCGCACATCGTGGCAGAGCCGAGGATTTCTCCATCCCCACTCCCCACTTCAAACCCCGCCGCCCACTCCATCGAGATCATCAATGCCAAAGAGCACAACCTCAAATCGTTGAGCGTCAACATCCCGCGCGGCAAGTTCAACGTGATCACCGGCGTGAGCGGTTCCGGCAAATCGACGCTGGCGTTTGACATTCTGTTTAACGAAGGTCAGCGGCGTTATCTGGAGTCACTCAATGCCTATGCGCGCAGCATCGTACAGCCAGCAGGGCGACCCGAGGTGGACGCGGTCTACGGCATTCCGCCCACGGTGGCCATCGAGCAGCGCTTATCGCGCGGCGGGCGCAAAAGCACGGTGGGGACCACCACCGAAGTGTGGCATTTCCTGCGCCTTTTATTTGTGAAACTCGGCACGCAGCACTGCGTGCGCGACGGTGCCGCCGTGGCCCCACAAACACCCGATAGCATTGCCGCACAGTTGCTGAAGAACTACCGCGGTCAACATATCGGCCTGCTTGCGCCTTTGGTCATGAACCGCAAAGGCGTTTACACCGAGCTGGCCGATTGGGCGCGCCCGCGTGGCTTCACGCACCTTCGGGTGGACGGCAATTTTTTACCCACCACGAATTTCCCGCGCATTGACCGCTTTAAAGAGCATACGATTGAGCTGCCGGTGATGAGCCTGGACGTCTTGCCTGAGCGCGAGGCGCGCCTTCGTGAGGCGCTGGCCCAAACACTGGCGCATGGCAAAGGCTCGGTACATGTGCTGAGTCAGCTGGCGGGCCTCGGGCCAGCCATGCAGGCGGCACTGCCCACCGCTGGCATTGGCAAACTGGAAACCTTCTCCACCACCCGCGCCTGCCCAGTGTGCAGTACGTCCTATGCTGAGCTGGACCCGCGCCTGTTTTCCTACAACAGCAAACACGGCTGGTGTACTGAGTGTGTCGGCACAGGCGTCAAACTCACCAAAGAGCAGCGCAAAGCGATGGACGACTCCATCCAATCCGACGACGCAGGAGGCCGCGAAAAAACCTTTGGCGAGCCCGAGCTGGAAGACGTCGCCGATGCCGCCTGCGGCGCCTGCAACGGCACGCGGCTGAATCCGACTGCCCGCGCGGTGAAGTTCAGCGGCGTGGGCATTACGGAATTGGCGCGTTTGAGCGTGACAGACATCCGCTTGTGGATCGTCAAACTTCAAACGGCGGGGGTTTTGACTCAGCGTGAAAAAGACATCGCGCATGACTTGATTCCCGAGATCAAAAGCCGCCTGGCCTTCCTCGAAGAAGTCGGCCTGGGTTACCTCACACTGGATCGCGGCGCGCCCACTTTGAGCGGCGGCGAGGCCCAGCGCATCCGACTGGCGGCGCAATTGGGCAGCAACTTGCAAGGTGTTTGTTATGTGCTAGACGAGCCAACCATCGGTTTGCATGCGCGTGATAATGCTATTCTTTTGAAAGCGCTTCATTCCCTGAGCGACAAGGGCAACACCTTGGTGGTGGTAGAGCATGACGAAGAGACCATCCGCGCGGCTTCGCACATCATCGACATTGGCCCGAGCGCCGGTAAACGCGGTGGCCACTTGGTGGCTGAGGGCTCGGTGAAAGACATCCAAAAAGCCAAAAACTCGCAAACCGGGCGTTATTTGCTGCACGCGATGAAACACCCGCTGCAGGCGCGCAGGCCCGTCGGCGCTTTTGATTCGACAGTTGAATCGGAAGTTGAATCAGCGGTTGAATCACCCGTTCCCGGCGATCTTCCAGCTGTCGAATCTGTCGCCAGGAAAAAGAAGCGTGGGAAGGCTGTCGCGCCCGCTGAGCAGGTCGAGCTTAGCGCCACAGATCCCCGCGCAGGCACTTGGTTGACCGTCCACGCCGCGACCCTTCACAACCTGCAATCAGTCTCCACCCACATTCCCCTGGGCCGCCTGGTTGCCGTCACGGGTGTGAGCGGTTCGGGCAAATCCACGCTGGCGCGAGACGTGCTGTTGGCCAATGTGCAAACCGCCGTGCAAAAACGTTCCACCCGTGCGGGCCGCGATGCACTGGCGGCGGGTGAAGCCATCCCCTGGACGGGTTGCGCCAGCGTGGCCGGTTTCGAGTCGATTGACCGTGTGCTCGAAGTGGATCAAACGCCGATTGGCAAAACGCCGCGCAGTTGCCCCGCCACCTACATCGGTTTTTGGGACATCATCCGCCGCCTGTTTGCCGACACGCTGGAGGCCAAAGCGCGAGGTTATGCGGCCAACCGTTTCAGCTTCAATACCGGCGAAGGGCGTTGCGCCAGTTGCGAAGGGCAGGGTATCCGCACCGTGGCGATGAGTTTTTTGCCGGATGTGAAGGTGTTGTGTGAAAGTTGCAAAGGCGCGCGTTTCAATCCGGAAACACTGGCCGTAACCTGGCGCGGCAAAAACATCGGTGATGTGTTGCAAATGGAGGTGGACGACGCGGTCAGCTTTTTTGGAGCGATGCCGGCCATCAGCCACCCGGTGCAGTTGCTGCAAGACGTCGGGCTGGGTTATCTCACGCTGGGCCAGCCTTCGCCCACACTGAGCGGTGGCGAGGCGCAACGCATCAAACTCGTGACGGAACTGGCCAAAGTGCGCGACGACATCACCCGTCGTGGCCAGAAACCGCCGCACACGCTGTATGTGCTGGACGAGCCCACGGTGGGCTTGCACATGGCCGACGTTGAAAAACTCATCAAGGTCTTGCACCGCCTGGTGGATGGTGGCCACAGCGTGGTGGTGATCGAACATGACCTGGATGTCGTCGCCGAGGCCGATTGGGTGATTGACCTGGGACCCGATGGCGGCGACGCCGGTGGCCGGGTCGTGGTGGCCGCGACGCCCGAGGGTGTGGTGGCTGCAGGCTCGCACACCGGGCAGGCACTGAAGGCGACGTTGGCGCGATGATGGGTTGGTTTACCGCCTGAAGACGGCATTTAATATATATTAGTAAAAATAGTTAGATTAAAATATAGTCTAATTTATAAACTAAATGGTAGCAAAGTTAAGCCTATTTATGAGACATAAAGTCGATTATTTTCTATAAATAAATTTTATAATTATTTATTCTAATGATGAGCCGAGTCGCGACTGCAATGGCGCGACGAAGCCCGTTTACGTTTACGTTGATGTTGAAGGAGGCGGGGCCTTCGCCTTATTCCATTCCCCTTCAAGCCAGCACCGGGTGCCACCATCTGCTACCCGCACCCCCCGAATAGGGGATGGTGAAGCAGTCAGTCCATCTGGATACTCCCTTCCATCGACCACCCAGGAGAGTATTCCAATGATCCTTCGCCGCGTTATTCAATCGGTTTCCTTGTCCGTCATGATGGCCTTGGTCGCCTGTGGCGGAGGTGGTGGTGGCGCTGCGCTAGCTGCCAATACGCCTGCTGCCACGCCTGCCACCGCAGGCAAACTCACCATCAGCGAGTCTTACAACACCACGTCGGGGGATCTCGATTTTTCGGCAGCCACCGGCACGAACTCGGCAGACACCTTAAACGCGGAGGCGATTTGTGCCATCCGGTTGAGCAAAGTCAAAGTCGGCACCAGCCCGAATGATTTCAATGTGAATTTGTATTTCAAACAATCCGACAAGTCGGTCGTATTCGTTGGCATCATTGATACCGTCAACCTGCTGGCCTTCAACATGACCACCGATAGCGACGCTGAAAAAGCCAAGATCATGATCGACACCTCGACCAAGACTGCCACGTTCACTAGTGTGCTGCTCAGATCCAACGAAAACGCCGCCAACAAAGCCAAAATCAACGGCAGCCTGGCGTTGATTGGCAGCGCCACGGCGGCTTGCGGCACATGATTCTGCCCTGCTGACAATTCGACGGTCTGATACGACGGCCAAACGCTAAACCCCGACGCCAAGGCCGCTGGCAAAGCCGCGTGGCATGGTGTACGCTCTGGGCTCTGTAATTACAAGGCCGGGAGACAGTGGATGAGCCAGCGTCAGAACCATGATCATGACCACGATCACGATCACGATCACCCGCATTCACATGCCGACCACCCAGCGCCCGCGTCAACGGCCAAATGGCGCAACGACGGCGTGCGGGTGATCCCCGGCGGGCAACTCGACGGCAACACCGCCCAAACGCTGGGCATGGATCGCAAAGCCGCCATCAACTTCGCTCGTGTCGGGGCGCAGAAACTCTGGGCCGGCACGGTCACCATCCATGCCAATGCCAAAACCGGCGCGCACCATCATGGCCATTTGGAGAGCGTGATTTACGTGGTGCGGGGCCGCGCCCGCATGCGGTGGGGCGAGGCGCTTGAGTTTGTGGCTGAGGCGGGGCCGGGCGACTTCATTTACGTGCCGCCCTACGTGCCGCACCAGGAGATCAACGCCAGCCCCACCGAGCTGCTCGAATGTGTGTTGTGCCGCAGTGACGGCGAGGCCGTCGCCGTCAATCTGGGACTGACGCCGGTAGAGCAACCTGAAAACGTGTTGTGGATCGACCCTACG
>JANOXL010000320.1:0-3266 GCA_031418395.1 Rhodoferax sp. | reverse complement strand
CATCACGGAGACCTTGATGGGCACGAGGAAAGGCGAGACCACACCCACGGCGATCATTTTGGAGCCTTCGGGCAGGGCTTTGACCAGCGGTTTGGCCAGCAGGTCGTAAAGCTCCGAGGGGCCGGGATAAAACAACAGCACCACCAGCACAGCAACGATGCCGTAAAGCGCCATTAACAGGCGGTCGCGCAGCTCCACCAAGTGCTGCACAAAAGGCTGCTCGGTGCCTGCCAATTCGTCCACTTTGGCATCGGCCTTGGCATCTGCGCTATTGGCAGCCGCGTTAGCCGTCTGTTTGTCGTTTGAGTCAGCCATCAGCCCAGCCGTTGTGGTCTAAATCGCGCCACGCGGGCCGCACCCGACAAGGCCTTGGTGCGGGTGCCGGTGCGGGCTTTGTACCAATTGGGGGTAGCGCCCTGTTTCACGCGCCACTTCTTTTTGGGATGTTTGTAGGTCGGAAAACTTGGCGGTGGGTCGGCATAAGAGGTACTGTTGGCCAGGCCTGTGGCGTCACTCCAGGTTTTTTCGAAATCGCTGGCGCTGGTCTGGATGGACGACTCAACGTCACGCGCGGCGTTTTCCACCGTGTCTTTCATTTTCTTGAGCTCGTCCAACTCCATCGAACGGTTGACCTCGGCTTTGACGTCGGCGACGTAACGCCGCGCCCGCCCGAGCAGGGTACCCACGGTTTTGGCCAGGCCCGGAAGTTTCTCAGGGCCGATGACGATCAGCGCAATGCCGCCAATGATGGCCAGCTTGGTAACGCCAATATCAAGCACTTAGACACAGTCCTTGCACACATTCACGTGTTTGAAACCATACAAAAGTGCTGAAAACGCTTGGGCCATCAGCTTTTGGTTTTGGCTTCAACGTCGATGGTTTCCTTGGCTGTCGTGGCCGTTGCGGTGGCCGCACCGCCCACTTGCTGGGTAGCTGCGCTGGTCGCTGCGCCCGCAGCTTCAGCCGCTTTGTCTGAGCCGTCTTTCATGCCGTCTTTGAAGCCCTTGACCGCACCGCCGAGATCGGAGCCGATATTGCGCAGTTTTTTAGTGCCAAAAATGACAATGATGATGACCAAAAAAATGATCAGATGTGTAGTCGACAAACCCATGACGTGCTCCTAAGGAACTGAACCGGTTAAGTTGAAGGCGATTTTACCCGCGCATTCAACCGCGCAACCATGGCCGGGGGCCCCCGGTCACATGAATATGCAAATGATGGATCTCCTGACGACCCTCTGCACCGATATTGGATACCACTCGAAAGCCCCCTTCAGGATAAGGGTTGCAACCCTCCTGCAACGCGAGCTTGGGGGCCAGCACCATCATGCGGCCCATCATGCCCGCGTGTTCGTCGGTCAACTGCGCCATCGAAGGGATGTGCAATTTGGGAATCATTAGAAAATGCACCGGTGCCCAGGGGTTGATGTCGTGAAAAGCAAAAATCTCGTCGTTCTCAAACACTTTTTTGGACGGGATTTTTCCAGCGGCGATTTTGCAGAAAAGACAGTTCGGGTCGTGGCTCATGCTGAATGGTGAAGATTCGTAATTCGTGGATTGCCAACGGACTGGGTTTATTGACCCACTGCTTGATTTTTGTTCATCGCCACCATGCCCCGCACGATGCGGTACAAAAACCACAGCGATATGATGGCCCAGGCGATGGCACCCGGCACCCATAGCAAGATAAACAAGGGGAAGGTCACCAGGTACAACACCCCGGCCCACAACACCGACTTGATGCGCCAACTGAAGTGGCTGGCCTGCCAGGTGCCTTCGGCATCGTCTTTTTTGACCATGTCAATCACCAGCGCAATCAACAGCAAAGTGACGCCGGCCTGCCCGCCCGGAACAATCGCACCCACCGCCACGATCAAATGCAGCGCGTAGCTGATCCAACCCACGGTTTTGAGCGACTGGGCTTTCTCAGAATCAATCGCTTTGACGTCAATCACATCGTTCATGGGGTGCCTTTCGCTCGGGTTTCGTCCAAATCACGCGCCTGGGCTTTGCGCGAGGCTTTTTCTTCGAGCCCACTCATGCCAACGCGTCGCTCAAGTTCTGCGATGACATCTTGTGGCGACAAACCGTAAAAGCTCAACGCCACCATGCTGTGAAACCACAGATCCGCCGTCTCGGCGACGATTTTGGCTCTTCCCGTTTCGCTGAAACCTGTGTCGCCAGTGTGGCCCGCGTCTTTACAGGCCATAACCAACTCGGTCGCTTCTTCACCAATTTTTTTCAGAAACGCGTCGGGGCCCTTGTGGAAAAGGCGCGCGACGTAACTCGTTTCGGGGTCGCCGCTTTTGCGTTGCTGCAAAACCTTTGCTAAAGAGTCCAGTGAATCGTTGGATGACATATCCACCTTATTTATAGATGGAAGCCGGGTCTTTCAAGACCGGCGCGTCAATTTCCCATTGCCGAGTCGATTCGCCCTTCAAGACGCTGAAAAAACAGCTGTGCCGACCCGTGTGACAGGCAATCCCGGGCTCATGCCCCAATTGCGTGACCTTCAGCAGCACCACGTCGTTATCGCAATCGACGCGAATTTCATGCACGATTTGCACGTGGCCCGACTCCTCACCTTTGTGCCACAGGCGAGCGCGCGAACGGCTGAAATACACGGCTTTGCCAGTGTCTGCCGTGGCTTGCAAAGCGGCGCGATCCATCCAGGCGAACATCAACACGTCGCCCGAAGATTGCTCTTGAGCGATCACCGGGACAAGGCCTTTTTCGTCCCATTTCACCTCGTTTAACCAGTCCGGCGTGTTCATGGCGGCATTGTCAATGATTTTTGATCGCTATATTATTGATAGCTTTAAACAGAATTTTTTCGAGCCTGAGGGCAAATTGGGTTTACGAAATTGGAAAAATCAGGTTCAACCGTCGGCTCAAAGTCGCACAGCAATACCACTGGCTGCCATCCGCGCCTTGGCCTGTGCCACGGTGAATTCGCCGTAATGGAAGATGCTGGCGGCGAGCACTGCGTCCGCGCCACCGATTTGGATACCGCTGACCAAATCATCCAGGTTGCCAACGCCACCTGAGGCGATCACCGGCACACTCACCGCATCACTCACGGCGCGGGTCAGTTCCAGGTCAAAGCCGGATTTTGTGCCGTCGCGGTCCATGCTGGTCAGCAAAATCTCGCCCGCACCGCGCGCCGTCATCTCTGCCGCCCATTTCACGGCATCCAAACCGGTGTTTTTGCGGCCACCATGGCTGTAGACGTCCCAACCGGGGCCAATGGCTTGGCCCGTGTTGTCG
>JANOXL010000319.1:0-16923 GCA_031418395.1 Rhodoferax sp. | reverse complement strand
GTTGGTAGCAGAGCATGGCTGCGGTGGTGAACAAATCTTGCCTTCATTGCGCTCGCCGGCATCGGCACGGTATGTCACGATCGATTGTGCGGTGCAGGATGTCGCATCATTCAACGGGTTGCTCGCCCGGTGCATGCAGAGCGGCGAGAAGCTCGAACATGGCACATTTGCGTTGCAAGGTGTAACGGAGTTAACGGGCGATGTTCAACTCGAATTACTCAAAGCGATTCGTTCGTTCACCGATTGGCAATGGTTGGCGACTACGCCGATTTCGCTCAAAAAGGCGGTGAAGCAACGGAACTTCAACGAGGAATTAGCGGCGGAGTTAACACTGTTTACATTGCGAGTGCCGCCGTTGCGGGAGCGCCCGCAAGATATCCCGCTGCTGGCTCAGTGGTGTGTAGAGCAACACAATGCGCACCGTAAACATGTGCTGAACGGGGTGTTGCCTGAAGTGGTGGACCATCTCGTGGCTTATGAATGGCCGGGCAATGTGCGGGAATTCACCCAGTATTTAACTGCTGCCGCCGAACATGCCACCGGACCGTGGCTTACCGTGGCCGACTTGCCGGAACGTTTGCGAACTGCCTGGGATCAGAAGGCGCATCCGCGTGCGATCGTGGAAACGATTCAACTCGATGCCTTTCTCGCCGATCTGGAGCAAGAAGTATTGCGGCGGGCTCTGGCACAAACTCGCGGCAATAAATCGCGGGCAGCCAAGCTATTGGGCATTTCGCGGCCGCGATTATTGCGGCGTTTAGCGCAATTAAAACTGGCACCGGCAGGAGCGGAAGCAATTGAATTCGTGCCACTTGAAGATGCTACGGTGGAGGACGAACGGCATGAATAATCAACCGGCAAGCGTACTGGTGTGCGGAACAACTTCGCGTTGGGCCGTGCTGCTGCGCCGGTTTTGCTCGAATCTACGCATTCGCGAAGCTCGCTCACCGGAGTTGTTGGCTGACTTACTTGCGGAAAATCCATGGAGTTGTGTGGCCTGGTCGATTGAGCAGTCGAAAGATGCAACCGGCCTCACGCATATTCAACAACTTAAGCGATCCTTTCCCCATGCGCTCTGGGTTGGCTTGCTGAATTCACGCGAGTTGCAAGGAGATGAGCCGATCTATTTTGAGGCAGGGTTCCAGCGGATGATTCGGTCGTTTGAGGAACTGCCCGACGTGGGCAAACTGGCCGCGGTACATATGCAGCGCCAGGCATTGCCCGCACTTTCGTTCACGGCATCGATCCACTCCATGTTGCCGTGGAAGCCCTGAGCGATGCGGCACCCCTCATTGGGCAAACCTCAGTATTCGCTTTTTAGAGTGCAAAATGATTGACCACACAGGCGTTTCGGTGAGTGACTTTGCACGCAGCAAGGCGTTCTATACACAGGCGCTTTCGGCCATCGGCTACGGGCTGCTGATGGAAATTCCAAAGGAAGTCACGGGCCGCGCCGATGTGGCCGGTTTTGGCGAGCCACCCAAGCCTGATTTCTGGATCGCCAGCGGCACACCCAATCATCCGCCCATTCACATCGCTTTTCGGGTAGCCAGCCGGGCGGTAGTGGACGCGTTTTACAAAGCGGCCCTGGCATCGGGCGGCCGCGACAACGGCGCGCCGGGCCTGCGCCCGCACTATCACCCCGACTACTACGGTGCGTTCGTGCTTGACCCGGACGGCCACAACATCGAGGCGGTTTGCCATACGGCGCAGTAAGTTAATCGGAGTCGCCCCAGATTGCCCCAAACCGCGTTCATCGTCCAAGTCCCGCAGGCCGAAAACTGCGTGGCAGATTTACGGGCATGTTTTGATGCCTCTGCGAATCTGGGCGTGCCGGCGCACTTGTCGATTCTTGTCCCTTTTATGTCGCCAGAGCTAATCACTCCCGCAGTGCTGACTCGCGCGCAGGCGGCACTGAACGGCCTTGGGCGGTTTGCTTTCACCTTGAACCACGTGGGGCGTTTTGAAGCCACGGCTTACTTGGCGCCTGAACCAGCCGCCCCCTTTGTGGCCATGACCGAGGCGCTGGTGCGGGCGTTTCCGGGGTTTCTGCCCTTTGGCGGTGAACATGCGACGATCATTCCGCACCTGACCGTCGCGCATGGCGACGCCACCGAGGCGGAAGCTGCGGCCATCGAGCTGGCCACACGATTGCAGCTAAGCGGGCCGATCAACTGCCAATGTGATGCTGTGACGCTGCTGGAAAACACCACCGGGCGCTGGCAGGTGATGTATGTTTTTGAGCTGCCGCAAACTGGCCAGACACATACAGAGGCGAATGGGCGTAGCGAATACTGATTTGTCCGGGCAAACGCTCATGGCGGACACAACGGGTGACTTGCTCTAATCAGTATAGTTTTATTAGCTATAAAATATATAGCAAACTATCCATATATCACGAGACCAGGAGCTCGAAAAATCCTGAAATCGAATTTTCAGCGGTAAAACGCACGTTGAAATTAACACCCATGTTAACAGTTTGAAATCACGCAGTCGTCGCGCGGTGAACTTGTCGTGCCACTCCACTTGGCACAAGCGGCGTCAAGTGCGGAATTAACTGGCCATGCGCTTGGGCAGCCGCTGCTTCACAAAAAGTTCTTCCACTTCTTTGAGGCTCAGATAACGGCCAGCTTTGCCTGATTTGCCCATCACCTTGAGCAGAATCGGCCATTCGCCGTCCATCAACTGACGGTCCAGCAAACGCCTGCGACCGGCGGCGCGTGCGAAGTTGGCGTCCATGTAGGCGCGTAACTCAGGTAACGAGAGTCCTTTTTCAGCTTTGCCTGAGCGGTCCGTTTTGTCGCTGGCAAATTCGCCCAGGCGCGCCAATTCCTTTTTGTTGATCTCGCCCTGGCTGTCCAGAATACCGGAGCCCACGCCGTGTTTGTCCAGCGGCCCGTCGCGCAGGGCGTTGAGTTTCAAGCCACCAAGATTGGCATTGAGCACCGAGAACGGCCCAAGCCCATTGGCGATCATGGCAATGCCGTAAATGGCGGCTTTGGGCAATGCGGGGCTGCCGTCACCGCCTTTAGCCACTTCGACAATAACGGACGCCACTTTGGCCAGCGGCTCGGTGTCATCCGCCAGCTTGCCCTGCGCCACCAGCGCCCGAAGAAAAGGGCAGGGGTTGTTGGGTGAAACCGAGTGGGTTGAGTTTGATTTTGTGGACATTTGAACTCCAGTTTAAAACGGGAACGGGTGGCAAGGTCGGCACCGTGCCGTCGAAACGTTCGTCCACCCCCAAGCATGCCAGATCGGGTCGATGGGGCATTCAGCGCAGCGGCATCAAGAAGGAGACGCGCGCCGAGCGCACGCTACTTTGGCAGTTGTTACTCGCGTCGGGTGACAGCCGCGGAGCTGAGTGCTCCGTCGGCCTGATCCCGCTTAACCGTTCAAACACGACGAACCTGGCTGTACCTGTCGCTTCAATATCAATTTCGAAACGAAGGAACTTAAGCAAAAGCCTTCAAATTGGCTTGTCCCCCTGCAGCGTGATTCGGTGCATGACACGCCGAAAACCGTGGTAGTCGTTGACCGGGTTGTGCTGCACGCAGCGGTTGTCCCAGAAAGCAATCGAGTCGGGCTCCCACACGAAGCGGCAGGTGAATTCCGGTTTCACCTGGTGCTTGAACAGAAACTGCAACAACGGCGCGCTTTCTTCATCCGTCATGCCCTTGATGCCGGCCGTGTGCGCCACATTGACATACAGGGCTTTGCGCCCGGTCTCGGGATGGGTGCGCACGACGGGGTGCTCGGCCCGGTACTCCACGGGCGCCGAATCTTTGCCGTCTGACTTGATGCGGTCCTCGCGGGTTTTGGATACATCGGCGCGGGCCGAACTGCTGATGCCTGTCAGGCCATCCAGGATTCGCTTCATCGTGTCTGATAAAGATTCGTAAGCCAAAGTCTGGCTGGCAAACAACGTGTCGCCGCCATAGGGCGGAACCTCTCGCGCCAGCAGCATGGAGCCCATGGGTGGGTGCGCCAGATAGGTGGTGTCAGAGTGCCAGATGCCGCCGAAATTGACCTTCTCATGCTCCAGTTTTTTGACCTCGATGATGAATGGAAATCCTTCCAGCCCCTTTACGAACGGATACTCAATCGGCTCACCCAGGGCCTGCGCAAAATTCAGGAATTGCTGCGGCGTGAGTTTCTGGTTACGCAAGAAGATGACCTGGTGCTGGAGAAACACGTCTCGCACATCTTGGGCCTGTGACGCCGACAGGCCAGCGGACAGATCGACTCCGGATATTTCCACGCCGAGTGCGCCTGCAATTTGCCTGACTTTCATAAGTTTGAACGCTGTTAAACGATCCGGCTTTTCTTGTCGCCCCAATATCGATCTCTCAGCGGCTTTTTGTAGAGCTTGCCGGTGGGCAGACGCGGCAGGGCGGCGTCGAAGTCAATGGATTTGGGACACTTGAGTTTGGCCAGATGTTGCTGGCAGTAGGCGATGAGTTCGGCAGCGAGCGCCGGGCTGGGGGCAACGCCTTCCACCAATTGCACCACCGCCTTGACCTCTTCGCCCAGGTCTTCGTTGGGAACACCAAAAACGGCGGCGTCCATCACCTTCGGATGCACGATGAGCAGGTTTTCGCACTCTTGTGGGTAGATGTTGACTCCGCCGCTGATGATCATGAAGGTGGAGCGATCTGTCAGGTACAAAAAGCCGTCGCCGTCGATGTAACCGATGTCGCCTACGGTGCTCATCTCGCCGTCAGCGGAGCGGGTTTGGGCCGTTCGTTCCGGGTCGTTGAAATAGACAAACGGTGACGCGGTTTTGAACCAGATTTCTCCGGGCACACCTTTGGCAGCGGGTTGCATGTTGTCGTCCAGGATGTGCAGGTCGCCAATCATCACTTTGCCCACGGTGCCTTTATGCGCTAGCCACTCGGCGCTGTCGCAGGCAGTAAAGCCGAGGCCCTCGGTGGCGCCGTAATACTCGTCAATGATTGGGCCCCACCAGGCGATCATCTGTTCCTTGACCTGCACCGGGCAGGGGGCGGCGGCGTGTATCGCCACTTCAAGGCTTCTGAGATCATATTTTTGACGCGTGTCAGGCGGTAGCTTGAGCAGGCGGCTGAACATGGTGGGCACGAGCTGAGTGTGCGTCACCTGGTATTTTTCGACGAGTGAGAGGTAATGCTCAGGATCGAAATGCTCCATGATCACCACCGTGGCGCCGTTGTGGATGGCTAAGGACACGGCCGCCTGCGGGGCCGAATGGTACAGCGGCGCAGGGGAGAGATAGGTCATGCCCGCGCGGTACTTCCAGAGCTTGTTCAAAAACTGGAAAACCGGCAGTTGAAAGTTGCCTGGTTCCTCGGGCAGAGGCCGCAAAATGCCTTTGGGCCGCCCGGTCGTGCCCGATGAATACAACATGGCGGTGCCGATTATTTCGTCGGCAATGGGTGTGTCGGGATACGCCGCAGTGGCCGTGGCGAAATCTTGAAAAACAGGGTCGTCAGCGCTGCCGTCGCAAATCAGTGCCAGTGTGACATTTGGACAGAGTTTGAGCGCCTCGGCCGCCACAGCACGTTTTGCCTTAGACGTAATCAGCACTTTGGATTCACTGTTGTTCAGGATGTAGGCTAGCTCCTGTGCCGTGAGATAGTGGTTCACACAGGTGTAGTACAGGCCCGAACGCACACCTGCCGCGCAACATTCCAGGTAGCGGTTGTTGTTCTCCATGAACATCGCGTAGTGATCCAGCCGTTTCAAGCCGTTGGCCCGCAGCAAATGCGCCAGACGGTTGCTGCGCCGCTCCAGCTCGGCGTAACTCACTGCCTCGCCGGTGCTGGCCATGATGAAGGCAGTGTGATCGGGCTGGTTTTTCGCGTGAATGCCTGGGTACATGGGGAACATCTCCTTTTGATGAGTTACCCCAATTTACCACCACCCTGCGACGATCCCGTCACCACCCACCGCCTCCTGCTTCTGCGCCTTCGCCCGGGCAGTGCGCTAAGGCGCGGGTGACTATTTCGCGCCCGCAGCTTCCAGCATCTTCACCATCTCGCCGTAGCCACGCGAGCGGGCCAACTGCAAGGGCGTCGCACCGGTGCGGTCTTTCAGTTGCAGGCTAGCCCCGGCGTCGATCAGCGCCTTCAACGTCGCTTGGTGGCGCTTGCCACCGTCGCCCAATACGATGGATTCGATCACGGCCGTCCAATGCAGGTTGTTCACATGGTCCAGCGGCGCGCCGGCCCGGATGAGCTGGCGCACCACGCCGTCGTGGCCCAGGTGCGCGGCGGCGATGAGGGCGGTGCCGTCATACCGGCTGGTGGTCAGTTTGGCACTGGCACCTAGTTCGAGCAAAGTGCGAAGGGTCTCTTCGTCGTCGGCTACGGAAGCAATGGTGACGCCGTCGTAACGGTCGTTTTCCAGCAAATTCAAGTTGGCACCGGCCTTGGCCAAGGCCTTGATCGCCTCACGCTGGCGTGCGAAGGTGGCCACATGGACGGGCGTGCGCCCGTTGCTGGCACGGGCGTTGACATCGGCCTTTGACATGGCGAGTTTTTCAATCAACGCCACGTCGCCCTTGTGCGACGCTGCGTGCAGGCCGGTGAAGGCCGCCGCTTCAGATCCATTGGGGCCAATTTGGGCTAATGTTGGTGGCCCGATAAGGCTGACGAGCAGGCAGACCACTAGCAGCGCCCGCTGGCGTGTCGTCGATCGGTGAATCAAATTATCCATGACGAATTTTCCTCTAGATCGTTAACAAGACCGACTGCCTAATAGCTTATTTCAAGGCGTCCTTGACTTTGTCGAGTGCGGCCATGGCGCATTGCTCGTCCAGATAGCCGCCAGGCGCACCTCCAATGCCGACGGCGCCGATGACTTCGTTGCCCACTTTGACAGGCACTCCGCCACCCAGCAGCAGGTAGCCAGGGATGTAGACGAGGTTGGCGGCCGCGGGATTTTTCTGCGAGGCTTCCATCATCGCCAGCGTTGTGTTTTTGGCGGAGGCCGAGGTGAAGGCTTTTTGCTGGCTGGCACCCAGGGTGTGCGGGCCGGCGTTGTCGGCGCGCTGCACGGCGCGCACGGTACCGGCGCGGTCCACCACAGTGGCGGTGACGGCGTAGCCGTTGGTGGCACAGGCCGTCACGCTGGCAGCTGCGATCTGGTTGGCAAGCTCCAGCGACATGTTTTTCTCCGTGCGCACCGATTGCGCGCTGGCAAACCCAGATGTGATAACCAGGGCAGCGAGCGCAAGGGTGGACGTGGTGAGTGACTTGGACATGGTGTTTTCCTAGGGTTGCATACGGTTCAGTTAACCGCAGTCAGACTTTAGGATTTGTTCAGCTGCTGTGCCATACGGACGCTTACGCGCAGGCTTGCGTAGAACTACGTAAGGTCGTTTTTTCAGCCCTCAGTGTCTTCGTCCACCAGCGAGGCGTACTGTCGGATCAATTGCGCCAATGAGCTCGCTTCAAGTTTGGCAAACAGGTTGGCGCGGTGCGCTTCGACCGTGCGGGGCGACAGGGTAAGGGCACGGCCAATTTCCTTGTTGGTCAAGCCTTCCACAATAAGGCCCAGCACTTCGCGCTCGCGTGCGGACAGCTGCGCAAAACGCGTACGCGCTGCAGCATCGGCCTGATTGCGCTGGCGTGATTTGACGTGCAGGCGCACGGCGTTTTGCAGGGCCTCCAAAAGCAGCTCGTCATTGACCGGCTTCTCCAGGAACTCGGCAGCGCCCGCCTTGAAGGCACGGCGGCACATTTCCACCGTGCCGTGGCCGGTCAGCATGATGACGGGCTGATCCACGCCTTGGGCCACCAGCGTGTCCAGAACGGTCAGACCGCTGATGCCGGGCATACGCACATCCAGCACAATGGCGCCGATGCTTTGCCGCACGAAGCCCGCCAAAAAGGCTTGCGGCTCGGCCCAGGTCTGCACCCGCAGACCCACCGTGCCAATCAGCAGTGCGAGGCTGTCGCGCACGGCGGCATCGTCGTCGATCAGGTGAATCAGCGGGGATAGTGGTTCGTTCACAGAGACTTTGCCAATGGTAGTGTCAGCGTGAAGGCGGCGCCGCGTGGCAGCTGGCTGGCGGCGGTCAAGCTGCCACCCATGTTGCCGGCGAGCGTTTCGCTCAGGCTCAGACCCAAACCCAGGCCACCCTGGCGGGTCGTGAAGAAGGGCTCAAAAATATGGGGCAATGCCTCTACAGGAATGCCGGGTCCGGTGTCACGAACAGTCAAAATCCCGTGGTTTTCTGAAAGGGTCAGGCTGATCTGTAACTGGCGTTCAGCGGCGGGGACTTTGTCCAACGCCTGCAGCGCATTCATTAGAACGTTGTGCACGATCTGCTCCAGCGCTACCGGGTCAGCCAGTACGCGTATTGGCTCGGGTGGTCCTTGCACCTGGGCTTCCACCGCCCGCGTGGCACATTCAGGCGCCAACAAGTGCAGGGCATTTTTGACGGTTTCCTGCAAGCTTATGGGCTGAAGTTGTGCCGCAGAGTCGGGGCGCTCCAGGCTGCGGCGCAGGCGTCCTACTACCTCGGCTGCCCGGCGGGCTTGCCCGGCGGCCTGTGCCATTGCCGTTCGGGCGGTGTCTAGGTCAGCGGGTTCATCCGACAGCAAGCGTTGGGCGGCTTGTGTGTTGGCTAGCACGGCGGTGAGTGGCTGGTTGAGTTCATGGGCTAAACCGGCTGCCAGCTCACCCAAAGTGTTCAGACGCGCTACTTGGCCCAGGCGCAGCAGATCTTCTGCACGCCGACGCTGCTCCCGCTGGCGCAGCCAGGCCACCATACCGGTCACCAGCAGGGCGCTGCCCAGCATCCAGGCCGATATGGCGAGCCACGGAAGCTCGCCCCAGCGCACCAAACGCGACGCTACGGCGTCAAATGGCTGGCTTTCAGCGGCCAGGTGTTTACGAAAGTCAAAACGCCAGCCCCGACCGGCAACGTCCCCGGCTTGCAATACGAAAACCTGTCCTCGGTTTTCCAGCGTCATGCGCACCCGGCTGGTCTTCGGGTCTGTCGGCCAGTCGGCCCAGGGCACCGCCCGTTTCAGGTCAATCGTCAGTGCAAAACTTGCAGGTTTCGCCGCCAGCACCAGTTGAAATTTGCCCAGCGCCAAATCTGCATTGGCCAGGACAGGGCGTTGCGCTTCCTGGGATTTGGCGTCGGCCGCGTTGAGCGCCGGGTCGCCCCAGGCGCCTGCGCCATCGCGGCGCTGCACCTCCAGGATTTGCGGGTAGACCGAGGGCAAGCGCTTTTCAAGTTTGTTGCCGTCCGCCGGTGGTTGCAGCAGCGCCAGCGTGGCGAGCATCGCGTCGTGCTCTACTGCCCGTTGGCTCAGCAAGCGGTGGACGATGCGGGCATCGGTCTCGAAGGCTTCGCGCAGGCGCGCCAACTCTGCCCGGGCGATCAATACGCCGCCGGCAAGGCTGATCAAAAACCATGCGGCCAGCCACCAGCGGCCCGCTTGCAGAAGCCATTTCATGGCGGCATTGTTGCAGAATCGACATCAGGGACAATGCCTTGATGATAGGAGCGAACAGTAGGTTTTTTACACCCAAGGCGATGATGTGGGCCTCGGCGGCTGTAGCCTGCGTCACCATCGTTCTCAAAACCCTCGCCTGGTACATCACTGACTCGGTCGGATTGTTGTCCGACGCGATGGAGTCGTTTGTCAACCTGGCCAGCGCGCTGTTTGGGCTGTGGATGGTGATCGTGGCAGCGCGCCCCGCAGATGAAGACCATCCGTTTGGTCACCACAAGGCGGAATATTTTTCCTCCGGTTTTGAAGGAATTTTGATCATCGCGGCGGCGTTGGCCGTTATTTGGGCGGCCAGTCACCGCATTTTTGACCCGCAGCCTTTGCAGCAGCTCGGCTGGGGCCTAGTGTTGTCTATCGTCAGCTCGGCGCTCAACGGCGCCTTGGCCTGGCTGATGTTTCGCGCCGCACGGCAGCACCGCTCGATCGCGCTGGAGGCGGATGCCAAACACCTGGTGACGGATGTCTGGACATCGGCAGGTGTGGTTATCGGCATCGGCTTGGTGATGTTGACCGGCTGGTTGTGGCTGGACGCAGTAGTCGCTATTGGTGTGGCGCTGAACATTCTGCGCGAAGGCGCGCACCTGATCTGGCGCTCCAGCCAGGGCCTGATGGACGAAGCCCTGGAGCCCGAGGTGGTCGCGACCATCACCGAGACGCTGAACGGCTTTGCACACCAGCGCGCCGAAGGGGATGCCCGTGGCGCGGGCAGCATTGTCCGGTTTGACCACATCAACACCCGCAAATCGGGCCAACGGCGTTTTGTAGATCTGCACATGCACATGCCGGCCAGTTGGTCGCTTGGACGTGCGGCGGCCCTGCGCATGAGCGTGGAGCAGACCTTGATGAGTGCCGTGCCGGGCTTGCGGGCGACAATTCAACTGTTGCCCTCCGACGTGGAGGCGCATTTCAATGATCCGCGTGACCTGATCTAAGCCGCTCGCGCATTCACAACTGACTTCGATCATTATGAGCAACGACAAATATTCTGACCCCGCCCTAGCCAGCCCACAGGTGCCCACACCCGAGACTATGCCTTCGGGCATTCCCGAGGGCTTTAAACTGCGCCACCTGGGATCAGGCTTTATGGAGGGCTGCGGTCCGCTGTATTACCGCAGCATTGCGGGCGGAATTTTGATGGGTTTTAAGGTCGAGGCGCGCCATTGCAACCCGATGGGTGTGTGCCACGGCGGCATGTTGGCTACGTTTTGTGACATGTTGCTCGCGGTGACGTCACATGCGATGGAGCCGACGGCCAAAAACCGTTTTTTGCCGACGATCAGCCTGCAAATGGACTACCTTGCATCGGCGCCGCAGGGTGCCTGGGTGCAGGGGCAGGCGCAAGTGTTGCGCGCAACACGAAGCATGTTGTTCCTGCAAGGTTTGGTTACAGCCGACCACTCGCCAATTGTCCGGGCCAGTGGCATATTCAAGATTGGTGCCGCCTTTAATGTTGCGGCTCGTACACCCCCAACCAAGCCTTCAAGTTCTTAAACCCTGCCTTACAAAGTCACTAACCGAAGCGCATGCAAGACCTGAACGCGACCTACATGGTGCTGCGAGACCTGCGCGCGACCCATGTCCGTCGCGCTCGCATTATGGTGATGGTCAGTAGCGCGTTTTTGATACTACTGGGCGGTGGTTACACCGTGTTTTTTGCGCTTCGTGGTGATACTGTGGCGGCGTTTGTGCAGTTTTTGCTGCTGGTGATCGGCGGCTGGGCAGGCTTGGTCATGCTCAAGGGCAAACTGCGCTTTGCCACCTTTCTTCTGTTGACCAGCCTGTACCTGGTGTTTGTGGGGATTGCGCTGTTTGTCGATGTGCCCAGCGCTCAGATGCCGCGTTCAGCACACCATGGTCTACTGCCACTGGGCGTCGCAGGTTATCTGCTGTTGCGCACCGAAAACGTGGCGTGGCGCCACGGTTATCCGATTGCCTGCATGCTGGCGTTGGCATGGTTGTCGAGCACCGGTTTTGCCTTCGACACCCACTTCGCCATGCCAGAGAACGTGCGCGGCATCGCCATCTGGGTCAACAACCTGAGCTCGTTTGGCATGTTGTATGTGTTGGTACACATCTTCGTGGGTGACATCAATCAGATGGAAGGGTATCTATTCAACGCCAACAACCGGTTTGTCAAAATGGTCAGCGGCATGTTCCCCAAAACCATTGCAGAACGCCTGCTTTCCAGGGGAGAAACCTTCGCTGAGCGGCATGCGGACTGCTCCATCCTGTTTGCCGACATTGTGGGCTTTACCAGTCTCTCGGAGCGCCTGAACCCAGAAGCTCTGGTGACGCTGCTGACGGGCATTTTCGACCGATTTGACCAAGACGTCGAGCGCATGGGCCTGACCAAAATCAAGACCATCGGCGATGCCTACATGGTCGCCTCTGGAACACCGGAGGCGAACGAAGCGCACGCAAAGGTGTTGGTCGAATTCGGCCAAAAAATGTTCGCTCACGTGCGGGACATCGAAGGCATCGACCTTCGCATCGGCATTGCATCGGGCGAGCTGGTGGCGGGTGTGATCGGTCAATCGCGCCAGTTGTTTGACGTGTGGGGTGATGTCGTCAATACCGCCGCCAGAATGGAGTCACATGGCGTGCCGGGCCGGATTCAGGTGGCTGAATCGACCTACTTGTTAACCCGCGATGTGTTCGCGTTTGAACCGCGAGGTGAAATCAGCATCAAGGGTAAAGAGGGCAAGCACCGGGTGTATTTGTTGGCGGATACTACTGCTACTGATACTGATGCGGCAACGGCCTGATCACCGCGCCCCACGAACCGATCCACCGACATTGGATTTTTCCGCCCCATGCACGATAAGACTCTAAGTTACCTGGTGCTACAGGATTTGGCTGCGACCCACGTACGCCGCGTGCGCATCATCGTTCTGGTTGCCAGCGCAATCCTGATCGCCCTGGGCGTGGGCTGGGCCATCTTTTTCGTCACCAAAGGGGCGTGGCTGGTGGTGGCCTGGGACGTCGTGGTTGCAGCCTTGGGTTTAACGACGATCGGTTTGACGCTGCGCGGCCATTTGCGCATTGCCAAAGTGGTTCTGGTGTTTGCGGTTTTGTGCATGTTGCTGATTTCTTCGCTGTTTTTTGACTTGCCCAGTCCAACAGTTCCGCGATCAGCCCATCAGGGTTTCCTCACGCTCTCGGTCGCAGCCTATTTGATTTTCAAAGGGGAAGGGTTTTGGCTGCGACATGGCCTGCCTATCCTGTGTCTCGTGATTTTTGTTTTTTTTGGTGGCTCTGGCTTTGCCATCGTAACGCCCTACGCGGTGCCCGACGAGATTCGGCAAGCGGGTGGTTGGGTCAATGGTGCCGCCGCATTGGGCATGTTGTACCTGCTCATCCACATCTTTATCGGCGACATCAACCGCATGGAGCAGTTTTTGCACGATGCGAACAACCGTTTTGTCGAGATGGTCAGCGGCATGTTTCCCCGCTCAACTGCTGAACGCCTGCTGTCAACCGGCAAGACATTTGCCGAGAGGTACTCGGAAACATCGATTCTGTTTGCCGATATCGTAGGTTTCACCGAACTGTCTGAACGCTTGACGCCAGAGGAACTGGTCAAGCTGCTGACCCGCATTTTCAACCGCTTTGATCGCGAGGTAGAGCAGATGGGATTAACCAAGATCAAGACCATTGGCGACGCCTACATGGTCGCGGCCGGTGTGCCCGAGCCCAATGTTGACCATGCCCGGTTACTGGTGGAGTTTGGCCGCAAGATGTTTGTGCACGTGCGCGACATCGACGGTATCGAATTGCGTATTGGCATTGCGTCGGGCGAACTTGTGGCCGGTGTGATCGGGCAAACCCGCCAGTTGTTTGACGTATGGGGTGATGTGGTCAACACAGCCTCCAGAATGGAGTCGCATGGCATCCCTGGGCGTATCCAGGTGTCTGAATCCACCTATGCGTTGACGAACCAGTGGTTTAGTTTTGAAGCCCGTGGGGAAATTTTCATCAAAGGTAAAGAGCGCAAGCAGCAGGCGTATTTGTTGCTGGATACTGTGCAGACCTGAAATTTTCTGGCCTGCCCCATGCCGCACCAACTTTCACCTGGTTTCCTGCATCCGTTTTCTGAAATGGATGTCGCTTGGTTGCTGGAGACCCGCGCTTCGACGCGCAAGGATCACCCGTTTTTGGTATGGTCGCCGTTCAATGGCCCAACTGACACTTGGACTTACGGCCAGTTTCATGACCGCATTCGCCGCATTGCAGGCGGCCTGGCCCAACGCGGCATCGAGCCGGGCGACAAAGTTCTGATTCATCTGGATAACTGCCCTGAGGCGCTGCTGGTTTGGTATGCCTGTGCGTGGTTGGGGGCAGTGGCATTGACCACCAACGCCCGCGCTGTCGCCGATGAGTTGACCTATTACGCCGAGCACAGCGGCGCGGTCGCCGCCATCACCACAACCCAAATTTGCCGAGCTGGTGGCCAGGAGTTGCAAGGCGCTGCGCTGGATCGCCGTGACTGGCACTGACAATGGTGACGCACCTGCGCACCCAATTGAGCGCGCCCAACACTTCGATGCCATTGATGCGGCGCACGCACCGCGTCGTGCGCCAGACCCACTGGCACCGTGCAGCGTGCAATACACCTCGGGCACCACCTCGCGGCCCAAGGCCGTCTTGTGGACACACGCCAACGCACTGTGGGGTGCGCGAATTAACGCCGTACACGAGGATCTGCGCGCGGACGATGTGCATTTGGTCTACCTGCCACTGTTCCACACCAACGCGCAGGCCTATTCGATATTGGCCACCTTGTGGGCCGGCGGCACGGCGGTCGTGCAACCACGTTTCTCGGCGAGCCGATTTTGGGAGGTGTCCATCCGACACCGCTGCACGTGGACGTCCCTCGTGCCTTTTGTGGTCAAGGCCTTGCTACCGCTGGAATTGCCAAAACAACACCATTACCGCCTTTGGGGCAGTGCCATCAGCGAGCCGCCCACTGACGCACACTTCGGCATCAAAACCATGGGATGGTGGGGCATGACCGAGACCATCACCCACGGCATCGTGGGTAGCCCGCATCTGCCCAACACACCGATGTCGATTGGTCGGCCTGCGCCGGAATATGAAATTGCCGTGGTCGAACGCGACGACCTTCCCGTGTGCGAGGCCAGGGCGGTGGAGCAGGGCGGCAGCGGCCACCTGTTCATTCGCGGTGTGCGCGGCCTGAGCCTGTTCCAGGAATATTTGGGCAACGCCAGAGCCACCGCAGAGAGTTTTGACGGCGATGGCTGGTTCAAGACCGGTGACATGATCAACGTCCTGCCCTGTGGCAGCCTCCAGTTTGGTGATCGTCACAAAGACATGCTCAAAGTAGGCGGTGAAAACGTCGCTGCCTCCGAGATTGAGCGTGTCGTTCTGCAAGTGCCCGGCGTGTTTGAATGCGCTGTCGTCGCCAAGAAACACACGATGTTGGAGGAGGTGCCGGTGTTGTTTGTGCGGCCATTCCCCGAGGCAACGAATGCGCTCGACTCTGCGCAAAACCATGATCTGAAAGTACGCGTGGCGGCGGCCTGTACGTCACAACTGGCCGACTTCAAACGCCCGGTTGAGATTCGCTTGATCGACGATTTCCCCCGCTCCACGCTGGAGAAAATCGCCAAGGCGCAACTCAGGGCATTGCTTGTCAGCTAGGCGCTGCCAGGCTCTGGGACAATGCGTTTTTTATTCCAACTGGTCAGCGAATGAACTGGTCCACGTAACCTGCGCCCAGCCCACAATCCGCGTAGTGTTTGCGGCACATTTCGATCTTGCTGAACACATCTTCAAAGCCGGTTTGCGCGCCCCACGGGTCGACGTAAATCATCGCGCCAGTGATGTGGAACTGGGTGATCATCTCTGGCACGTCTTCTGGCACCACCAGCGTGTGTGTCTCGCCCGGTGGCTCAAAGACGTAGCTGCCCTCGGTGGCGACCCAATCGTGCTCCAGGTAATGCCATTTACCGCGAAGCACCAAGCCGTGTACCGGCGCCGGGTGACGGTGGCGGCTCAGGATGCCCGCCTTGCGCACACGCAGCAGGTTCACCCAATAACCCTGCGCGGCGTTCAGGCACAGCGGGCGGAACCACACGCCCGGCGCCTGCGGCACCCACACACGCTCGTCTAGCGGGATCGCGGCGGCAACGACGATTTCAGGCTGCGCATTCACCGGGAATGGCAGTTGGTAAGGCATGCGCGACGGGTCAGTAGACAAGGTAACCTCCGTCTACCGGCAAGATCACCCCGGTCACAAATGCGGCCGCATCGGAGCATAAAAACAGCACCGGCCCTGCCACGTCGGCGGGCGTGCCCCAGCGGCCCATCGGCGTGCGCGCCACGATGGGACCGCTCTTGGCCGGGTCATCCTGCAAGGGCTGTGTGAGCGCCGTTGCGATGTAGCCTGGCGCGACGGCGTTCACACGCACGCCCTCGGCGGCCCAGGCGTTGGCCAGACTTTTGGTGAGCTGCGCCACGCCGCCTTTGCTCGCGCTGTAACCCGGCGCATGGGCACCACCAAAAAAACTCAGCATTGACGCAATATTGACCACGCAGCCTTTGCTTTGCATCAACAGTCCTTTGGCCGCCTGGCAGCAGCGCATGCTGCCATTCAGGTTGACATTGATCACCTGCTCAAACACCTCAGGTTCATGCTCAGCCGCACGGCGGATGATGCCTGCGGCGTTGACCAAAATATCCAGCGTCTTGAGGCTGCCGAAGAGGCTATTGACAGAATTGGCGTCGGTCACGTCCAGCGCCCTGTATTCCAGTCCCTGTAGTGAGGCCATGTCTCCGGGGGCCAAGCCCGCCACCACCACCTGCGCACCCGCCTCGCGCAGCGCCAGTGCGATGCCCAAACCGATGCCGCTAGTGGCGGTGACGAGGGCGGTTTTGCCTTTGAAGTTGAATTGGGAGGTGGTCATAAGGTTCTGCAAATGGGCGTACAAAAAGAAGTGGGTCAGATTCCAATTAAATACGCAAAAGACAATAAATAATTGGAATCTGACCCCAATTATTACAAGTGCGGCTGCTAATCCTGACGACCTAGCGTGAGGAGATTTGCCAGGCTGTCAGCCCGCGCGATACCCCAAGCGGCGCCGATGAGCCGCTGGCTTTGCGCAGCCCCCAAAACTGGATCACACAAGCCATGAAATTTCCCCTCCAGCATCGCATCAGTCATCGGATTCTCCAAGGAGCCAATCGCGTTTTTGACAAACAAGTGAACGCGTCGGCCATCTTTCAAAACGGCGGTGACATCGGCGCTGGCTTCGTGGATGGAATCATCCACCGTCGCCACGACTTTGCGGCGCAGGGCGACCATGTCGGCTCGGGTGACGAAGGCGTCGTGGTATTCGTCCTCTGTGGCCTGGCCAACCATCAGGCCCGCTGCGCAGCCGTGGTAGACGCTGAACTT
>JANOXL010000318.1:0-8238 GCA_031418395.1 Rhodoferax sp. | reverse complement strand
GTTTGACGCCTTGCAGGCGGATGGCGGCAGCGTCCAGAAAGCCGAAAAGCAGGCAGGCCCACAGCGCCAGCACGGGGTGCCATCTGCCAAAAATGAGGGCGGCCAAAGCCATGAAACCACGGCCTGCCGTCATATTGTGTGAAAAATTCGCGGAGAGCGCCAAGACCAGATAACTGCCCGCCAGGCCGCACAACATGCCGTTGAGCGTCAGGGCGGTGTAACGCAGGCGGGTCACCGAGACCCCGGCGGCGTCGACCATTTGCGGGTTCTCGCCGACCGCACGCAGGCGCAGGCCGAAGCGGGTTCTGAACAACAACCACCAGACGGCGGGCACGAGGGCCAGCGTCAAATACACCAGAAAATTGTGGCTCAACAGGCCTTCGCCAATTACCTTGCCGATGATGGGAATCGTTTTAACGCTTTCGGCAAACTGCGGAAACAAAGGCTGGATACGGACTTCCGTGGAGACCGCTGGCGTTTGCCCGCCCTGCGCAAACCAGGCGATGCCCAGCACCATGGTCATGCCAGAGGCAAGGATGTTGATCGCCACGCCTGAGACGACCTGGTCACCTTTATGGCTGACGCAGGCCAGGCCATGCATCCAGGCCAGGGCGACTGCGGTCAGCATGGCCAGAAACACCGCCAGCAGGGTCGAGCCAAAAGCCGCACCGCTGGCCCCGGCAATAAAGGCGGCAAACAGCATCTTGCCCTCCAGACCGATATCGACTACGCCCGCGCGCTCCGAGAGCAAACCCGCCAGCGCGCACAAGATCAGCGGGGTGGAGACCCGCAAGGTAGAAGCCAACATGGTGGCGATCAGGGCCTCATCCATGGCTGGCTCCGGTTTTTGCCTTGGGCGTGAACAACGCGAGCGCCCATCCCACAGGGCGGGCAATCACGTACGCCATGGCCCCAGAAAACAGCACGATAAAACCTTGCAGCGCCACCACCATGTCGCGGCTGAAGCCACGAATCTCAAACGCCACCTCCGCGCCGCCTTGATAAAGCGCGCCAAACAGCAAACTTGCAAAAATAATGCCCACCGGATGATTGCGCCCCATCAGCGCCACGGCAATGCCGGTGAAGCCCGCGCCACTGACGAATTCGAGCAGCAGTTTGCCGCTGACACCGGCGATTTCGTTCATCCCTACCATGCCCGCCAGCGCGCCTGAGATGCCCATGGCCATCATCACCTGGCGCTTGGAGCGGATGCCCGCATATTCGGCCGCACTCGGGCTGGAGCCGACGGCCCGCAAGTGGTAACCCGCGCGTGTGCGCCACAAGAAGAGGTAGACGCCCAAACAGGCCAAAAGCGCCAGCAGCAGGCTTAGATTCAGCGGGGAACTCGGCCAGTCAATGCCCAGCCAACCCAGCGCGTCCTTCATGCCCGGCAGTTTGGCCGACTCTGAAAACGGCACACTTTCGACTGACATCGTGCCTTTGGGTCGCAAGTGGTTCACGAGTAAATACACCAACAAGGTGCTGGCAATGAAGTTGAACATGATGGTGGTAATCACCACGTGGCTGCCCCGGTAGGCCTGCAAATACGCCGGCACCGCCGCCCAGGCCATCCCAAACAGGGCGCTGCAGATCAACATCAGCGGCAACATGAGCCAAATCGGCAAATGCGCAGACAACCAAAGCGCAATCAAACCGGCACCCAGCCCGCCCATCACGGCCTGGCCTTCCCCGCCGATATTGAACAAGCCGCCATGAAACGCCACCGCTACCGCCAGGCCGGTAAAGATAAAGGTGGTCGCGTAATAAAAGGTGTAACTCAGGCCGCGCTGCGTACCAAAAGCGCCCTTGACCAGCACGGTGATAACGTCGAGCGGGTTTTGCCCCACCATGGCCACCACGGCGGCAGCGGCCAGCAGTGCCACCAGCAGGCACACCGCAGGCAGCAACACCAGATCAGCCCAGCGCGGCAGCGGCGTTTGTTCGCTCATGCGTGGCCTCCGGTCATCAAAAGGCCCAAACCGGCCTCGGTGCAATCGGCAATCGGCAGCTCACCCGCTACGCGGCCCTGGTTCATCACCAGCACGCGGTCGGACAGGGCCAGGATTTCATCCAACTCGCTGGAGACCACCAGCACCGCGCAACCGGCGTCACGCATGGCGCGCAATTGGGTGTAGATGAACTCTATCGCGCCAATATCAACGCCGCGCGTGGGCTGGCCAACCAGGAGCACCTTGGGCGCTTGGCCGAGTTCACGCGCCAGCACCAGTTTTTGCTGATTGCCGCCCGAGAATTTATTGCAATACAGGTCGGCATTTCGCGGGCGCACGTCGAAACGCTCCATGAGGCTGCCGGTGGATTTGCGCATGCGGGCATGCGCCATCCAGCCCAGGTGGGAATAATCCGGCAAGCTCTCGTAGCCCAAAACGGCAGACTCCCAGGCCACAAACTGCATCACCAGCGCACGCGCGTGGCGGTCTTCGGGAACATGCGCTATGCCGAGGCGGCGTGCAGCCGAGGGCGTGAGCCAGCGCCCAGGCTGGAACTCTTTGGTGCCCACGCGCAGGCTGCCCTGTGCGGGTGCAAGCAGTCCCGACAACACATCGAGCAATTCACTTTGCCCGTTGCCTGAGACGCCCGCGATGCCGACAATTTCACCCGCCCGCAATTGCAGGTTGACGTCGCTCAGGCGCACTACTTTCAAATGGTCTCGCACCGTCACGTGGCTGAGCTCCAGCAGAATGTCGCCCGCCCGTTTGGAACCCGAATCAACCCGCCCGATGTTGACTTTGCGACCTACCATGGCCTCCGCCAGGCCTTCGATGGAGGCTTGGGAAATGGGCAAATGTTGCACCACGCGGCCCGCGCGCATCACGGTCACGTGGTCACACAGGCCCATCACTTCGCGAAGTTTGTGGGTGATGAGCAAAATCGTCGTGCCCTGGCTGCGCAAGAGTTTGAGCACCTCAAATAGCTGGTCGGTTTCTTGCGGTGTGAGCACCGCCGTGGGTTCGTCCAGAATCAGGATTTTTGCGCCACGAAACAAGGTTTTGAGGATTTCCAGGCGCTGGCGGTCACCTACGGCCAGGTCAGCCACCAAGGCCCCCAGGTTCACTTTGAGCCCGGTGGATGCCATCAGGGCCTCCAGTTGGGTGCGCACCTGGGCTTCGGCGTTTTTCAAAAGCCAATGCGGCTCGGCGCCGAGCATGACGTTGTCCAGTGCCGTTAATGTCTCGACCAGCATGAAGTGCTGATGCACCATGCCGATGCCCAAGGCAATCGCGTCGTCTGCATTGCGGATGGTGGCCGTCTGGCCGAAGACCTCAATTGAGCCGCTGTCAGCGGTATAGAAGCCGTACAGAATCGACATCAAGGTGCTTTTGCCGGCACCGTTTTCACCCACGATGCCGTGTACTGTGCCGGCGGCCACCCGCAAGTCCACATCCACATTGGCGGCCACCGCGCCAAAACGCTTGTGGATGCCATGCATGTGAATAGCGGGTGCGGTGTTCAGGTCAGGCATTGGTTCATGATACAAAAAAGCCCGCAACGCCAAACAGACGTCACGGGCTTCATTGAAAAGGTATCGCTTTTAGTACTTGCAGGCGTTGTCGGCCATGTAATCTGCGACCTTGATCTTGCCGCTGATGATGTCAGCCTTGGCGGCGTCAACCTTCGCTTTCATGTCGGCCGTGACCAATTTGGCGTTGTGGGTGTCCATGGCGTAATCAATGCCTCCTTCTTTCAGGCCCAGGGCTTGGATGCCTGGCTTGTGGCCTTTGGAGACGTTGTAGACCGCCACGTCAACGCGCTTGAGCATGGAGGTGAGCATGGTGCCTGGCTGCAAATGGTTCTGGTTGCTGTCCACACCAATGGCCAGTTTGCCGCCATCTTTGGCCGCTTGATAGACACCTACGCCGGTGCCGCCTGCAGCGGCGAACACCACGTCAGCGCCTTTGGCAAATTGGGCCTTGGCCAACTCGCCACCACGGGCGGGGTCATTCCAGGCCGCGCCGGTGGTGCCGGTCATGTTGGCAAAAACTTCAGCTTTCGGGTTGGCGAATTTTGCGCCCTGCTCGTAGCCACACTGGAATTTGCGGATGAGGGGGATGTCCATGCCACCCACAAAACCAACCTTGCCGGTCTTGCTGGCCAAGGCTGCCATCGTGCCGACGAGGAAACTGCCCTCTTGCTCTTTGAAGACGACCGACTGCACGTTAGGCAAATTCACCACCATGTCGATGATGGCAAATTGCAGCTTGGGGAAGTCTTTGGCGACTTTTTCAATGCTGGAAGCCTGGCCGAAACCGACACCGATGATCGGGCTGGCGCCGCGCTCTGCCATTCGGCGGATCGCTTGTTCACGCTGCGATTCGTTGGAAATCTCGAAATCCAGATACTGCTTGCCAGTTTCTTTCTTCCAGCGCTCCATGCCGTTGTAAGCCGCCTCGTTGAACGACTTGTCAAACTTGCCACCCATGTCAAAAACAATGGCGGGCTCTGCCTTCGCCTGAAAACTGACGGCCAAGGCCGCAGCCAGCAGGCCCAAACGCGCAGAATTTCCGAATTTCATAGTGACTCCAAAGTTAAAAAGAAGATTGTGAAGCAAAAAGGGCTGGCGTAAAAAATGCGCAATCAAATTTGACTTCAAAAAGCTTAACGGGCCACCCACGGATCGGCAATCAGGGTTTCCCTATGCAGGTGGGTTCGCCGTCAAGGCTTGCAGGCCAACCGCAATGGCCGACGCCAGCCGCGCATTATGGAGAACCAACTCGATATTCGCCGCCAGGCTCTCGCCACCCGTGAGCGCGCTCACGCGGGCCAGCAAAAACGGCGTCACGGCTTTGCCGCTGATGCGCTGCTGGCGGGCCTCGTCAAGCGCCTGGTGGATCGCTGCGTCGATACGCTCTTTGGGCATGGCGTGTTCGGCTGGAATCGGGTTCGCCACTACAGCGCCGCCCTTCAGATTCAAAGCCCACTTTTGCTGCAATACCCGGGCAATTTCAGCCGGGCTGTCAAGCCGGAAGTTCACGGCAAAGGCGCTTTCCCGCAGATAAAACGCGGGCAGTTGTGTCGTCTGGTAACCGATTACGGGAACGCCATGGGTTTCGAGGTATTCCAGCGTCAAACCCAGATCGAGAATCGACTTGGCCCCAGCGCACACCACGGCAACGGGCGTCTGTGCCAACTCTTGCAAATCGGCGGAAATGTCCAGCGTTTCAGCCGCGCCACGGTGCACGCCGCCAATACCGCCGGTGGCAAACACACGAATGCCCGCCATCGCCGCGATGATCATCGTCGCCGCCACGGTAGTCGCACCGGTTTGGCCTGCGGCCATGATGAACGGCAGGTCGCGGCGGCTGACTTTGGCCACCGACAGACCCGCCTTTCCCAAGGCTTCAATCTCGGGATGGCTCAAGCCCGCTTTGAGTCTGCCGTCGATGATCGCTATCGTCGCGGGCACGGCGCCATGTGCGCGTACCTCGGCCTCAACTTTCAGCGCCGTCGCCACGTTTTGCGGGTAAGGCATGCCGTGCGAGATGATGGTGGACTCCAGCGCCACCAGGGGCAAGCCATGGGCCAACGCGTGGCGGACTTCATCTGTGAGGTCGGGTGTGGTTTGAAGGGCGAGGTTCGTTGTCATATTGAATGTTTTTGATGTCGGAAAATCACGGTAAGTGTCGATAAATGCCGATGATGTCGGTGACTTTTGGCAGGGTACAGAACGCAACATCAGTGCCAAACAGAGGCACCCTCCGTCAACCCTGGGCTTCTTTCTCTCATACTCCCAACTTCAAGCGTTGTACCACCGCTGCGACCGACAACTCGGGTGTATTGGCCCAAGGGCTCAGTAGCGTCAATTCGGCGCAGGCGGCGGCAAAGTCTGTCGCCTTGTCCAAGGTCATGCCCTGGCCCCAACCATAAACCAGGCCCGCCATCAGCGCGTCGCCCGCGCCGTTGGTGTTCACCAATTCATCGGAGCCAACCAGGCGCGGCGTGAGATGTCCGAAGTTTTTGTTTTCGTCACGCCAACAGACGCCTTGGTGGCTCAAACCGATCACCACATTGTTCACGCCCGCAGCTTGCAAATCCGCCATGGCTGCAAAAGCGTCCTCTGGTGTCTGCACCGGATGCCCCGTCAAGGCCTCGGCCTCCAGGCGATTAAGTTTGAGGGTGTGGATTCGGCCCAAAAATGGCCGCAGTCGGGTGCATTTGGACGCTGAGACAGCATCGACAAACACGGTGGACTGTTGAGCGGCGTCCAGCAGCCAGGCCAGGGACTCTGCCGCCAAATTGCAGTCGAGCAGCAGCCCATCGGCCCGCGCCAAGGTGTCGACGTAGCGCTGGAGCACATCAGGCGTCAACTGCGCCAGCACCCGCATATCGTTGACGGCCGCCGCCAAGCTGCCCTCTGTGCCATGCAGGCTGATGTAGGTGGCCGTGGTTTGGCCCGGCAAAACGTGTACGCCAGTGACATCGACCCCGCAGGATTGGGTGTTGCGCAGCAAACGCTGACCGAAATCGTCGTCACCCACGGCGCTGATCAAGGCCACGTTTTGCCCAAGCCGGGCCAGGTTCTCCGCAATGTTGCGGGCCACGCCGCCTGGAGAAAACGTCACCTCACCGGGCGTTGAATCGGCAGTGGCCAGCTGTGTCGAAGCCCGCCCCAGAATATCCAGATTGGCGCCACCCACCACCACCAGGCGGGGTAGCGCTGCCGTTACTTCTGAAATTTCAGGCATCATTTTTTGGAAACAAGGGTCAACGGCAGGTCAAAGCGATTCAAGGCGATTGCCGGCGCATGGTTTTAAGCAGCACAAAAGCGGCACAATTGGAAATCCCTTGTCCACCCATGATGATCTGATGATACTTGTCGCAGGCTCTGCCAACCTCGATTTTGTGGTGCGCGCCGACCACATTCCGGCTCCAGGTGAAACCGTTTTGGGCCGCGAGTTCAAAACCTTTCCCGGCGGCAAAGGCGCGAACCAGGCCGTCGCCTGCGCCCGTGCCGGCGGCGCAGATACTGCCATGCTGCTGGCGCTGGGCGACGATGCCTTTGCGTCGCCGCTGGAGGCATCTCTCAAAAACGCCGGGGTTCACCTGCACATCCATCGCAGTTCCACACTGCCGACGGGCACGGCCTTCATTTGTGTCAGTGACGACGCTGAAAACGCCATCACCGTGGCGCCGGGGGCCAACAACGCGCTCACGGCGCAAGACTTGCCTGAGCTGTCAGGGGTAAGCCATCTGGTGATGCAGCTGGAGACCCCGCTGGCGACCGTCGCGGCCTACGCCCGCGCGGCCAAATCCCGGGGTGTCAAAGTGGTGCTGAACGCGGCGCCCGCCCTGGTATTGCCGGATGAGCTGCTGGCCAACCTGGACGTGTTGATCGTCAACGAAGGTGAACTCGCCATCGTCGCCCAACACAGCGGCGACATCGAAAGCAGTCTGACCCGCCTCAAAGTGCCTTGTGTGGTCGTCACGCTCGGAAGCCAGGGCAGTTTGGCACGTGAGCAGGGGCTCGTCATCCGGCAAGCGGCTTTCCCCATCACACCTGTCGATACCACTGGCGCGGGCGACACCTTTGTCGGCAGTTTCGTGGCGGCATTGAGCGGTGGCGCCCCACTACAGGTGGCGCTCAGGCAAGCCAGCGCTGCCAGTGCCCTGGCCTGCCTGACGGCGGGTGCGCAGTCGAGCATCCCCACCCATACGCAGGTGCAAACGTTTTTGGCGCAGGTTGACGCGCGTCGCCCGGCATCCCCATAAAGTCGCCTGAACGTCGCCTTAACGTCGCCCTAACGTCGCTTTAACATCCTCTCAACTCCCCAGGCAAAAACTGCTGTCATGCCGCCAGTAAACAGGCTGCTGTAGTCCCGAAAAACACAAGTCAATTCTTATGGTCACCCGCAAAACCCCCAGCCCGGCTTCAAAAACTTCAGGCACCCAACCCCGCAAAGTCATTTACGACACCGACCCCGGCGTCGACGACGCGATGGCGCTGTATTACGCCCTCGCCCACCCCGGCATGGAGGTGGTTGGCATCACCACCACCTTTGGCAACGTCAGCGTCGAGCAGGCCGCCACCAATGCACTGTACCTGTGCGCCATTGCCGGGCGCACGATACCCGTTACCTGCGGTGTTGCGGTGCCATCGGGCAAGCCGCCCGAGGCACCGCCCGCCCATATCCACGGTGCCGACGGCCTGGGAAATCTGGGTGCACGGCATGCCACGGAAGGTCGGCTCGACCCCCGTTCGTCAGCCCAGTTCATCGTGGACAT
>JANOXL010000317.1:0-8460 GCA_031418395.1 Rhodoferax sp. | reverse complement strand
GGCCGCAAAATACAACATTGGCGTGGTGACCGTGCCCACGTCGATCACTTCAATGCCAACAGCCACCAGCCCGCGCACCAGCGCCGCGCTTAAGGAAGGCCCGCTCAAGCGCCCGTCACGCCCCACAGCGACGGTGATTTGCCCTTCTGCCATGGCGATGCTGCCAAAGGCTTTGCCCAGCGCTTCAGCTACCGCCTCGGTCACTGTGGTGGGCACGACGCCGCGGATGTCATAGGCCTTGAAGATCGACGCAGCCACTTGCATGTTGAAAGCCCTGGAGTTGTTGGCGTGGATTGTAGGGTTCAGGTCAACGGGTCCAGGAGCGCCGAAAACCACAACAACAGGCCTGCGCAGACAGCCATCAGCGGCATGATCAGCCACAGGCCCCAAGTCGCCAGATCAGGCCTAAGGCGGCGGGCACGAACATACAGCCCAGGTACTCCGAGCCAACCTGGTAGACCGCCATGCCGTCGGGCAGGCCCAGGCTGATGAAGGCGAAATTGATGGGGGCTGGCAGAAGCACGGAAGTCATCACAACCGAATATCGTCGATGGCCGGGCTGGCTTTGATCGTTTGCGTTACTTGCGCTGTTAACAAGCTCGGACTGCCAAAAATTCTGCTGTCTTAACAATTAACATGGGTATTAATTACTATTAGAATTTGGTGCCATTTTCAGAAAATTGTAGAAAATTGAACTCTTGGTCTCGTGAGATATAAATAGTTTGCTATGTTTTATATAGCTATCATTCTATTGAAGTTTGAAAGGCAGGCGCGTTGACTTTTTGCAATGGCCAAGCGTCTGAATGAACATGTCCGAAAACGGCTAGTCACCGAACCCTAGCGCCGTATGATGGCGGACATGACCACCGTCGAGTCCCTACAAACAACGCAGGAAGCGGCAAGCAGCGAGACCACCCACGCGGACGCCTGTTACCTTGCGCTGCAGGCGCGGGACGCGCGTTTTGACGGTCGGTTTTTCATTGGCGTCACATCCACCCACATTTACTGCCGCCCGGTTTGCAAAGTGCGCGTGCCAAAAAAGCAAAACTGCCGTTTCTTCGACCACGCGGCGCAGGCGGAGCACGCGGGTTTTCGGCCTTGCCTGCGCTGCCGGCCAGAGCTTGCACCGCTGAATACCTCGGGCGCGTTGAACTGGTCGATTCAGGACGCCAGTGCGATGCTGGCGCAACAGGCCGCGCGGCTTTTGGACGAACCCGACAACTTGCCCCCACGGGCGCCCACTGCGTGTGGCTCCCTGCCCCCCGAGGGGGCCGCATTTCTTCTCGGGAGCGGCCCGTCGAAAAAACCTTTGCCCCCACGGACGCCCACTGCGTTTGGCGCCCTGCCCCCCGAGAGGGCCGCATTTTTGCCTGGGGCGGCCCTACGCAAAAACAGCGCTTTCGATCAGGACGGGAAGAACGACAGCCGTATCCAACAACTAAGCCGCCGGCTGGGCGTGAGTGACCGCCACGTGCGGCGTATTTTTGAGGCGCAGTTTGGCGTCTCACCCTTGCAGTATCTCCAAACGCGGCGTTTGCTGGCGGCCAAACAGCTGCTGACGGACACCGATTTGCCGGTAACGCAGATTGCGCTGTCCAGCGGTTTTGGCAGCGTGCGACGCTTTAACGCCGCGTTTGTGGGGCATTACAAACTGAACCCGACAGCGCTGCGCCGGGCGGGCGCAAAACGTGGGGTGGCGCAGGCGTCCAAGGGCCGCGAGGGAAAACACACGCTCGGCAGTTTCAGCGCAATGAATGCAGCAGGCAGCTTGGGCGCAGCGCAAAGCAGCACGGTGCGTCTGGGTTACCGGCCTCCGTATGACGTGGTGGCGATGGTCGCGTTTTTTCAAAAACGGGCAATGGGCTCGATTGAAGCGGTTGAATCAGTCAGCAATATCCACACGATTTTCCGCACCCTGGCCGTGCAGGCGGGCGAGCAGACACTGGCCGGCTGGCTTGCCGCATCCTTCGACCAGCCGAACCATCAGGTGCTGCTCAAGGTGAGTGATTCGCTCCTGGACGTGTTGCCCCTGGTGATCCGCCGCGTGCGCCACTGGCTTGATTTGGACGCTGACCCCGAGGCCATCCACCGTGTGATGCAGATCGAGTTTCCAGAAGGCGCGGGCTTGCGTGTGCCGGGCAGCCTGGACGGTTTTGAACTCGCCGTGCGGGCGGTTCTGGGGCAGCAGATTACGGTGGCGGCGGCGCGGACGTTGTCGCAGCGCCTGGTGGACAAATTTGGCGCGCCTATCCAAACGAAACATGCGACGCCGCACCCGGCGTTAACGCGGCTCTTTCCGTCGGCTGAGGTGTTGGCCCAAGCCAGCGGCGACGCGCTGGGAAGTTTGGGCATCGTCAAACAGCGTCAGGCAACGATTGTGGCGATCGCCCAGGGCGTGGCGAATGGGCGCCTCACGCTGCACGCGGGCGCGGATGTGCAGGCCACGATGGCGGCACTCAAGGAATTGCCCGGCATTGGCGACTGGACCGCGCATTACATCGCCATGCGTGCGCTGCGCTGGCCGGACGCCTTTCCGGCCGGTGACATTGCGCTGCACAAGGCGCTGGGTTTGCCCAAGGCGACTTGGGGCACTAAAAACGCGGCGAAAGAGATCGAAGTGATGTCGCAAGCCTGGAAGCCGTGGCGCAGTTATGCGGTGCTGCGGGCTTGGGCGAGGCTTTAGTTGGGGGTGAGCATTCGAGAATTGTTGATACCCATGTTAATTTGTCTCTAGTTTTCTAGTTTATTATTATTTATGTACAATAATTTGATGATTAATAGATCAATTTTATATCATATTTGATAGCTTTAAAAACATATATTTCGAGACCTGGAATCCAAGATTCTTCACTAAAAGCTCGTCATGAAATTTCATCCCTCCACTGTTCAAACCGTCATCACCACACCCTTGGGCCCGATGGTGCTGGCCGCCACGCACGCGGGACTGGCAGGCGCCTGGTTTACCGACCAACGCCATCGCCCCGAGGCACTCGATTTCAAAAACGTGCCGCATGCCTGGCCGCATAACGATGCCCACCCCACACTCGTGATCGCGGCGACGCAGCTGGGCGAGTTTTTTGCCCGCACACGCAGCCATTTCGAGTTGCCATACGACATCACGGGCGGCACTTTATTTCAACAATCGGTGTGGCGCGCCTTGCTTAAAATCGACCATGGAAAACTCTCGACCTATGGCCAAATCGCCCGGCAAATTGACAACCCGGCTGCCGTACGTGCGGTGGGTATGGCGGTAGGCCGCAACCCGCTGGGCATTCTCGTGCCCTGCCACCGCGTGGTCGGTGCAGACGGCTCGCTCACGGGGTACGCGGGCGGGCTGCACCGCAAGGTGTGGCTGCTGGACCATGAGGGCGTGCCGGGGTACAGCGCGAGTTCAACCTCCAAGCCCGTCCCATCGATCTCGCCGCAGGCTAGCCTGCTTTAACCACTGCATTGACCGAATCCCGCTTTGACTTCCACCGCAAATCCTGCCCCGCCGATCACTTCTGCCAAACCGTGGATGCGCGACTTTTTGCTTCTGGGCGCAGCCTGGGGCTCGTCGTTTCTTTTCACGCGCATCGCCGTGGTGGAGGTGGGCACTTTCCCAATGGCGGGCCTGCGCGTCACCATCGGCGCGATCACGCTCTTGCTCATCCTGGCCGTCAAGCAGCAGCTCCCCGCGCTGGGCGCAAATTGGGGCAAGACGTTTTTTGTCGGTCTGATGAACAGCGCCATTCCCTTCGTTTGTTTCGCGTGGGCGCTTTTGTACATCTCGACGGGCCTGACGGCCATCATGAACGCCACCGTGCCGCTGTTTGGCGCGCTCATTGCCTGGCTGTGGCTGAAGGACCGCCCGAGCGCCTCACGCGCGCTGGGCCTGGCGGTGGGCTTTATCGGCGTCGTGTTGTTGGCGTGGGACAAAGCCAGCTTCAAGCCCGACGCCAGCGGCATGAGTAGCATCTATCCCATCCTGGCGCTCGCTTTGGCCTGCCTGTTTTACGGTATTGCCGCGAGTTTCACCAAAGTCCATTTGATGAAGGTGCCGCCCCTGGCCACCGCTGCCGGTAGCCAGTGCGGCGCGACCCTGGCGCTGATCTTGCCCATGTTGTGGTTCTGGCCCGCCCAAAACCCCAGTCTCGCCGCCTGGGGCGCCATCTTCATGTCTGGCATCGTCTGCACCGGCCTCTCCTACGTGCTGTATTTCCGCCTGATCGAACGCATCGGCCCCGCGCGTGCGATGACAGTCACCTTTTTGATTCCCGTGTTTGCGGTGCTGTTGGGCGTGGTGTTTTTGGGTGAGGCGTTTACGCTGTGGATGGCGTTTTGCGGGCTGGTGATTGTGAGTGGCACGGCGCTGTCGACGGGGTTGATTGCTGTGCCTTTTGGGCGTCGGGGTTGAACGCTGGTTTTGATTGCCGTTTTCTACTTTCCGCTTTCGGCTTCTGAATTCAAATGCAGGACTTCCGAATTCCAATTGCATGAATTCGAAGCGTTGCGGGTGGCCTTGATCCCGCACAGCGACAGGGCAAGGCGCACCCAAAGGCAAAGAGGCTAGCGAAAGCTCCCTACGACTTGGCTAGGTACCAAGCCACGCCAGCATCATCGAGCGTGCGCGAAATCTCGCCCCGGTGCATCAGGTAATTCAGGCACGCGGTGCCCTCGCCAGTGGCTAAACCAAAAACACCTGTGTCGGCCTCAGTGATGGCGCGGCCAAACAGGGCGACGAAGACGTCGATGGCGCGTTTTTTGGTTTGCAGGGTCTTCTTCAAGCGATCCAGCGTGCGCAGTTGCGAGGCGGCCAGGTAGTCCAGGCGGGCGTGCAGGCCGCGGAAACAGTCGTGGTGTGAGGGCAGCACGAGTACGTCGTCCGGGACTTTGCGTTTGATTTTCGCGAGCGATTCGAGCCAGTCGCGCATCGGGTCGGCGTCCGGCTCGGTAGGGTGAACCGAGACGTTGCTGGAGATTTTGGGCAACACCTGGTCGCCCGAGATCAGCAGCCTCAGGTCGGGGCAATAAAAACACGCGTGCTCGGGAGAATGGCCGTTGCCCACCACAACGCGCCAAGTGTGCTGGCCAATTTGTATCTCTTCACCGTCAACGATACGCCGGTAACTCTGTGGCAATGCAAAAATGCGTTTGCCGAAGTTGCCGAACTTCGCTTGATAACCTTCAATGGCGGCGGCGCTCCAGCCAGCGCGCTGGTAGAAATTGACACCATCGATAGGTGCTTCGCGGCCTGTGTCGGCAGTGAGTACGCGGCAATTAAGGTATTCAAGCTGCGTAATCCACAGGCGGCAGTCAAATTTTTTGACGAGCCAGCCCGCTGCGCCGATGTGATCGGGGTGCATGTGGGTGATCAACACACGGGTAAGCGGGCCCTGGCCCTGCGCGGAGGCGAAGAGCGTGCGCCAAGCGGCAACCGTGTCGTCCGTGTGCAGGCCACAATCGACCACGGCCCAGCCAGTGCCACCGCCGTTTGCACCATCGCCGTCTTGTAGCGCCCACACATTGATGTGGTCGAGGCGACCCGGCATGGGCATCCGCATCCAGTGGACACCAGGGGCGATTTCGATGGATTTGCCGGGCTCGGGCGGGGCCGCGTAGGGATAGACCAAGCTGGGCTTTTCAAGCCGCGTACGTACTTGATCTTCCGCAGCCTGGCTTACCCCCGCCGGGCCTTCTGGTGGCACAGGTGGTTCGGTCTGGAGGGAGGTATCGGACATGGGAGCTGATGAACAGCGGAGAAAAGCCAGGAGAAAAGCGAAGAGAAAATGGTGCCGATTGTCGGAGTCGAACTGACGACCTTCCGCTTACAAGGCGGGTGCTCTACCAACTGAGCTAAATCGGCGCGAAGAGAATTTTAACGCAGGCGCGGGAGCTGTTTGACACGATTACTTCACGCGTTTGAGCGCAGGCCTCGGGCCAGACGGTGGCTTGGCGGGTGGCGTGCCGTCAGGCGGCGTGGTGTGGTCAAAACTATCGCCAATCAACTGTACGACCTTGTTGTCTGATTTATTGTCTAACTTGGGATCGCCATTACCTGGAAGATCAGTGCCGGCGCTGCCACTGGGCCGCACGTCCTGTACGGCGGACAACACCGGGGCCTGACCTTGCGGACGCGCCGCAGTAGGCACCGACATCGGAAAGGCCATGCCTTGGCCGTTCTCGCGGGCGTAGATGGCGATGACCCGGTTGATCGGCACCATGATCTCGCGGGCAGTGCCAGCGAAACGGGCTTTGAACTCGATGTATTCGTTACCAAGTTTTAGGGAACTTGTGGCGTCAAAACTGATGTTGAGAACGATTTCGCCGTCTTTGACGTATTCGTTCGGAACCCGCACGGTGTCGTCAACCAAAACGGCCACGTAAGGCGTGAAACCGTTATCGGTACACCACTCGTATAACGCCCGTATCAGGTACGGGCGGGTGGAGCCAGCGTCTTTTGCGTCAAACATTGAGCACTACTATAAATCCAATTTTCGGGCACATTGCTTCATTGCAAATCCTCGACACACGGGTGTAAGTCTCAGATGTATGCCTCGCACTGCATTCCTAGAATTGAATTTCAAAACGTGCCCAAGGCCTCACGACATAGGCAGCTTACTTGCGCATCACCTTCTCAGATGGTGTCAGCGCTTCAATGTAAGCCGGGCGCGAAAAAATGCGCTCAGCATATTTGAGCAATGGCGCGGCATTCTTCGACAAGTCAATGCCGTAGTAGTCCAGGCGCCACAACAGCGGGGCAATCGCAACGTCGAGCATCGAGAAATTGTCGCCCAACATGTATTTATTTTTCAGGAAAATCGGCGCCAGTTGTGTCAAACGGTCACGGATATGCGCACGCGCTTTTTCCAGGCCCTTCTCGTTCGACTTGGCCGCGCGCGACTCCAGCATGGAGACGTGTACGAACAGCTCTTTTTCGAAGTTCAACAGGAACAGACGCACGCGGGCACGGTCGACCGGATCACCGGGCATCAGCTGGGGGTGCGGAAAACGCTCGTCGATGTACTCGTTAATGATGTTCGACTCGTACAAGATCAAATCGCGCTCGACCAAAATCGGCACCTGGCCGTACGGGTTCATGACGCTGATGTCTTCGGGCTTGTTGTAGAGGTCAACGTCGCGGATTTCGAAATCCATACCCTTCTCAAACAGCACAAAGCGGCAGCGGTGGGAAAACGGGCAGGTGGTGCCTGAATACAAGACCATCATGGTGGGGGGCTCCTAAAAATGAAAGAGTGGGAAGCCACAGGCCAGCCCACTCTGAGGGTCCCGATCTGGCCTGGGCTTAAGTGCCTTGGCCAGTCCGGGCAATCAATCGACGTCTACTTCACGTTCTTCCAGAACGCTGCATTCAAGCGCCAGGCAAAGAAGGTCAATACACACAAAAACAGCAATACCCACACGCCAATTCGCACGCGGTTGCCTTGGGCGGGTTCAGCCATCCACTGCATGTAGTTGACCAAATCGCCAACGGCCTGGTCGTACTGCAGCGGCGTCATCAAGCCGGGGCTGTCCTGTTGCCAGCCTTTGAAGATTTTGACTTCATGGCCGTTTTCGGTTTTGCTCTCGTACACCGGCTGGCGGTTGCCCTGCAACTCCCACAAAGCGTGTGGCATACCGACGCTGGGAAAAGCCAAATTGTTCCAACCGGTAGCCTTGGTGCTATCAGGATAATAGCTGCGTAAGTAGGTGTACAGATAGTCAGCACCGCTACCTTGGCCCTGCGCAGAGCGCGAGCGGGTGATCAGGGTCAAATCTGGCGGGTTGCCGCCAAACCATTCTTTGGCCTGTTTCGGGTCAATCGCGGCCTTCATGGTTTCACCGACCTTTTCAGTGGTGAACAAAAGGTTGTCTTTGATCTGCGCTTCTGTGAGGCCAATGTCGCGCAGGCGGTTGAAACGCATGTACGCCGCCGAGTGGCAATTGAGGCAATAGTTGACAAACAACTTGGCGCCGTTTTGCAACGAGACCATGTCGTTTTGATGGTCAGGCGCTTTATCCCATTTGATTCCGCCTTCAGAGGCGGCAAACACGCCCGTACTTGTACCGCCCAGCAAAACTGCCACCGTCACTGCGCCGAGGAAATATTTCTTGAAGTTGCCCATGATTTTCATTGTTGTTCTCCCGCGTTTAGTGCGCAGCAAAAGTCACGCGCGCAGGCACAGGTTTGGGCTCACCAATCCGGCTCCACCACGGCATCAGGATAAAGAAGCCGAAATAGAACAAGGTGCCAATTTGGGAAATCCGCTCACCCGCGTAGGAGGGTGGCTGTGTGCCCAAATAACCCAACACGAAGAAGTTGGCAACAAAGACGGCATACATCCACCAGTGCCAGTTGGGGCGATAACGGATGGATTTGACCGGGCTGTAATCAAGCCAAGGCAGGAAGAACAAGATGATGGTGGACGCACCCATCACCACCACACCCCAGAATTTGGCGTCGATGACCAGCAGCATCGC
>JANOXL010000316.1:0-9746 GCA_031418395.1 Rhodoferax sp. | reverse complement strand
CTTGATTTTTTGGCTGGAATTGTTCATTCTTGTTACTCCAAGCCCTCTTCGACCAGCTCCGAGGCGCGAAGCAAGGCCCGCGCCTTGGCCTCGGTTTCACGCCATTCCAGCTCGGGCACTGAGTCGGCCACCACACCTGCTGCGGCCTGCACGTACAACATCTCGTCTTTGATGATGCCGGTGCGGATGGCGATGGCCACGTCCATGTCGCCGGCAAAACTCAAATAGCCGCACGCGCCGCCATAGATGCCGCGTTTGGTTATTTCAAGTTGGTCGATCAGTTCCATCGCATGCACCTTGGGCGCACCGGTGAGTGTGCCCGCCGGGAAGGTGGCTTTGAGCACGTCCATGTTGCCGATTTCCAGACCATCGGGGTTGCGCTTCAAAATGCCCTCGACGTTACTCACGATGTGCATTACATGGCTATAGCGCTCTACCTGGAAGGCGTCGGTCACCTTCACACTGCCGGTTTGTGCAATGCGACCAATGTCGTTGCGGGCCAGATCGATCAGCATCACGTGTTCGGCGCGTTCTTTGGGATCGTTAACGAGTTCCTGTTCGACTTGTTTGTCGATCTCGGGTGTGGCACCTCGGGGTCGCGTGCCCGCGAGTGGTCGAATGGTGATCTTCTGCTGCTCGGTTTGATCGGGCAGTGTGATGCTTTCCTGCCGCACTAAAATCTCAGGCGAAGCGCCCACCACGTGAAAATCCCCAAAATGGTAGTAATACATGTAGGGGCTGGGGTTGAGCGAACGCAGCGCGCGATACAGGCTCAAGGGTGATTCGGTGAAGCGCTTCTTGATACGCTGGCCGACTTGCACCTGCATGAAATCGCCCTCTTCGATCAGCGCCTTGGCACGCTCTACCGCGCGGATGTAGTCGGCCTTGGCAAACTCACGCTCGGCGGGGTAACTCTGGGTCGGTTTGACAGAAGGCGCGCTTACGGAGTACTTCAGTTTTTCTTTGAGCTCACGCAAGCGTTTTTTGGCGTTGCTGTAGGCCTCAGGCTGCTTCGGGTCGGCGTACACAATCAAATACAACTTGCCCGATAGGTTGTCGATCACAGCAAGCTCTTCACATTGCAGGAGCAGGATGTCGGGGCAACCCAGGGTGTCGGGCGGACAGGATTTTTCGAGCTTTTTCTCGATGTAGCGCACCGCGTCGTAGCCAAAATACCCTGCCAGGCCGCCGCAAAACCGGGGCAAACCGGGGCGCAGCGCCACTTTGAAACGTTTTTGGTAGTCGGCGATGAAGTCCAACGGGTTTTGGCGGGAGGTTTCGACGATCACACCGTCCGTCACCACTTCGGAGACCGCCTCTGCACCAAAATCGCGCGCCCGCACCAAGGTACGTGCGGGCAAACCGATGAAGCTGTAGCGGCCAAAACGCTCGCCACCGACCACCGACTCCAGCAAAAACGAGTGTTTGCCGTTGTTCGACGAAAACGCCAGTTTCAGGTACAGGGATAGCGGCGTTTCCAGGTCGGCAAAGGCCTCTGCCAGTAGCGGAATACGGTTGAATCCTTGCGCACTCAAGGATTTGAATTCAAGTTCAGAGATCATTTTTAGAGCCTTTTCGCTCCCCCCGGTTCTCTAAGAGATCGCAGCGGGGGTGTTCATTCCATTCAATGCCAGCAACGTGAGAGTGTCAGTTCTGGCGCTTAAGTCACGCGCGGGCGCAGGGCGTTTACGCGAGCAAGGGGCGACCAACAGCAGATGGCTGACGCCAGGGCCAGGCCCCCCGGTCGCCCAAACCTGTGTTGATGTTGCGGTGAATGAACATGCTTGCGAGTGTAGCAAAGGCAGACCATCACCCAGCTTTGGGCTGGATACTCCCGTTGCATTTTTTTCGGTTTGGCCTATATTGGCGGTTCGCGCGGGGGTTCCAGGCGCTGCCTGGCACTCCTACTTTTGTGACCCGTTGACGATTCATCATCAAAAAGGAACATCATGCGAGTTGTACATTCCCTCGTTCTTGCTGCCGCCTTCAGCGCAGGGCTGGCTGCCTCGACGGGCGGCGCCTACGCCGCCACGGTTGACATCAACGGCGTCAAGGTCGAAGACAGCGCGGAGGTACGCGGCACCAAATTGCCACTCAACGGGGCGGGCACACGTTTCAAAGGGCCGTTTAAAGTCTACGTGGTGGGCCTGTACACCGCCAAAAAGGCCGCCACGCTGGATGAAGTGACCAGCCAGCCCGGCCCCAAACGCCTGCACGCCACCATGGTGCGTGAAATTGACGCAGGCGAACTGGGCAAATTGCTCTCCCGCGGTGTCGAAGACAACACCGGCAAGGCTGAAATGTCGCGGCTGATCCCGGGGCTACTGAAAATGAGCGAGCTGTTTTCAGTCCACAAAAAACTGGTGCCGGGCGACACCTTCACTATTGACTGGGTGCCGGGCGTAGGCACCACGGTAACGGTGAAGGGCAAAGTCGACGGCGAGGTCTTCAAGGAACCGGAGTTTTTCAAAGCCCTGATGGCGCTTTGGCTGGGGCCAGTGCCCGCCGACTTCAAACTCAAAGACGCGCTCTTGGGCGTCAAGAGTTAAACGCAAACGTCCACCAGTCCGCACTTTTTAGAGATAGGGCCGTTCCATTCGGAATGGCCCTTTTTCTTGCCGAGCCTGTGGCCCATGGCGGAAAGTCCTGATTCAGGGATGTGACACTTTCGGGCATGATTCATGCTTTCCGTTCCATAACTCTTTTTCCCCAATTCGCCTATGAAACACGCTAAACGCCACTTATCGCTCGGCCTCGCCGCCATTGCCGCCTCGGTCGTATTCGCAACGCCGCTGGCCCACGCCCAAACCGCGCTGGACGACGTGATGAAAGCCAAAAAAATCACCATCGCCATTCCGACCGACTTCCCGCCATACGGTTTTGTTGGCACTGATTTGAAGCCCCAGGGCCTGGACATCGACATGGCCAACTACATCGCCGCCAAAATGGGTGTGGCCATTGAGCTGGCTGCCGTCACCAGCGCCAACCGGATTCCTTATTTGCAAACCAAAAAGGCAGATTTGGTGATCTCCACCCTGGGCAAGAACGCCGAGCGCGAGAAGGTGATTGATTTCACCGCCGCTTATTCACCGTTTTTCCAGGCCGTTTTCGCCTCCAAAACCATGGCCGTGAAGGGTTTTGCCGATCTGGCTGGCAAATCGGTCGCCGTCACCCGTGGCGCGATTGAAGACCAGGAACTGACCAAAATGGCCCCTGCTGGCACGGATATCAAACGTTTTGAAGACAACAATGCCACGGTGTCGGCCTTCGTGTCGGGCCAGGTGCAACTGATTGCCACTGGCGCGTCTGTCGCTGGCAACATGATGGGCAAAAACCCGCAGTTGGGCACCGAATACAAATTGCTCTTGAAAGATTCGCCCAATTTCATTGGTGTCGGCAAGGGTGAAGACAAGTTGCGCCTGAAGGTCAACGAGATCATCGCCGAGGCCAAGAAAAACGGCGACATCGACAAGATGGCGAACAAATGGCTGGGGCGTCCGGCCGGCGATTTGCCGCAGTAAGCTCACCTGATTCAAACGCGTCTCGCCGTCTGACTGATGCGGGTTGAGTTCGACTTTCTCGCGATCCTTGCGCAATGGCCTTTATTGGCCAAAGGCGTGGTGTGGACGGTGGGCCTGACCGTCATCTCCGCCCTGCTGGGCGTGCTGGTTGGTGTTGCGTTTGCATGGGCGCGCTCACACGGCGCGCCTTGGCTGCGCTGGGTCGTCGGCACCTACGTCGAGCTGATTCGCAACACGCCGTTTATCGTCCAGCTATTTTTTGTGTTTTTTGGCCTGCCTGCGGCGGGTGTGCGACTCTCACCGGAAGTGGCCTCGATCATCGCCATGGTGATCAACCTGAGCGCCTACGCCACAGAAATCATCCGCGCCGGGGTTGATGCGACACCCAAAGGCCAGATTGAAGCCGCGCTCAGCCTGGCGCTGAACCGTGCGCAGGTGTTCATTCGCGTCGTGTTGCCCCCGGCGCTGAAAAAAGTCTGGCCTGCATTGGTCAGCCAAATCATCATCGTGATGCTGGGCTCTGCCGTATGCGGGCAAATCTCCACCGAAGAGCTCAGTTACGCTGCCAATTTGATCCAAAGCCGCAATTTCAGGGCTTTTGAGGCCTACATCGTGGCGACTTTGATTTATCTCGCGCTGGCCATCGGCACACGCAGATTGCTCAATTGGCTTGGGCCACGTTACCTGTTTGGTCGGTGAATATGGCCCCCACGCTTGTCACTTCGTGTACTGCGCTGCCCCCCAAGGGGGCTAATTTTGGCTGCGCCGCTCTTCGAGAACCTTGGGGCGGCCCAGCGGAAAATTTGGCCCCCACGCCCCATGGTTGATTTCACCCTCTGGGATATTTTCCGCAACCTGCTGGAGGCCGCGCGCTGGACAGTGGCGCTGTCGCTCATGGCCTTTGTTGGCGGTGGTGTGGTCGGCGCCCTGCTCTTGGTGTTGCGCCTCTCGCAGGTGCGCGGCAGCGACTGGTTTGTGGGTGCCTACGTTCAGCTTTTTCAAGGCACGCCACTCTTGATGCAGTTGTTTCTCACCTATTTCGGCATCGCCTTGTTTGGCATAAAAACCTCGGCCTGGGCCGCTGCGGCTGTGGCTTTGACGCTCTACACCAGCGCCTTTTTGACTGAAATCTGGCGCGGCTGCGTCGCTTCCATTGCCAGAGGCCAGTGGGAAGCGGCTCAAAGCCTGGCGCTTAATTTCGGCGAGCAGCTTCGCTACATTGTGTTGCCGCAGGCACTACGCATCGCCGTGCCGCCCACGGTGGGTTTTTTGGTGCAAGTGATCAAAGGAACCGCCCTGGCTTCGGTCATCGGATTTGTTGAACTCACCAAGGCCGGCACCATGATCACCAACGCCACCTTCAAACCCTTTGTCGTTTATAGCTGCGTCGCGCTTTTGTACTTTGCGCTGTGTTTTCCCATCAGTTTGTACGCCAAGCGGCTGGAGCGTCGATTCCAGCCCAACTAATGAAAGCCACCTGCATGCCCAGCATCGTTGAAATCAAGCAGTTGCGCAAATCTTTTGGTGCCAATGAGGTGCTCAAAGGCATCGACCTGAACGTCGCACCCGGCGAAGTGATTGCCATCATCGGAAAAAGCGGTTCTGGCAAAAGCACCCTTTTGCGTTGCATCAACGGCCTGGAAGTCTTTCAAAGCGGCAGCCTCACTGTGGCCGGCCAGGCACTGGTACACAACGATGCCCAGGCTATGCGGGCGCTACGGCAACGCGTGGGCATGATTTTTCAGAGTTTCAACCTGTTCCCACATTTGACTGTCGGCAAAAACGTCATGCTCGCCCCCCGCTTGGTCAAGCAAAGCGACCCTAAAGCCGGTGCCGAACAGGCCAAAAAACTGCTGGATCGTGTGGGTCTGGCCGACAAATTCGACGCTTGGCCCGATCAGCTTTCGGGCGGCCAACAACAACGAGTCGCCATAGCCCGCGCGCTCGCTATGGAACCGGCCGTGTTGCTGTGTGACGAAATTACCTCGGCGCTTGACCCAGAGTTGGTGGGCGAGGTACTCAAAGTGGTGGAGAGCCTCGCTCAAGAGGGCATGACGTTGCTGATGGTGACGCATGAAATGAGTTTTGCCCGGCGCGTGAGTAACCGTGTGGTGTTTATGCACCAGGGGCGTGTGCATGAAATCGGCACGCCGCAGGAGGTGTTTGGCGCGCCAAGTACGCCGGAACTCAAGCAGTTTCTGTCGTCACTGCACGATTGATTGTTTTTCCCGAGGATTCCCGACACCTCCCGACGATTGCGGCCAGCCGTGTACTACACGGCAGTTGCACCGCCCACGCGAACCGTCAAGCTGAAAACCTAACGGATAGTGACTTCCACGCGCCGGTTGCGCGGCTCAGGCGTTTCGTCGGGCGTGGTAACCAACAAGTTCGTCTCGCCATGGGACTCGACGACGACGTTGCGTGGGTCGAGCCGAGTGCCGGTCAACAATCCGGCCACGTAACGCGCCCGACCCAGACCCAGGCGCTCGTTGGCTTGCGCGTCGCCCGCTGTGTCGGTATGGCCAATGACGGAGATGTCTGGCACGGGCCGCGCTGCCACGGCGGCAAGTATTTTGGCGACATCCGCCTCCGATTCAGGCGTCAGCCGTGCGCCACCCGGTAGAAAATAAAGCAAAAAACTGACCGGCTTGGCCGGGCTGGCGGCCATGGCGGCACCAAAGTCCTGGCTGATTTTGTCCCGCTTGACCTCAAAGGTCTGGCCTGCAGGGCCCGCCAGTCGGCTGGCCTGGCCCGCCGTGGCCAACACGGTCTCGCCCGAACGGGTTGACAATTTGACCTGGCCGGTGCTTCCATCAGCGTTGTTCAGCAAAACGATGTAGGAGCCCGGTACCGGCGCGGCAGGCGGTGGCGGTGCGGCGGGGGGCGGGGAGGCACAGGCCACGATAGTCAATGCCGCCACAGCCAAACCAAGCCGCCAGACACGACTGCCCCAGCCTGCGCGCCATTCACGCGATGTCGCGCGGGTCGTCATGATTTATCGTCTTCCACCAAAAGCAGGAACTCCGTGCCGCGCACACCCACGACACCGCCTGGAAACTTGATGGCAACGGCATCGGGCTTGAGTTTGGCGATGATGCCGGAGACATATTGCATCGTGCCTCTGACCAAAGTGGCGCTGAGTTTCAAGCTGCCCTTGTTCGGCGCATACAGGTATTCGTCCACAACGAACTCACTGTTGGGGCCAAAAGACATCACCGTGTTGTCTCGCAGCGTGACACCCAGGCTGCCCACTGGCCCTGTTTTCACCACAAATCCTGCCTGTAGTGGCATGCCCGCCTGCGCCCGGACCGCTTTGCCGTCAATGACCAACGAGGTCTCAGGCGTTACCGTTTTGATAAATCCGATCAGGCCGTCTTGGGCCAACGCCGCTGATGTGAGGAGTGTGGCCAGCAAAACCAGCCCTCCTGAACGCGCAAATCCTGTTAAACCACACTTGAAGGTGATCGTCATGACTAACTCCCTTTTTTTGCACTGTATCGGTGCAGGGCGCGCCCGTCAAATCAGTCGCTGCTAATACAGATATAACCCGCTAGGAGCCTGGACGGCAGAAGGCATCGAAGCGAGATTGGTGGGAAAAGAGCCCAATTTGCGCCGACTTTTGAGGACTGTAGCTCCGCTACAGCCGGAAAAATCGGTGCGAAGTGGGACTTTTCTCCACCGATTGCAGCCGATGTCTTCTGCCGCCCAGGCTCCTAGGTGGTGCGGGCCAGCTCTGCTCGCATCGCACTGACAACGGCTGTGTAATTCTTGTGACCAAATATGGCGCTGCCAGCCACAAAAGTATCTGCGCCAGCGCGGGCGACCTGCCGGATGTTGTCGGTCTTGACGCCACCGTCAACCTCCAGCCAGATATCTTTGCCCGAGGCGTCAATAAGTCGGCGTACGGCTTCAATCTTGCGGTAGGCGGAATCAACAAAACTCTGGCCGCCAAAACCGGGGTTGACACTCATGATGAGGATCAGGTCCAACTCTTCAATTACCCAGTCCAGTACGTCCAGCGGCTCCGCCGGGTTAAACACCAAACCCACCTTGCAGCCCGCCGCCTTGATGGCCTGAATACTGCGGTGGACGTGGGTCGACGCATCCGGGTGAAAACTGATGTAGTCGGCGCCCGCCTGGGCAAAGGCTTGGGCCAGCGCGTCCACAGGTTGCACCATCAAATGCACGTCAATCGGCACGGGCACGCCCGCCGCGGTTTTGGCGTGGGGCTTCAGGGCGCTGCAAATCATGGGGCCAAAGGTCAGATTGGGCACGTAATGGTTGTCCATCACGTCAAAGTGGATCCAGTCGGCGCCCGCCGCGATGACGTCTTTGACTTCGTCGCCCAGTCGCGCAAAGTCGGCAGCCAGGATGGAGGGGGAAATGCGATAGGTCATGTGGGCATTTTCGCAGGTAGATGTCAAACCCGTTTTTCGCAGTAGCATCGGGCTATGGCCAAGTATCAATTCAAAGTAGAAGTGCAACCGCATTTTCTGATGGAGCAATCCGCACCCGAGCAGGGCATGTATGTGTTTGCCTATGCCATCAAAATCAGCAACACCGGCAGCGTAGCGGCCCAATTGATCTCGCGTACCTGGAACGTTAATGACGCCAATGGCCTCACTGAAAAAGTGCGCGGATTGGGCGTGGTGGGCCACCAGCCACTGCTCAAACCCGGGGAAACATTTGAATACACCAGCGGCACTCGCCTGCGCACCGCCACGGGTACCATGCATGGAAGTTATTTTTGCGTAGCCGAAGACGGGGAAAAATTCGATGTTGACATTCCCATGTTTGTTCTCGATGCACTCAGTGCAGGCGGCAGGCGCACCTTGCATTGATTGACCTACCCCGCGCCGATCGCCCAGAAGCGCAGGAGCCCACACTTTTGCTGCGCGGCCTGGACCCTCAGGCTGGCTTGATTGAGCGCCATTTGTGGCTAGTGCGTTTGATCGCATGGATTCGCGGCGACGGCACCTCTGCCCTGGCGTCTGCTGCTCGCGTCGCACAATGGGTGGACGCGGTGGATGCCAGCCCCGGCACGGCTGCGCGCTTGCAACAATGGTGGCAGGTCACCCTGCAGACGGTGGACGGCACGACGCTTTTGGCTGATTTCGGGTTCGCATCACGCACCGCCTTCGTGAGCGAATTTGCGGAACGTATTCGCCTGAAGATACTGCCAGGCACGCCGGAGACCATTGACGCCTCGGAGCTTTTTTCGCTTGCGCTAGACGATATGTTTGATGCGCAATGGATCAACGCCCTGGATGAAAACTTGCTCGCGCGTCTGGCCTATCTGCTCAAGCTAGACGCGCCCGCCGCCGGCGTGCCTACCTTGTGGCAACACACACTACTCGAAGCCATCACGTTTTGCACCAGCCAGATTCGCGCTTCCGGTTTTGCGCCCGAACTGCGGCTGCGCATGAGCCCGTCGGCCTTGGAGGCAGAAGCTTTCCACGCTTTGGCGGCTGATTTTGACGCCTTGCGCGCAGCCTATTTGACGCAGCTTGCATCGGTTAAATCAGGTGGGCGCGACACGCAAGCCAAGCAGCCAGGTGTCGAGGGTGATCCTGAATTGCAAGCCAAACTGATGCAATTTCGCGAACGCCTCGAACAATGCCGCCAAGCCGCTTCCACGGTCTACAGCCATCTGGAGGAACACGGCGTTTCGGTGAATCTGGTGTTCCGACTGCGCCAACTACGGGAGCGCGTGCTGCGCGTGCGTGCTCTGCTGGACTGCCTGTTGGGCAGCAATCCAGCCTCCAGCACGGCGTGGCTTATGGTGCATCTGGTCACGTTGGGCCAAGATCGGCGCAGCCTGCGCGCCTTGGTGGCCTCCAACTCATCCCTCCTGGCGGCCAAAGTCGCCGAGCGCAGCTCAGAGACCGGCGAGCACTACATCACCCGCACGCCACGTGAATACCGCGACATGTTGCGGGCCGCGGCAGGTGGCGGGGTGTTGACCGCCGTGACGACGACGCTCAAATTCATGGTGATGGCGGTCGGCTTGTCGCAGTTCTGGAACGGCTTTTGGTCAGGTTTTGTCTATGCCGCCAGTTTCATCGCCATCCAGCTGCTGCACTACACCCTGGCCACCAAACAACCGGCCATGACGGCACCCGCCATGGCCGCGCGGCTCAAGGACTTGAGCGGGCCCTCGTCGATGGACGAGTTTGTGGACGAGGTCACGCACCTGGTGCGTTCCCAGGTCGCCGCTGTGCTGGG
>JANOXL010000315.1:0-16541 GCA_031418395.1 Rhodoferax sp. | reverse complement strand
TGCGCGGAGGCCCTGAAACTGAGCACTGCAGATGGTCGCCCGAAGGGCCTGCGACTTTGAGCGCAAGACGCGCTGCGGGAGTTCAGGCGGATCGGCACGCAGGGGGCGCAACCATTGTCGTAAATGGCGATTCGTCAAACTTGTTAACATGGGTATCAACAATTTCCACCAAAACTTAAATTTATGAGGTTTTTCAAGCCTTTTGACCCTCTAAGTCTCGAATAACATGCGGAAGCAGCTACCAAACATATAGCAACTCAAACCGTCGCCGCCTCCCGCATCGTCACAAACTCCTCCGCCGCCGTGGGGTGGATGCCAATCGTCGAGTCAAACACGGCCTTGGTGGCACCGGCTTTCATGGCCACAGCGAAACCTTGCACGATTTCACCAGCGTCAGGGCCGACCATGTGCAGGCCGACGACGCGGTCCGTCGCGTTTTCCACCACCAGCTTCATCAGCGTACGCTCGCTGCTGCCGCTCAAGGTGTGCCTGAGGGCTTTGAATTCGCTCTTGAAAATCGTCACTTTACCGAATTTTTCACGCGCGTCAGCTGCTGAATAACCCACGGTGCCGATGTTGGGGTGCGTGAATACGGCTGTGGGAATGAACTGGTAACTCATGCCGGGTCTGGGTTTGCCGGCCTGCGGGCCGAAGAGCTGATCGACCACCACCATCGCTTCGCCCAGCGCGACGGGGGTGAGCTGGATGCGTGCCGTAACGTCGCCGACGGCGTAGATCGATGGGACACTGGTTTGGTAGTCGTCATCGACCACGACCGCGCCATCTTTGCCCTGCTTCACACCCGCGGTTTGCAGGCCCAGTCCCGTCACGTTGGGTACTCGGCCAGTGGCGTAGAGCACGGCGTCTACCTCCAGGTCTGCGCCATCTTGGAGGCGCACGGCCAGGCCGCCGGCTGCTTTTTGAATCGACGCCACATCGGCACTCAATCGCAAATCAACACCGGCTTTCTGCATCTCGCTGTCGATGAAGCAACGCACGTCGTCGTCGAAGCCGCGCAGCACCTGCTCGCCACGATACAGCTGCGTGACGTGGACACCCAAGCCATTGAAGATGGAGGCGAACTCGCAGGCAATGTAGCCGCCACCCACCACTAACAGCCGCTTCGGGAAGGGGTCGATATCAAACATGTCGTTGGAGGTTTTCACCAGTTCGCGTCCGGGCATTTCTGGCACGCTGGGTTGGCCACCGGTGGCGATCAGGATGTGTCTGGCGCGGATACGCTGGCCACCCACGTCCAGCGTCTGGCCGTCCAGCAGGGTGGCAAACGCGTTGAACACCTTGACACCCGAACCCTTGAGCAAGTTTTGATAAATGCCATTGAGTCGCGTGATTTCCTGACGGCGATTCGATTTGAGGGTCTCCCAATTGAACACAGGCGCCGGCCCTTCCCAGCCAAAACCATGGGATTCGTGGAAGGATTCGCCGTAATGCGCCGCGTAGCTGTACAGCTTTTTGGGAATGCAGCCCACGTTGACACACGTTCCGCCCAGGCCCGCCGTGCCCAGCACTTCGGCTAACCCGACCCGCACCGGCATGCCATCAAGCTTGCGCTGGGCCGCCATTCGGGCTGCGCGCACGCCACCGCTTCCGCCGCCAATCACGAAGAGGTCGAAATCAAAAGTAGTCATAGGGGTGAAGTCCTGCTCTGCTAGGTGGATGAAGATGGAGATGAGGCCTGCGACAATCGGGTGTTGTTCCACCCGATTCTCCAGGAGATTGATTTGTTGTTCAAAAACCCTATTCGCCTGCTTGTCGCAGCGACGCTTCTAACCACCTTGGCAACTTTACATGGCGTGTCTTTGGCACAGGCGCCCGCTGCAACGGCCTCAAGCGCGGCCGCCGCAGCCGCCAAAGAAGAAGGCGCTGTTGTCACCGCCAGTGGCCTGGTATACCGCTCGCTCAAAGATGGCAGTGGCGCCAGCCCCACGGCGAGCGATAAAGTCAAGGTGCATTACCGGGGCACCCTGCCTGACGGGCGCGAGTTTGACAGCTCGTACAAACGCAATGAGGCCATTGAGTTCCCGTTAAGTGGCGTCATCAAATGCTGGACTGAAGGTGTGCAACGCATGAAGGTTGGCGGCAAAGCCAAACTGACTTGCCCAGCCAGCATTGCCTATGGCGAACGTGGTGCAGGCAATGTGATTCCGCCCCATGCGACCCTGCATTTTGAGGTGGAGTTGCTGGCCATCAACGGCAAACCCTGATTCATTGCCTACGGATCGTTCGTGGACTTTGCCTGGCTGGATTTTGCCATGGTGCTGTCGCTCGGCCTCCTGGCTGGCACGGTAGGCGGGGTTCTCGGTTTCGGCACCTCCATCATGCTGATGCCAGCGCTGGTGCTGGTGTTTGGCCCACGCGAGGCGGTGCCGATCATGGGCATCGCCGCCATCATGGCCAATGGCTCGCGCGTGGCCGCCTGGTGGCGCGAAATCGATTGGCGCGTCACAGCGGCCTACAGCGCCACCGGCATGCCCGCAGCCGCCTTGGGTGCCAAGACCCTTTTGACGCTGCCTCCGGGCATTGTCGAGCTGGTGCTGGGCCTTTTCTTCATCGCGATGGTTCCGCTGCGCCGCTGGATGGCACGGCAGTCCTGGCGTTTGAGCTTGTGGCATATGGCCTGGGTCGGTTTGATCATCGGTTTTATCACAGGTGTGGTGGTGAGTACGGGGCCGATCAATGCGCCCTTCTTCCTGGCTTACGGCCTGGTCAAAGGCGCTTACCTGGGAACCGAAGCCATGGGTTCGCTGGCGGTGTATGTCGCCAAGGCCATCACATTTCGGAGTTTGGACGCCTTGCCAGTGACCATCATCGCCAAAGGTTTGATCATTGGCTCCAGCCTGGTGGCCGGTGCCTTTATCGCAAAACGTATCGTCCACAAAATTGACAACGACAAGTTCAAACTGATGATGGACGGCTTGCTGCTTCTGGCGGGGCTGACCATGTTATGGGCAGCTTTTCTACACTGACCTCTCACTATGCCCACGCCTGATCTTCAAATTCGCAATCACGTCGCCACCATCACCCTGCGCCGCCCCGAGCAGGCCAATCGCCTGGAGCCTCAGGACCTGGCAGCGATAGGCGAGCATATTGCAGAGGTCAACGCGCGCGCTGAGGTGCTGGTGCTGCGCCTGCAATCCTTGGGCAAATATTTTTGCAGTGGCTTCGACATCAACCAGATTGGCGCGGCACGCACGGTGTCGTTTGAGCAATTGGTCGATGCAATGGAGGCCGCCCGACCGGTGACGGTGGCCGTCATCCAGGGTGGCGTGTACGGCGGCGCGACCGATCTTGCACTGGCCTGCGATTTCCGGTTGGGAGCCGCGTCGGTTGATATGTTCATGCCCGCGGCCCGCCTGGGGCTGCACTATTACCAAAGCGGACTGGAGCGGTACGTGTCGCGCTTGGGCGTTGACACCGCCAAACGCCTGTTTTTGACAGCGCAAAAAATGGACGCCCCCGAGATGCGGGCTTGCGGCTTTCTAACGCAGCTGGTGGCCGACGCTGATCTGGCGACGGCGGCAGATGAATTGACCAACACGCTGGCCAGCATGGCCCCCTTGGCGCTATTGGGCATGAAAAAACACCTCAATGCCCTGGCACGGGGCCGTTTAGATTTGGCGAGCCTGGCGCAGGACATTGCGCGTGCAGCACATTCGGCCGATTTGAAGGAAGGCCAAGCGGCCTGGCAGGCGCGGCGGGCGGCCAAATTTACCGGTGCCTAAATGGCGTTTAGCAGAGTTTCTTGGCGTTGGCAGACCGCGCAAGCTGAAGCTTTGCCGACCTGGGGCTTGAAATCGCCTGGCCAGCAACAAAGTGTGGAAGACGCGATACTGCCGCACCCCGCCCACGGGCGTTAAGAATCAGGAATCCGGTCATGTTGAAATTTACGGCCTGCGATGCAGCCACCCAGTTTTCCGCGCCCGAGGCTGCCCAGGTGCTACGCGGCATTACCCGAGGTTTTGAGAAAGAGTGTTTGCGAGTCACGCCAGGTGGCGAACTGGCGCAAACGCCCCACCCGCCCGGTTTGGGCTCCAAACTCACCCACCCCTGGATCACCACCGATTATTCAGAGGCCTTGCTGGAATTCATCACGCCGCCCTCGCAAGATCGCGACTTTGCGCTGCCCTTCCTGCGTGATTTACACCGTTTCACAGCGCAACACCTAGGCTCTGAAGTGATGTGGGCAAGCTCCATGCCGGGCTTGCTCGGTGAAGACCAAGATATCCCGCTGGCCGACTACGGCACATCCAATACGGCGCGTATCAAATATGTGTACCGTGAAGGGCTGGGCCACCGGTATGGCCGAAAAATGCAGACCATCGCCGGTGTGCATTACAACTGGTCTTTGCCCCAAGCGTTCTGGCAAGCGCTCTATGACTGCTGCAAAGCCAGCGGTGATTTGCAGGAATTCATCAGCGAGCGATATTTTGGATTGATCCGCAACTTCCTGCGTTATAGCTGGTTGATTCCCTACTTGTTCGGCGCGTCGCCTGCCGTGAGCACGTCTTTTTTACGCGGCCAGAAGCCAGACCTTGAAACGCTGGGTGTTGACACGCTTTACGGGCCCTGGGCCACCTGCCTGCGTATGAGTGATCTGGGTTACCAAAATCGTGCCCAATCCAGCCTGAACGTCAACTTCAACTCTTTGGCTGAATACACGCAGGCCCTGGATGATGCGATCCACACACCTGACCCTTTTTACCAGGCCTTGGGCGTGCGCGATGGCGATCACTGGAAGCAGCTCAACGCCAATGTGCTGCAGATTGAAAACGAGTTCTACGCGGGCATACGCCCCAAACGCATCGGCATCCACGGCGAACGTCCGGCCGTTGCCTTGAAGAAATACGGTGTTGAGTACCTCGAAGTGCGCCTCTTTGACCTGAACCCGCTGGTGGACATCGGCATCACGCCCGACCAAAGCACGTTTTGCGATGCCTTTTTGCTGATGTGCCTGCTGCGCGACAGCCCGCCCATCACCAGTCGGGAACAAGGTGAAAATCTGGAGAACAAGCGCCGCGTCGTCACACGGGGGCGCCAACCTGATTTGCATTTGCTGGTTCACAACACCGAGCAGCCGATGCGTCCCATGGCACACGAGTTATTCAAGGACATGGCACCCTATGCCGCCATGCTGGATACCGCTTATGGCGGCTCGGTGTATGCGCAAACCTTTGAACGTCTGCGCAACTTTATTGACCACCCAGAGTTGACGCCGTCTGCCCAGATATTGGAGGGCATACGCCGTGCCGGGGGCTTGGTCGCGTACACCCTCAAATTGTCAGAGCAGCACAAAGCCAATTTGCTGTCGATGCCCTTGGATGCGGTCACGCAATCCCGGTTTAGGGACAGCGCACGCCGTTCTCTGGAGGCTCAAAAGCAGATCGAAGACAGTCCGCAAATTCCGTTTGAAGACTACGTGGCGCAGTATTCTGCTTGAAGACCAGCGCCAGCTCCTCTACCTGCGAATAAAGGCGTACGCGTCTTGCGCAGGCAAGGGCGCCGCAATGAGGTAGCCCTGGAATTCCTCGCAGCCCAGAGCCGTCAGTATGTCCAGTTGGGCTTGGGTTTCCACACCTTCGGCGACCGCTTTGAGTTTCAGGCCCTTGGCCATTTGCAAAATAGCCGTAGCCAGTGCCAGGTCATCTTCATCGGTGGTCACGTCTTGTATGAAAGAACGATCGATCTTCAGCTTGCTGATGGGATAACGCTTCAGATAGGCCAAAGAGGAATAACCTGTACCAAAGTCGTCCAAGGTCAGGCCCACGCCCATTTTGCTCAAGGCGCTGAGGGTCTCGAGCACGTGGCTGTCGCGGTCAATCAAGACAGATTCGGTAAGTTCTATTTCCAGAAATTCCGGGTTCAATCCGGTCTCCAACAACACCCCGGAAATCTCCTCCAGCAAGTCACCTTGCCTGAAATCCATGGCCGACAGGTTAATTGCCACAGGCACCTTCAGACTGCCCAAATCGTGCCAAGCTTTCATCTGGCGGCAGGCCTCCTGCAAAACCCATCGGTCGATAGACCCGATCAAGCCTCGCCCTTCAGCGAAATTGATGAAACGCGCAGGGCTGAGCAGGCCCCGCTCGGGGTGCTGCCAACGCACCAAGGCCTCCAGCCCGACAACCGCCCCATCCAGCCGCCGCTTCTGGGGTTGGTAGTGAAGTACAAACTCCCGCCTGAGCAGCGCATTGCGCAGTTGCCGCTCCAGATCCAGCTCACCCGTAGCCCGCTGGTGCATGGTCGGAAGAAAGAACTTGAAATTGCCGCGACCACTATCCTTGGCGTGGTACATGGATGAATCAGCATGACGAATCAAATCGTCGACTGAATCACCGTCCGCGGGGAACAGGCTGATGCCTATGGAGCCAGACACATAGAGCTTATGAGTTTCAACCGTGACCACAGCGTGAATCGCATCCAGCAACTTTTGCGCCACGATGGATGCATCTTGACTTGAAGCGATCTCCGACAACACCACAACAAATTCATCGCCGCCCAGGCGGGATACCACGTCGGAGTCGCGCACCGTCGCTGAAATGCGCCGGGCCACTTCACGCAGCAGGTCGTCACCTATGTGGTGCCCGAGCGAATCGTTGACAGTTTTGAAGTTATCCAAGTCGATGAACAGCACCGCCAACAAGCTCTGGTGCCTGCGCGCCATCGCCAGGGCGTTTTCAAGGCGCTCCTTGAGGAAGTTGCGGTTGGGCAATTCGGTCAGGTTGTCGTGCAGGGCCAGGAAACGGATGCGCGCCTGCGTCTGCTTGTGCGCCGTCACGTCGCGCACGACGATCAGGCGATGCTCCTCGCCGGCAAAAGGCATAGTCTTCATCACGCATTCGATCGGGAATTCGTGGCCGTCCTTGTGCAGCATGACCGACTCATAGGGCAGCTCGCTGCCAGACTCAGCCTGCAGGCGCATTTTTTCGTGCCAGACTTCGGGTACGAAATCATTGGTCATGCGGCCGACCACTTCTTCGCGTGTGTAACCCGACATGCGCAGCAGGGCGCCGTTCACATCGGTGACGCGCCGGTCTTTGTGGAAGAAGATGCCTTCTTCGGTGGCCTGCACAAACTTGCGCATCCGCTCCTCGCTGAGGCGCAGGGCTTGCTCGATGCGCCAATGCTCGGTGATGTCGTTGATCAGGACAAAGCAACCACAGAGAATCTGCTGGTGGTCAAAATGTGGCACCAAATTCACTTCAATGAAGCGTTTACTGCCGTCGGGCAGCGTCTGCTCGCGTGTGTATTTGGAACCCTGGCCCGCCAGCGCCGCTTCAACGTGGGCGCCAATAGCCCTGTAGGCAGTTTCTCCAATCGCTTCGCGCACCGTCTTGCCGATGATGCTTTGCGGTGTCCAGCCGTTGTATTCGGCGTAACGCTGGTTGGCGAACAGGCACTCCAAAGAGCCCACTTCGTAATAGGCGATCAGCGCCGGTACGGAGTCCGCCACAAGGCGCATCATCGAGTCGCGCGCGTCGACCGCCATCAGTTGAGTGCGAATGCTTTCGGTCATGCCTGCAGGTGCTCTGGCGCCGATCCGATTTCAGCGTAACGCTCGCGCAATTCGCGTTTGAGAACCTTGCCGATGGCACTGCGCGGCAACTCATCGACCAGAATCACCGAGGCCAGCCTTTGCGTCTTTCCCAATTGCGCGTTGGCCCAACCCATCAAGTCAGCGGGCCCAAGGTCTGTTTCACCCTGCACCGATCGTTTTTTGACGATAAAGGCCACCGGTGTTTCGCCCCATTGAATGGACGGCACGCCCACCACCGCCACCTCTTGAACTTGCGGGTGTGCCGACACGACAGCCTCCAGATCACTGGGGTAAATGTTGAAACCACCCGAAATGATCATGTCCTTGCGCCGGTCAAACAGGGTCAGAAAACCATCCCCATCAAAACGACCGATGTCACCGGTTCTGATAAACCGCTTTCCAGTCTCATCAAACCACTCGGCCTCGCGGGTTTTGTGCGGCTGCCCGTGGTAACCGTTCATCATGCTGCCAGAATGCCCTACGACTTCACCCGCCTCACCAGGCCCCACGACGCGGCCTGCGTCGTCAATCAGGCGGATATCGTGATTCAAAGAAGGTCGCCCCACAGTATGGAGTTTGTCGGGATGCAGATGCGCCTCAAGAATACACGTGCCACCACCTTCCGTCATGCCATAAAACTCGACCAGACCCCCCGGCCAGCGCTTGAGCACATCGGCCTTGAGTTCCGCAGCAAATGGCGCACTGGTGCAAAACTTGATCTTGTAACTGCTGAGATCAAAAGTGTCAAAGTCGGGGCGGGACATCAAGCGTTGGTATTGCACCGGCACCAGCATGGTGTGTGTCACCCGGTGGAGCTGTGCAAGATTCAGGTAGTCGCCGGCCTCAAATTTGGGCATGAGACAGGCAGTGCCGCCAAAGGCCAGGGTGGGAATGAAGACCACCAAGGTGGTGTTGGAATACAGCGGTGTTGACAGCAGCGTGACGGTATCAGGCCCATAACCGTACGCGCTGCCGCGCTGGATATGCGCCCAGCGCATCCCATGGGACTGAACGATGCCTTTGGGCTCCCCGGTCGTGCCCGACGAGTAAATAATATTGAAAGCCGACTCTGGCTTGATTTCAGGAAAATCATGGAAAGTTTTCCTGTCGCCGCCCTGTTTGTCTGATGTGGCGAGCCAATGGCTGAATCCTTCACTGCCAATGGCGTCATCCAGCAAAACACGGGGAACATTTTGCGACCTGATTTGCATCCCCAGGGACACGAGGTCAACATACGACGCATCGGTAAAAACAATCCGGGCTTGTGCATCCTCGATCATCCGGCCAAGGCTTTGCGCAGTTGAACTTGGCGCCAACGGGGCAACCACCACGCCCGCGCGAAGCGCCCCTAGAAAAACGCCTGCGTATTCGATGGATGAGGATGCGCACACGGCAATGGTTTCACCTGCGCGCACGCCATGTTGGGCCAAGGCGCGGGCCACCCGCGACATGAGTGCGTCCAACTCACCGTAACGCATGCGGTGCTGGCCGACGACCAGCGCCACGCTGTCTGGCCGCGATGCCCCATGCCCGCCAATCAGGCCGGCCAATGTATTGAAAGCAGGAGGTGAACTGATGTCCATGAATGTTTCAGTCTGCCTTGATGTTGCCCGCGCGCACAATATTGCCCCAATCGCGAATGTCAGTCCGTACGGTTTCAGCAAATTGCTCAGGCGTTTTGACGGGCAACTCATTGAACCCTACCGTGGTGCGCCACTTGGCGGCGATTTCCGGCGTGGTGATCATCTTGTTGATTTCGCGGTTGATGCTGTTCACGATACTTGCGGGAGTTCCAGCAGGGGCAAACATGCCGTACCAGGCATTCAAGTCAAATTTGACGCCCTGCTCACTCATGGTTTTGACCTCTGGCAATTGCGGTATGCGGCTGGTGCCGCTCACTGCGATGGCCTTCATCTTGCCGCTTTGAATCAAGCTCAGCCCGGATGCCACGGCCGTAAATGCCAACTGAATTTGCCCACCGATCAAATCGGTGTTCACAGCAGCAGATGACTTATACGGAATATGGCGCATACCCAAACCTGCTTGTTGTTTGAGCGCCTCCATGCTGAGGTGGCCGCCTGAGCCATTGCCCCAGGAACCGTAGGCCAGTTCATCGTGCGGTTTGGACTTGGCAAAAGCAATGAATTCCTTGAGATTACCGGCAGGCACGCTGGGCTGCACCACCAAAATGTTGCCCCCGGCGCCAATTTGGGCCACGGCAGCAAAACTCTTGTCACCGTCGTAGCCCACTTTTTCAAACAAAGACTGGTTCACCACCTGCGCCGCTGCGTAGGTAAAGAGGAGGGTGTAGCCATCATTGGGCGATTTCGCCGCTGCTTCGGTAGCGATCATGCCGTTGGCACCCGGCCGGTTATCGATCACAAACGGCTGTCCAAATACCTTCGCCAAGGGTTCTGTAATCAACCGCGCGACGATATCCGTACCGCTACCGGCAGCTCCGGACACAATCACTTTGACCGGCTTGTTCGGCCAGGGATTTTGGGTCTGTGCATTGGCGAAGTTGGCAAAAGTTGCAAGTGTCAACACAGCTGCCAGAAACCTGGCTGGCGCACCTGTTGGTCGTAACATGTTGGTCTCCTTGTGAATCGAGATGAAATATTATGGCGTGCGCGCGCAGCACGTTCATCATCCTGAAGCAAGTAATTTTACAGGTGGCCCTTATTTTTTCTCCACGATCCATTGCCGTAGTCGGCGCTTCTGATAACGCCTCAAAAATTGGCGGTGTTCCGGTTGATTTTCAAAGGCGCTTGGGTTTCTCTGGCAGCCTGTACCCGGTCAATCCCAATGCAGAAACCATTCAGGGTCTCAAAGCCTACCCAGACCTGCGCTCGATTGGCCAGCCGGTGGACCTGGCGATCATCGCCGTGCCTGCCGCTTTGGTCGAGGCTTGCCTGATGGATGCCATCGCTGCCAAAGTCGGCAGCATTGTGTTGTTCAGCTCTGGCTACGCAGAAATTGGCCCCCAAGGCGCGGGCAACCAGAATCGGCTGGCCGGGTTGGCCCGCCTGGCGGGCATTACCTTGTTGGGCCCGAATTGCCTGGGCTTCATGAACATCCACCAGAGTGTGTACGCCACCTTTTCACCTGCGCCGGGGGTGGGTTTGGTCAAGCCTGGTTCGATTGGCCTTGTCAGCCAATCGGGTGCTTTTGGCGCCTATGCCTACGCACTGGCGCGCGAGCGCGGACTGGGCATGTCGTACTGGATTACGACCGGTAACGAGGCCGGTATCGATCTTTCCGAATGCATTGAGTGGCTGACGGCGGACGAAAACACCCGCGTCATCATGGTCTACATGGAGGGCTGTCGCGATGGCCATCGACTTCGCCGCGCCTTGGCCGCCGCGCACGCGACCAGGAAGCCAGTGGTCATCGTCAAAGTGGGGCGCAGCGCTATCGGAGCCGAGGCGGCCGCATCACACACCGCCGCCTTGGCGGGCAACGATGCCGTTTATGACGCGGTGTTTCGCGAATATGGCGTCTATCGCGCGGGCGATATCAACGAGTTTTTTGACATCGCCGCCAGCGCCAGCATCAGTCGCCTGCCACCTGACCGAAGTTTGGGGCTCTTGACAGTCTCCGGCGGCGTGGGTGTCTTGATGGCCGATGCCGCCAGCGACCGCCAATTGGATCTTCGACCTATGCCGCCAGCCTTGCAGGAAGAAATCCGCGCCTGGGTGCCTTTTGCCTCAGCCACCAACCCGGTCGATATCACTGGCCAGATCACCAATGACGCCGCTTTGCTGGAGAAAACTGCGCGCCTCATGCTGCGTGGTGGTCGGTATTCGAGTTGGCTCTGCTTTATGGCAGCCGCTGGCGCATCGGAAAAATTTTGGCCCGTCATTGATTCGATGGTGACCACCCTGCGCCGGGATTTCCCACAGGCGGTGCTGGCCGTCTCGACCTTGCTGAACCCTGCCCGGCGGCAACAACTCGAAGCCATGGGTTGCCTGGTCCATGTGGAGCCTGCCGATTCCGTGCGCGCCATCGCGGCGCTGGCAAGTTTTGCCGAGAGTTTCCGAAAAACTTTGACGCCATCCACCGCTGTCGCCAAAAACACCGCGGTGCTGAAGCCCGGCACCTGCACGGAACCCGAGGGTTTGGCGCTGTTGAAATCGGCAGGTATCAACACCATCGCCTGTGAAGTAGTCGATTCGCCACAAGACGCGATCCGGGCAGCAGTCCGATTCGCCACGCCGGTGGCATTGAAAATCGTCTCTCGAGACATCACCCATAAGTCAGAAATCGGCGGGGTTGCGCTCAACGTTGCCAAAGATGATGTGACCGCTTCGTATCACAAGCTGTTGCAAAACGCCGCCGACAACGCGCCTGACGCGCTTGTCACCGGCGTACTGGTTGCCCCGATGTTGTCGGGCGGCGTAGAGTGTTTGTTAGGCGCGCACTTCGATCCTGTTTTTGGCCCTGTGGTGATGTTTGGTTTGGGCGGCCTATTTGTCGAACTGATGGACGATGTTGCGCTACATACTGCGCCGGTAACCCCTCTGCAAGCGCTGCAGATGATTCACTCAATCAAAGCTTTGCCGTTGCTGAACGGCGCGCGCGGCAAACCACCGGTTGACCTTGATTTTTTGGCGGCCAACCTCGCGGCCTTGTCGGAGTTGGCGGCCAACGCGAGCGACAGTCTGCAAAGCATTGATATCAACCCGTTTGTGGCACTGCCCAAGACGCAAGGGAGCGGTTTTGCAGTCGACGCGGTGGTGATTGGGCGCGCGCTCGCCCCCGCACATTCAACAGAGGAAACAGCGTGACTCAAGAACCCCCACCTTCAGCACACCTTTCGGCACCACCCTCGGTAAATCCCTACGCAGCGCCAGCCGCCGGCTCAGATCCACGTTTTGCCCTGGGTCAGGCCATTGGCTTTTCGGCTTTTGTCTGGGGCTATCCCTTGATCGAATCCGTGCGCACCTGCCATCTGCAAACCACACCAAGCCTGGCGCAAAAGGCGGCCTGGGGCGCTCCGATTGACCATGTCCATCACATGACCCGCGCCGCCACCGCTGCTGACCGAGACATCGTCACCCCAGCGAACGACTTGCTTTACACCACCGGCTGGATCAATTTGGCCAACGGCCCGCGCCTGTTACGGGTGCCCTCGGCCCGCCTCCATGCTGGGCGTTATTTCGTCTTGGCACTTTACGATGCCTGGACCAATAACTTTGCAAACCCAGGGCTTCGCGTTTCGCCCGAGGCAGGTGAAACCGTGGTGCTGATCGGCCCTGAAACGCCTGTAGACGACGATTTGCGCAGTCTAGGCCGTGTGGTGCAATCCCCCACCAACTTGGTGTGGTTGATTGGTCGAGTCGTGGTAGGTGACGCAACGGCTGATATCTTGGCGGCCCGTACACTGCAGGCAGACATTCGCCTGGACTGCCTGCCGGGCACGGATAGCGCCACGCAGCCACGCGCTGTGGGCGAGTGGGTCGGCGAAGCTGAAGACACCATCGCTGCCTTGTCTGCGCGCCCTGGCGACAGCCTGACCATTGCCGCTCGATTTTTTACCAACCTCTGCCATGCCATGGCTGAAAACCCGGCACCTGCAGCTGACGCCGGATTGATCGCCTGGTTCGCCAGCGCCAAATTAGTGCCCGGTTTTGCCTTTGACTGGCAGTTCATTGATAAGCCGCTTCAAGACGGTTTGCATCAAGGCCTGCTCGATGCCGCCGCACTGGTGGTGGCCAATTCACGCAGCCGCGTCGCAAGGCCCTGGGCGGCCAGTTATGTGCTGGGACGGTACGGGAGCAACTACCTGACTCGTGCACTCACCGCCTACAAAGGCCTGGGCGGCTTGGCCAGTGACGAGGCCATCTACGCCATGGGTGATTTTGATGCCCACAAACAGCCGCTGGACGGTCAACACCGCTACACCATGCGCTTCGTGGCGGGCGACCTGCCACCCGTCGATTCCTTCTGGTCTGTCACCATGTACGCTGCCGACCGGTTTTTGTATCCCAACCCGCTAGAGCGATTTGCGATTGGCGACCGCACCAGTGGCCTCCAACACGACCCCGACGGTAGCTTGACCTTGATCATCTCGCACCAGCGCCCCTCAGATACTTCGAATTGGCTACCCGCGCCGCTGGGGAGTTTCTATGTGATGCTGCGGATGTATTGCCCCCGCGCCGAGGCCCGCACCTGGCGCATCCCGCCTCTGGTCAAATCAGGGCATGACGCAACGATTTGAAACCCTGCCGCTGAACCCGGCCACACTCGCCAACCTCACCCAACTCGGCTACCTGGAGATGACCCCCATCCAGGCGGCCAGTTTACCGCTGGCCCTGGCCGGGCAAGACGTGATCGCCCAGGCTAAAACCGGCAGCGGCAAAACTGCTGCGTTCGCCTTGGCACTTTTGGCCAAACTCAACCCGCGCTGGTTTGCAGTGCAGTCGCTGGTGTTGTGCCCGACACGCGAGCTGGCCGACCAGGTCACTTTGGAAATCCGCCGCCTGGCCCGCGCGGCGGACAACATCAAAGTCGTCACCCTGTGTGGTGGTGTGGCCCTGCGCGGGCAACGCGCCTCGCTGGAGCACGGCGCGCACGTGGTGGTGGGCACGCCGGGGCGGGTGATGGACCACCTGGCGCGCGGCTATCTCACTCTTGAAGGCCTCAACACCCTGGTGCTCGATGAGGCCGACCGCATGCTCGACATGGGCTTTTTTGACGACATCAGCACGGTCGTCAAACAAACCCCTGCCACCCGCCAAACCCTGCTTTTCTCAGCCACTTACCCCGAGGGCATTGCCAAACTGGCCAACCAGTTCATGAAAACGCCACAGATGGTCAAAGTCGAGGCACAACTCAGCCAGGATTTGATCGAACAGCGTTTTTACGAAGTCACGCGCGCTACGCGTTTTGACGCAGTCGCCGCCCTCTTGAACCACTTTCGCCCTATCAGCACCCTGGCGTTTTGCAACACCAAACAGCAGTGCATAGACCTCGTGACGTACCTGCAAGACCAGGGCTTCAGCGCGCTGGCGCTTTATGGCGAGCTGGAGCAACGCGAGCGTGACCAGGTGCTGGCGCGGTTCTCCAACCGCAGTTGCTCGGTGTTGGTAGCCACCGACGTGGCCTCGCGCGGCCTGGATATCAAAGACCTCGAAGCCGTGATCAACGTCGACATCACCCCCGACCCCGAGGTGCATGTGCACCGCATTGGCCGCACCGCCCGCGCGGGCGCGACCGGCCTGGCGCTTAGCCTGGCCTCGATGAACGACATGGGGGCTGTGGGCAAAATCGAGCAGTATCAAAAGCTGGAATCCAGGTGGCACAAGCTCGATGAACTCAAGCCCACTGGCAAAGGCCCGCTCTTGCCGCCCATGGTCACGCTGCAAATCCTGGGTGGCCGTAAAGAAAAAATCCGCGCAGGCGATGTGCTGGGCGCGTTGACGGGCACGGATGGCGGCACGCCCTATACGCGCGAGCAGATTGGCAAAATCGCTGTCACCGAGTTTTGCACCTTCGTCGCCGTGGCCCGCGCCATTGGCGAGGCCGCTTGCGCCAAGTTGAACAGCGGCAAAATCAAAGGCAAAAGTGTGCGGGTACGGGTCATATCGGGCAAAGATGACGCCAACGGGTGAATAATCCACTCTCCAAAGGAGCCACGATGAACCTTTTTGATTTGGCCCAAAAGGCCGAAGCCTTCCGCGCGCTGCATGGCGCGCCTGGCATTTTTGAAATGCCCAACCCGTGGGATATCGGCTCGGCCCTCCAATTTGAAAAACTCGGCGCCAAAGCGCTGGCCACTTCCAGCGGCGCCAGCGCCGTGGCCCGAGGCCTGCGTGATGGCCGCCTGGGGCGGGACTTCGCCTTGGCGCACGCCCGTGAGATCTGCGCCGCCACCTCCGTGCCGGTGTCCGCCGATCTGGAAAACGGCTTTGGCGATACGCCCGAACAGGTCGCCGAAACCATACGCCTGGCAGGCAGCACGGGCCTGGTCGGTGGCTCGATTGAAGACTTTTCAGGCGATGCCACAAGCGGCACTTACCCGCACGGCATCTACCCGTTTGACCTCGCGCTGGCCCGCGTGCAAGCGGCCGTGCAGGCTGCCCGCGCCCTGCCCTTTGCCTTCACCCTGACCGCGCGCTGCGAAAATCATTTGCGCGGCGTCGACGACCTGGCCGACACCATTCGCCGCCTTCAGGCCTTTGAAGCTGCTGGCGCTGACGTGCTTTTCGCCCCGGCGCTGCCCGACATCAAGGCCGTGCAAGCCGTGTGCAGCGCCTTGGCGAAACCGTTTAGTTTCATGGTCGGCATGCCCGGTAAATCCTTCAGCCGCGCGCAATTGCAAGCCGCCGGTGTGAAGCGCATCAGCTTTGGCACCGTGCTCTACCGCACCGCCATGGCGGCAGCGCACGCAGCGGCGCGTGAGGCGCTGGAGAGCGGGACTTACAGTTTCGTCGGACGCTGAGGCGACGCTGGGGCCACCCAAGCTCAGGAAACTCGCTTCTGGTTGAAATTGAGTTGCTATATTTGTAATAGCTAACTACACAAATAATCCGTGATCTGGAGGCAAATTTTCTACAGATTTGTCGAAATTTCATGTTTTTTAATAGTAATTAATACCCATATTAATTACATTCCCTCAAACCGCTTTCACTCATTCGGCAGTCGTACACTTATCCAACATGACGAACCCAATGCCAAATGTGCTGAACCTGTTCGCCACCCTGCGATGGGTGTGTTTCTGCGCCTTCTTTGCGGGAGCCGGCGCCGCGGTGGCCTCCGACTACCAGCGCGAAGCCCGCTTCGAGGAGCTGGTCAAGTCCCAACTGGTGGTGGGCGACGCGGTCACCCTTGCGCCACCCCCCGGCTCCCCCTCAAACTTCCGTCCATTCTTGAGTCTGTACGCCAAGGGCAAAGCCGATCTGCCCGCGATGGTGCTCGCACACGGCGTGGGCAACCATCCGGATGAAGGCCTGACCGGCAGCCTGCGCCAGCGCCTGCACGACAT
>JANOXL010000314.1:0-3132 GCA_031418395.1 Rhodoferax sp. | reverse complement strand
TGAAGGTCAACACATTGGTGGCGTAATGTTTATGGCGGTATTCGCGGTTCAGGGCCTGGGCCTCAAAGGCATCGACGATGCGCACGGTGATGTCTGCGTCGACCTGCAAGGCGTGGCGGATCCATTTGGCGACGAGGTGGCGCGGCAGCGCGGCGCGGTGGCGGGTGGCGTTTAGCCTGGCAGCGTTTGGCGAGGCAGGCTTTTGCGGGGTCGTGCGGCTTTGCAAGGCGAATTGAAGTGACAAATTTAATTGTTTCAACATAAATGTAAAGCAAAAATTATTATTAGGTCTCGTATTTATTGTAGTTTATGCTATTAATTATTAACTATAATTGATAAAATTATAATCAATAAATACATTGAAATAGAAATTAAACCCTACTATTTTGGGCCTTTCGGTTCACGCTTTTAAGCAGCAATTCAGGTCGCTCGGAGTCCGAACTGCCAGGTTTGTCATAGGCGTCCACGATGCGCGCGACCAGTGGGTGGCGCACCACATCCGCGCTGGTGAGGCGGCAAAACGAGATGCCGTTGACGCGTTTGAGCACCCGTTCGGCGTCGATCAAGCCGCTTTGCTGCGTCTTGGGCAGGTCGATCTGGCTCACGTCGCCGGTGATCACCGCCTTGGCGCCAAACCCGATGCGTGTCAAAAACATTTTCATCTGCTCAGGCGTGGTGTTTTGCGCTTCGTCCAGGATGATGAAGGCGTTGTTCAGCGTGCGCCCGCGCATGAAGGCCAGCGGTGCGATTTCGATGGTCTGGCGCTCGAAGGCTTTTTGTACCTGGTCGAAGCCCAGCAAATCGTAGAGCGCGTCGTACAGGGGGCGCAGATACGGGTCGATTTTTTGCGCCAGGTCACCCGGCAGGTAACCCAATCTTTCTCCTGCTTCCACGGCGGGGCGCGTGAGCACGATGCGCTGCACGGCGCTGCGTTGCAGGGCGTCTACGGCCATGGCCACGGCGAGGTAGGTTTTGCCTGTACCGGCCGGGCCAATGCCAAAAGTGATGTCGTGGGTGCCGATGTTGTCCAGGTAAGTGGCCTGGTTCAGCGTGCGGGGTTTGAGCTCGGGGCGGCGGGTTTTGAGGGTGGGCGCGTTGCTTCCATCGAGCTCGGCGTCACCGGCCAGCATGATCTGCACCGTGGCAGGTTCAATCGGCCGCGCGGCGATTTCATACAGCGCCTGCAACATCTCCAGCGCGCGTTTGCAGTTGGCCTTGGTGCCGTCGATTTTGAACTGCTCGTGCCGGTGCGCGATCTTCACCTGCAGCGCCGTCTCGATGGTGCGCAGGTGCTCGTCGGTAGGGCCGCACAGGTGCGTCAGGCGGGTGTTGTTGGGCGGGGAAAACAGGTGACGGAGAATCATGGGCATGAATTTAACGCAAGCGCCCATTGTCGGGCCTGAGGTGGGGCCGCAAATCACATCTCCGATCACGTCCCAGATCACCTCGGGTGCCGCGCCCGGCGCTGCACCTGCGCCCGCTTTGTCCGGCGTCGTCGCGCGCTGGCGCGGCTGGGTGGCGATTGCGTTGATCATCGTTTTCGCACTCTTGGGCCTGTCGCGCTCGATGCTGGAGCCCTCCACCGGCTGGCGCTTCAAGGTCGATGCCAGTGGCGAGGTGGCGGCGGAGTCTACCTCTGGCGACGGCACACGGCTCAGCGGCATCCGCGCGCTGCGCGGCGCAGGCAAAACCGTGGCTTTGACGCCCATGTTGCTGGTCGAAGCCTCGGGCCTGTTGCACTTGTATGCCGAACAGGACCAGTTTCACGCGAAGCACAAAGACATTTGGGCCATTTTGCAGGCGCCCAGCATCGACATTGAACTCACCGACGGCATCGGCAAACGCACAGTCACGGCGACGGTGCGGCCCAAAACCCTCGGCGAGTTGGGCTTTTATTTCTGGCTGCCGTGGCTCCTGGCACTGTTGTCGATGTCGGTCGGGTTGGCGGTTTGGGTCTACCGGCCAGGCGACCGGGCCGCCCACCTGTATGCCGTGGCCAGTGTGATTTATGCCTACACGATGATCCTCACCGGCTGGACCAGTTCGCGCTTGTTGACGCAGCCTGCCTGGGGCTGGGCCGAATTGCACCAGCTCGCCCACGCCATCGGCTACTTCATGATCAGCGCCTTGTGCCTTTTGCTCGCGCGGCATCCCACGCCACTAAAGCTGCCGTATTTCTCCTGGTTATTGGCGGGCTGGGCCGCTATCTGGATGACGGTCGAGCTGGCTCGCTTCACGCCCACCATCGCCATAGGTTACCGCTTGCCCACGGTGCTGCTTTCACTGCTTCTGGTGCTGCTTTTGCTTTGGCAGTGGACGCGGGCGCGGCGCGACCCGGTGAAACTGGCGCAAATCAAATGGCTGGGGTTGATCTATATCGGCAGTTTTTCGCTGGTGTTCATCGGCTTTGGTTCAGGCGTGTTTGGTTACAACTTCAAGCTGCCGATGGTCGTCGGGTTTGGCTGGCAGGCCCTGCTGTTTTTGGGGTTTGTGCCGCTGGTGACACAAATCGGTTTGTTTCAGCTGGAGCGCTGGTGGGCCACGGCCTGGCTGTGGTTTTTGGGCGGACTCATGGTTGTGCTGCTGGATGTGCTGTTGCTGGCCGCCTTGCCAGTGTCGCAAAGCAATGCCCTGTTGTTCGCGCTGGCTGTAGGCGGCTGGTTGTACTTCCCGCTGCGCCAGGCCATCTGGCAGCGCCTGGGGCGTGGCAAGCTGCCGCAAACCCAAGACATCCTGCCCGACATCGTGGCCCTGATCGCCGCCCGACCACGGCCCGGCCACTCGCTGAACCCGGCGTGGCTGAGTTTGTGGGAGCGTGTGTTTCAGCCCTTGCGGATGCGCCAGGAACCCGCAACTGAGCTGGCGGCGACGGCGAAAGTGCCGGTCTCTGCCCCGGTCCGTGTCCGCGTACAGGTTCGCGCGCAGGGGCAGGAGATGTGGCTCTCGGGTGCCGGTTATTTCAGCGACTTGCTGCTGACCTTGCCCGAGCGTGGGCGACGCCTGTTTCGCCCGCATGACCAAACCCGGGCTGAAGAAATTCTGCGCCTCGTCGAAGCCGGCATGGCCTCTCACCAAGCCTTTGAGCAAGGCGCGCGCCAGGAGCGCCAGCGCATTGCGTCTGATTTACACGAC
>JANOXL010000313.1:0-6043 GCA_031418395.1 Rhodoferax sp. | reverse complement strand
GCCGCACAGGCTTGGTCGACCAAGACGGCATCAATAGGCTGATGCGCTTGCCGAAGGAAGGGCGCTCGGCAATCCGCCAGGCGCTGAGCCAGGGCCTGCGCAGCGGCAGCGCGAAGCGGTCGCAGTTTTCTGGTGCTTTGCTGCCGATGTGGCGCGTTCAGCTCGGTGTGCCCTGCCACATTGGCGACTACACCGACTTCTACACCGGCATCCACCATGCCACAACGGTTGGCAAGTTATTCCGCCCGGACAACCCGCTACTGCCCAACTACAAGTGGGTACCAATCGGCTACCACGGTCGCGCTTCGTCGATCGAGCCGAGCCCGCATGCGTTCCCGCGCCCGCGCGGCCAGACGCAGGGCACCAACGATTCGCACCCCAACTTCGGCCCGAGCACGCGGCTGGACTACGAGCTTGAGATCGGCCTCGTCATCAGCCGTCCAAACGCCAAGGGCGAACCCATACTGATCGAGCATGCCGAAGACCACCTGTTCGGCGCGACGCTGTTCAACGACTGGAGCGCGCGCGACTTGCAGGCCTGGGAGTACCAGCCGCTTGGGCCTTTCTTGTCGAAGAACTTCGCCAGCACGATTTCGCCATGGGTGGTGACGATGGAAGCGCTGGCCCCGTTTCGAAAAGCCTTCACGCGCCCCGCTGGCGACCCTGAGCCGCTGGCCTACCTCGATTCGTCCGAAAACCGAGCGCAAGGCGCGATCGATATCGAACTCGAAGTCTGGCTGCAGACCGCCGCAATGAAGCTGGCCGGCCACGGCGGTGAACGCTTGAGCCAATCGAACTTCACGGATGCTTACTGGACGGCGGCACAGCTGGTCGCGCACCACACGGTCAACGGCTGCAACTTGGCCAGCGGTGACCTTTTTGGCACTGGCACGCTATCGGGTTCCCGGCCGGATCAGGGCGGCTCGTTGCTCGAACTCAGTCAGGGTGGCAAGCAGCCGATCAAACTCGCCAACGGCCAGACCCGCACTTTCCTCGAAGACGGCGACACGGTGATCTTGCGGGGCTATTGCGCGCGGGAGGGGTTTCGCCGTATCGGCTTTGGCGATTGCCGCGGCACGTTGCTGCCGGCGCATTCGGTGCGGTAGCGCCCGGGCAGTGCCGGGATTTAACGAGGGGCTTTGGCCGAATGGGCCGGATCAGCCCAGTTTGGCGATCACCTGCTGCAACTCACCCGACTCGTACATCTCCATCATGATGTCCGAGCCGCCGACGAATTCGCCTTTGACGTACAACTGCGGAATCGTTGGCCAGTTGCTGTAATCCTTGATACCGGCGCGGATTTCCGGGTCTTCCAGCACATTGACAGTTTTAAGCGTGCGCGTGTCAATGCCGGAGGCTTTCAAAATCTGGATGGCGCGGCCCGAAAAACCGCACTGGGGGAAACTCGCGTTGCCCTTCATGAAAAGCAATACGTCGTTGCCTTTGACCAATTCATCGATGCGTTGTTGTGCGTCGCTCATAAAAACTCCAGTAAATCTTGAACCGCTGAATGCTCATTTGCGGGCTGAAACCGCAAAACCAATGTCGAGATTATTTCACCTTCTCAAAACCCGCGTTCACGGCCTGGCAAATCGGGCGGCAGACCGCTCCCGGGTCCTCGCCGCTACCTCGTCGCGGTTGCGTGCCTGCGCCGTGGTGAGCGATTGCATCAGCTCACGGGCGCTGGTGGCAATTTGCGCCACCGCCAGGTCAAATGCCGGTTCGTTCGCCTTGGAAGGCACGTTGAAACCGCTCAATTTGCGCACAAATTGCAGCGAGGCATCGCGGATTTCAAGCTCTGTGGCGGGTGGCTCGAAATTGAATAAGGTTCGAATGTTTCGGCACATTGGGTACCTCCTTCAATTTAAACCAACAAACTGGAAAGCACTTTCATCAGCGCCTCGGGGCAGGTGATGTGGGGGTTGTGGCTGGCGTCCATTTCGACATAACGCCAGCCAGGCTCCGACTGGGCGCGGTCGGCAAACTGGCGAAAAACATCGCCGGGGCCGGACTTGTTGCAATAAACGTAACTGCGCGGCAAATGCGCTGCTGCGCCCGTGAGAGTGAGCGTCTGCGTGAGGGTTTTGACGGGCTGCATCACGCGTTTGGGCATGGCCCAAGCGACGTCCTCGGCCGCAGTGTCGGGCGGCATCGGGTTGGCGGGCACGCGCCAGCCCTCGCCCAGGGCTGCCGCGGCGGCCCGCATGCGCTCTTGCACGGCGGCAGGCTGCAAACTCATGGCCGATTCACCGTGGCGCGGCGCAAAAGCGTCCAGGTAAATGATTTGCCGAATGCGGCTGGCTGCACGATCCGCCACGCCCGTAGCCACCATGCCGCCGTAGCTGTGGCCGATCAGCACCACGTCAGTCAAATCCTCGAAAGTCAGCACCTGCAAAACGTCAGTGATGTGGTGATCCAGATCGATGCCGGCGTGTGCCAGATGCGAGCGCTCGCCAATGCCGGTGTAGCTGGGAGTGACGAGCTCATGCCCCGCTGCACGCATCAAAGGGCGCATTTTTTTCCAGGTCCAGCCCGCGCTCCAGGCGCCATGGGAGACGACGAAATTGGCCATTGAAATTCCTTGATGTCAGGGGTAAATTGGCATGCCTGACAACCAATTTGATCCTTTTTGGGCCTTTTGGCTGCATTTCTGCTTTCAGCCAAACAGATTGAATTTTAGTGGTGGCCCGACCAGGACTGAGCAGGTCGGCTGTCCCGCTCGGAACCGGCGACCACCACATTGCACCGAAGCTGCGTCAATAAAGCGCAATGAATACCAGCGCCGGAAACGATAGTATGAAGCTCAAAATATGTCAGACAAAGCCGACATTGACACAGCGCAGCCACCGATAGAAAACTGCCTGGCCAGGCGTGAAGATGGACTCCTCAACAAGGAGTTCCCATGCGAAATCGCGCACCACAGTTTTTGCACAGCGTACCGGTCCAGGATCCGCAAGACCCCGATGACGGTGCGCCGCTACCGGTGGAGCCAGACGAAGGCCCGATCCCCGCGATGATTCCCGATGACCCGGAGTACGACCGCGTTGTGGAGCCGATGGACTGATTGCCCTGCGGATTGGTGCGCAAACGCACAGTCAGCCAGTCTGACGCCGGCCAAGATCGCCTACTGCACGATTGAAATTCAACGAAAGCCTTTGATGGACAAATCCAAGCACCCCACATCCTTCGGTGTTTTTAAACCGGTGGGCCACATCGTCGTCGCGCTGGCCACGCAAGCGCAGGCCGATGCGCTGGCAAGATCCTTGCTCGATGATGGCTTCACCGCCCAGGACTTGGTGCATTACACCGCGCAGGAAATGATGGGGCAGGTGGATGCAGACTTGTTGACCGCCAGTCCGCTGGCCGCTCTTGGCCAGGATCTCAACCTCGTCAAGGCGCACCGGGCGCTGGCCGAAGGTGGCTCCTGCTTCCTGGTGGTTCATGCGGAACAACCCGAAAAGATCGAACGTGTGACGGCGCTCGCGGGTGGCATCCCCGCGCAATCCGCCCAGCGCTACGGCAGTTTGATTGTGGAGGAGCTCCTGAGTCCAGCGGTAGGAGGGCGACAAATGTTTGAATCGTCCGACACAGGGCTTGACAGGGGTGTCGCAGGTTCCTCCAGATCATGAGGCCCAGGAGGACACACCTGCAGGGACAACCACAAACGCCAACCGAAACGCGACGGGCCTGATCGGCCTTCACTGCTCATGGCGTCGGTCCGCCTCACCTTGGCAGGGTTAGCACTTCAAAAACATGCTATTATTTAAATAGCAATGTTACAAGTATTAACGAGACCTGGCTGCCATTTTTCTTGAAAATTTCGGTTTTTTGGTCAAATCTTAACAAAAGTTAACAAGGGTGTTAATTGCAAGGCAGGGACGAGCACTGAGACGCCTGACACAGGCCACCCATCCCAACCTGCCGGCTCGCCCACGTACCACTGGCCGAGCGCTTTCAGCGATCACTTCGCGCTGGCCTATACCAAGCTATTGCGCCTTAACCGGCGCAATTCGACGACAACTGCCGAGACGCTTGAGGCTTATTCTTCCCAGTACGGGGAGCGGTCGTAATACTTGTAGACGTCCCGGTTCCACTTCTCGTCGGCCATTGATGGCCAGTTGTCGGAATCAAAACCAGGTGCCGCTTCGAGGCGGTCCTTGGAGACGTCCAGAACATATTCGTTTTCCGCCGCATCGTATTCAAATGCGCTGAACGGAATCGCGAACAGCTTTTCGCCCATGGTCATAAAGCCGCCGAATGAGACGACCGAGTAGGCAACCCTGCCAGTTGCCGGGTCAATCACGACTTCCTTGATGTCGCCCAGGTTTTCCCCCTGGGCATTGACGACACTGGTGCCGATGATTGAAGACGCCTTGACGGGCGAATACGAAAAAACTGAACGTTGATCCATAAGAAAGCTCCTGGTGAAAGAGGGGTTAAAAAAGGAATTCAAATGCATGAATCCCGCAACAAGAATAGCCAGTGCGTGGTGCGTCCTCTGTGCGTTCGCGCACCTAGGTGAACGCCCTTGAAACAAGCGGCTGCCCAAAGCCAAATGCCGGCAGCGCCATCAGGCCCCAACCGGCCAGGCGGCGGCTGCGCGGCCATATCAGGCCCGCCGCGCCGAGCAAGTCGAGCGCCCCGCTGACCAGCACAGCGGCTCAGGGCCACGGTACTTAAGGCGGCACGAATCCCATTTCGGCTTCGGTGGCGAGAACATGCGCCACCCCGCCCAGCAGAAACCAGAGAAACACCAACCCCAAGCTGACTCGTTGCCCGCGTTTTATGCGAGAGCCACCCGAACGAGGCGCGATGGCCTGGGTTTCACTTTGGCCGCGGGCGCGGGAGCGTCGGCTGCACCGCCTGCAAGCGCCCAGCGCGCAACTCCCGCACGGTGTGGACCACGGCATGCGCCACGTTACGCACTTCGTCCTGCAACGCCAAATCCTGGTCCAGCGCGTCGTGGCTGGTGGCATAGGGCTCGAAATAGCCGATGTGGCGGTCAAGCCTCGCCTGACCGCCAGCGTCGATGAAACCCATCCAGTCCAGCCAGTCGGACAACGCCCGCCGCTGCCCTTCAATGCCCGCTACATCGCCGTGAACAACGAGGCCATAAGCCCGCCCTGCCAGGTGCTGCGGATAGTCCCAACCGGCCATCTCCAACGCTTTGGCCTTGTCGGCTTTCTTGCCGCCGGTCGAGGTCGGGTCGGCGTTGCCGCCGTCAGCGCAGACCAGCCGATCCATCATCAGTTTGAGTGGACTTGGGCTTTGGTACCAATACACCGGGGTCGCGATGATCACCGCATGCGCCGCCGTCCAACGCTCGTAGATCTCGGCCATCCAGTCGTTGGTCTGGTTCAATGCGTGGTTGGGATAACAACTGCAGGGCCAATGGCACAAGGGCATGGCCGTTGACGCACAGCCTTTGCACGGGTGGATGTGACGGCCGTAGTCAGATGTGACCAGGCTCAGGTCCAGCACGTCGGCCTGGATATGCGCTTGCGCCAACACGTCCCGCATGAGCCCGGTCAATCGGAAGGTCTTGGAGATTTCGCCAGGGCAAGTGCCGTCGTTGCGCGCCGAGCTGCAAATGAGCAGCACGCGGCTGGTGCTGGCCGGGTCTTCCCAATGCAGTTGCGCCGCCTGCAGGCGCCTTTTAGTGGCCACCCATTCGGTTGACAACGCGTAGTCCGGGTCCGCATAACCGGCACCGGCCTTTTGGGTGAAGGGCGCTTTGCGGCCTTCGATGTAGGCGCCCCAGGCGATTTCTTCCAGGCGTGAAATGGCAGCGTCTTCGGCGCGGAAAGCCGCATCGATGAACGACGCCCGAAAACGCGCGCTGAACGCGGTGTGATCCAGAGGCGCTGGTGCCTGGCCCTTGCGAATTTCTATCATGAGACTTTCCTCCATTCAGGTTTCATTCAGATTCTTGCGGGAGCCGTGTGCATTGGCATACACCCACGTGAACTCGGCCCCGATCAGAAATATTTGCGCCGAGTAATAAACCCACACCAGCACCACCACCAAAGAGCCGGCCGCGCCA
>JANOXL010000312.1:0-19385 GCA_031418395.1 Rhodoferax sp. | reverse complement strand
GTGCGTGATCTCGGCGATGCTGGACGCGGCGCCGCCTGTTGGGTCCAACCCCGGCGAGGGCTCCAGCGTCATGCCGATAACGGCGGAATCTTTTTTGCTTTGCGCGAGCACATCTAAAGGCAAAGTGGCCAGTGCGCTGCTGACAGCGGAAGTGGCAATGGCGTGTCGGCGATTGATCATGAAGTGACTCCAAGTTGACGTGGTCAAACGATAGCACCAAATTTGATTCCTGGATGGGGCTGAGAGTGGCACCGTGGGTGAGGACGAGGGGATTTTCCCTTTCCCGCCGTTCAGGTGTCGGCCGCGGGCTGGTACGGTGCGGGTGATCTACTTTTAGAGAGAAATTTCCAGTTTAAAATTTATTATAATAGACTAATTGTACTAAAAAATAATCAAAAAACTAACTAATTGATAGCAATATATTAAATAATTGCGAGACCTAAAGGCGAATTTATTTCCATAATTAATTTATGAAATAATTATTAGGTACTTTGGGACTCCGGAAACTTCAAGCTCAGCCATCGCAGCAGTTCCCGCTGATCCGCCGCCGTAGCCCGGCGCACCTGCACCAGCAACTTGGCCAGATCGGGCCGCTGCAAGGTGATGTTGGCGGCGCCTTCGTTGCAGACGGAGCAAATGGCTTTCAAGTTGGACGCCTCGTCGCTGCCGCCCAGGCTTTTGTCAATCACGTGGCCAATGTGCAATCGTGTGGTACGGCTGGGGTCATACGGGTGCGGCTCGCCCGCCACAGCGCCACACATTTGGCAGGTGAAGCCGTTTCGGTCGAGCACATAGGCGCGTGTTTCCTTGGAAATCGCCCGTGCGAAAGCCGGCTGCGGTTTTGCGGATTCCAGCAAGTATTCGCCGGGCTTCAAATTGGCGCGGTCGTTGTGGGTCAGGATTTGGTAACCTTCTTCCGTGCGCAGTTCACGCACCCGGCGCGCCCATTCACTGATGTTTCCCGCAACTTGCCGTAGCTCCGCCGAGTCCATCATCCGACCGAGATTGTTCAAAAAGTGCTGGCGCAGTTTGGCACGAGCGCCTTTTGGCGTCGGTGTTTTCGCGGATTTCCCGGCGGCCTTGGTCGAGGCCATCAAGCGGCCCGCTTCATCAACCGGCGCGCCGCTGCTTGCTCGATCGCATGGGCGATACATTGGCTGACGGCATGGGCCACGGGTGGCGGAAAGGCGTTGCCAACCTGGCGGTAAGCCGGCGTCTTTTTGCCAGCGAAAAGCCAATCGTCTGGAAAGCCCTGAATGCGCGCGCACATGCGAACGGTCAGTCTCGGCGCGCCGACAAAACCAGGCTCTGGGGCTTCATTGGCCAAGCTGCGTCCGTCGATACCCAAGGCCGCCCAAGCCGCTCGTGACCGAGTCGGGCCCAGATCAGGGCCGCCATGCTTTTTGCTGCCACCCACCAGGGTTGGCGCAATGTCGTCGGCCAGAGTGCTCCATTCATCGGCGCCAAGCCAGCCGTTTGCCTGCATCAGGTCATGAAGCAACTCGCCCACAGTTGGCGGCAAGCGCATGCTGGGCGCCGGCCAGCGAAAATAGGGGGCAATTTCCTGGCGCAAGGCTACACAAACGACACGTGGACGCAGCTGGCTGACGCCGTGATCGACCGCGTTGAGCAAATGCCAGTCAGCCCAATAACCCAGTGCATTGAGTTGGCGAACGATGTTGTGGCGGTAGTCGGCAAATACGGCGTCCATCAGGCCGCGTACGTTCTCCAGCATGACCGCCTGCGGGCGGGTTTCGTTCACGACCCGCAGTGCCTGAGGAAACATGTCGCGCTCGTCATCAGCGCCGAGTTGTTTACCGGCTTTGGAAAACGGCGGGCAGGGCACGCCACCAGCGACCAGATCGACGCCCTTGTAACGCGTGGCATCAAACTGGCTCAAGTCGCCTTCGATAACGTTCCAGCGCGGGCGATTGAGGCGTAATGTGGCGCAGGCGGCGGCATCAATCTCAACCAAAGCTTCGTGTTCGAAACCCGAACGCTCTAAGCCCAGCGCCTGCCCGCCAGCACCTGCGCAAAGCTCAAGTGATGTCAGTGAGTTCAAAATGGATGGTGGGGCCTGTTTCACGGTTTTATCGGGCGTAGTATCTGGGGTTATATACAGTATATATTATGTGCCAAAAATGGCGCCAGGCGTAGCCAAATGACACGCCACCAGATGCCCGCTCGACAAGGCCACCAACTCGGGCCGACTCGCGTCGCATTGGGCCGTGGCCTGTGGGCAGCGCGGCGCATAGGGGCAGGCGCTGGGGGGATGCGCGCGCGGGGCGATCTGTAGATTTCGTTTGCGCGCTTGGCCAAGCGCGGCGGGTTCCATGCGCGGCACAGCGTCCAGCAGCGCGCGGGTGTAGGGATGCGCGGCGTTGTGAAACAGGGTCTCGGGCGAGCCTTGTTCAACGATGCGGCCTTGGTAGATCACGGCGACTTCATCACACAAGTGGTCCACCACCGCCAGGTCGTGGCTAATCAGCAGGTAAGTGACGCCAAACTGTTGCTGCAAATCCTGCATCAGGTTCAGCACCTGGGCCTGCACCGAGACATCCAGCGCGCTGACCGGTTCGTCGGCGACGATGAGTTGGGGCCGGGTGATCAAGGCGCGGGCGATTGCGATGCGCTGGCGCTGGCCTCCGGAGAATTCGTGCGGGTATTTGTCGAGGTCTGGTGTGCGCAGGCCGACTGAGGTGAGCACCTCGGCGGCTTTTTCACGCATCTCGGTGGCGCTGGTTTTGCCAAGAGCGGCAAGTGGTTCACAGACGATTTTTTCAATCGTCTGACGCGGGTCGAGCGAACCGTAGGGATCCTGGAACACCATTTGAAAATCCCGCCGCGCGGCCCGCAAATTAGCGGCGTCGAGCGCGCCCATGTCCTGGCCCAGGAGGTGGACACTGCCGCTGCTGGGCTTCTCCAGCGACATCACCAGGCGTGCAAGCGTGGATTTGCCCGAGCCTGATTCGCCCACGACGCCCAAGCTTTTGCCGCGTCCAATCGTCAAACTGACGCCTTGCAGCGCGTGCACCACCGGTGGTTTTTCCCACAGACGTTCGCGCGGCAAGGTGTAGGTGCGGGTGACCTCTTTGACTTGGAGCAATGGCATTGTCATGCGGCCTTGCTGGCTGTGATGGGTGGCAATTCAACGTCCCTCTTTTCAAACTCGGCGGCGACTTCAGCTAGGCGAATGCAACTGGCGCTGTGGGCTTGGCCGAGGTCAACCACCGCCGGGCGCTCGGAGGCGCAGGCTGGCACGGCGAAGCCACACCGGTTGGCAAACGGACAACCTGTGGGCAAGTCCGCCAGCTCCGGTACGCTGCCGGGTATGGTCGTCAAACGCGCGCCCCGCGCTGCGCCCAAGCGGGGCCGCGCGCCAAACAGGCCACGTGTGTAGGGGTGTGCGCGGTGGGAGAAGATCGATTGCGTTGGCCCGCTTTCGACGACGCTGCCGCCGTACATCACCATCATCTGTGCGACGTTTTGGGCGATCACACCCAGGTCGTGCGAAATCAGCAACAGCGCCATGCCGCGCTCCTGCACCAGGTCACTGATGAGATCCAGAATTTGCCCCTGGATGGTCACGTCCAGGGCGGTGGTGGGCTCGTCGGCAATCAGCAAATCGGGGCCGCAAGCCAAGGCCATTGCAATCGTCACGCGCTGGCGCTGGCCACCCGAAAACTGATGCGGATAGGCGTCAAAACGGCTGGCCGCGTTGGGAATACCCACGCGCGCCAGGAGTTCGATGGCCTCCGTTCGGGCCGCCTGCCGCGTTGCTCCTCGGTGCAGGCGCAGGGGCTCGGCCACTTGGCTGCCAATGGTGTGAACCGGGTTGAGCGCCGTCATCGGCTCCTGGAAAATCATGCCTATTCGATTGCCGCGAATTTGGCGCAGGGTGTCGTCGTCTTGATTCACCAGCTCTTGCGTGTCAAAGCGGATGCTGCCCGTTACCGAGGCCTTGTCGGGTAACAGGCCCAGTAGCGACAAGGCGGTGATGGACTTGCCGCAGCCGGATTCGCCGATCAGCCCGAGTGTCTGGCCGCGCTCCAGCGTGAAGCTCACGTCACGCACGGCCAGCGCTGGCCCGCGCGGGGTTTGCAATTGAACGCTGAGGTGTTGGACGTCGAGCAAGGCCATGTTTTTCGTCCCTGCGCCTTAACGCTGCCGCGCCAGACGTGGATCCATCAAGTCACGCAGGCCATCACCCAGCTGGTTCAGGCCCAAGACCGCCATCACAATCGCCACACCCGGGAACACGGCCAACTGCGGCGCCTGGAACATCAAGGTTTGGGCTTCGGCCAACATGCGCCCCCAAGAGGGTTGCGGCGGCTGTGTGCCCAGGCCCAGATACGACAACGCCGCTTCCGCCAGGATGGCGATGGCAAATCGGATGGTGATTTGCACAATCAATACGGATGAAATATTCGGCAAGATGTGCTCAAAGGTGATCCGCCAAGGGCCTTTTCCGCAAGCGCGCGCCGCCAGTACGTATTCACGCGCCCAGACCGCGTTGGCACTCGCACGGGTGATACGGGCGAAGTTGGGGATGTTGAAAATGCCGATGGCGATGATCGAATTGACGATACCCGCGCCAAATACGGCGGTCATCATGATGGCCGAGAGAATCGCTGGAAACGCGAAGGTGAAATCGGCCAAGCGCATGATGCCTTCTTCGAACCAGCCGCGTTTGGCCGCCGCCAGCAGCCCCAGCCCGCCGCCCACCACCAAGCCAATGCTCACCGCGATGACGCCGACCAGAATCGAGTTACGTGCGCCGACCAGCAGCAGCGACAGCACATCGCGCCCAAATGGGTCAGTACCGAGCCAATGCGACGCGCTGGGCGTTTGCAGCTTCAGGGCCATGTCGATCTCATAGGGCGACCAGGGCGTCCAGACCAGCGACAGGGCCGCTGCGAACACCAGCAGCAGGGTCAAGGCCGCACCGATGACAAAACTGCGGTGCCCCAACGCGCGCGTGAGAAATCCCGGCTGCTTTACGCTGCGCAAGGGAAGGGCGCTCCCCGATTCGGCGCTCATGCGGGGGCTTTCATATGTCACTCGCCTTCACACGCGGGTCAATCACGGCGTACAAGATATCGACGATGAAGTTCACCACCACCACCATGGTGGCCAGCAACATGACGCAATTGCGCACCACGATCAAATCACGGTTGGAGATGGCCTGAAAGATCAGCCGACCCAAGCCGGGCAAATAAAAGACGTTTTCCACGACGATAGTGCCCGCCAGCAACTCGGCAAACTGCAAGCCCATCACGGTGATCACCGGAATCATGGCATTGCGTAACACGTGGCCCCAAACAGTGGCGCGTTGCGAGAGACCTTTGGCGCGGGCGGTGCGTACGAAATCTTCGCGCAAGACTTCCAACACCGCGCTGCGCGTGATGCGCGCCAAGATGGCCGATTGCACGACCGCCAATGACAAGGCCGGCAGCAGCAGGGCCTTGAAGGCGGCACCGATGCCTTCTTCCCAGCCCGGAAACCCACCCGCCGCAAACCATTGCAAATGCACAGAGAACAGCAAAATCAGCAAGATTGCAAACCAGAAGTTCGGAATGGCGATGCCGACCTGGGTCAAGCCCATGAGGCCCACGTCACCCAGTTTGTTATGGCGCATGGCGGCGTAAATGCCCACCGACAGGGCGAGCACCGTGGTGAGCAACATGGCCATCAGCGCCAAAGGGAAGGTCAGGGCCAGGCGCTCCAGAATCAAATCCAATACCGGAGAGCTGTAGGCGTAGCTGTCGCCCAGATTGCCGCTGAGCATGCCAGCCACCCAAGCCTGGTAACGCTCCAGCGGCGGGCGATCCAGCCCAAGTTTGGTGGACAACGCCTTGACAGCCTCAGGCGCCGCATCAGGGCCCATCATCATCAGGGCGGCGTCGCCCGGCAAAATTTCGAGCACCAAGAAGACGACGATGGATGCGCCAAACAGGGTGGCGATCAGGGTGGCAAAGCGTTTGAGAAGAAAGAGGCCCATCGGTCAAATAGTCTGGCCCCCATTATGGGCAAAAAGGAGTGTGAAAAAATGACATATAAGACCAGCGGGGATAATCACGCACATGGCCCTGATCATCACTGACGAATGTATCAATTGCGACGTGTGCGAGCCGGAGTGCCCGAACGACGCAATTTACATGGGCCAGGAGATTTATGAGATCGACCCGCACAAATGCACCGAATGTGTGGGGCATTTTGACGAACCGCAGTGTGTACAGGTCTGCCCTGTCGCCTGTATTCCAGTGAACCCGCAGTTTGTCGAAGACAACGAAACCCTGTGGCAAAAATACCGGCGATTGCAGGTAAGTGTCAAAGTGCTGGGTCAGACGCAAATGCAAGCGCATGCACAAGCCCCGAGTCATGCGCCAGATCAAGCGCCGACTCAAGAGTCAATTAAAGGCCCATCAGTCAACTGAAGGCTGAGGCCTATTCCTTGTCTTTCATGCTGGAGGCTTTTGGCTTCGATTTAGATTTGGGTTCGGCTGGCGCTTGGGCTGTGAAGTGCTCTGGCGGATGGCGCTTGGGCTTGCTGCCAGCCTTGGGTTCGGGCTTGCCGGTAGCGTCTTTCGGGTCTTTCGTGTCCTTCGGAAGAGGCTGGGCATTAATCACGGTTGCGCCGTTGTTGGCTCGATCGCGTTTTTCCTGAGCCAGCCTCGACTTTTCCATTTTGTCTGCCGCTTTGGCGCTTCGGTCGGCTTCGTTTTGTGACTTTTTGGCCTCAGCGCGTACCTGGCTGCCCGAGGTGTCTACAGCATTGCCGCCAGGGCAGGGTGATTGGCTGTAGGAATTGCCGCATCGATAGGCCTTTTGCGCGAAAGCCCCCGTGGAAAAGGCGCAACAAGCTATAAATAGAATAGCTGCCATGGCGACTGAAAACCAATTCGACTGAGTTTTGATTTGACAGGATAGTTGACAGTGCATCGGGCTCTCCATGGTGTTATCACGGTGCAATAACGGTGTTAAAGGTGTTCGTGGTCGGTGGCAATTCTTTTGGTACAACGCTGCCTTCAGGTGCTGCGGCGGTTGGCAAACGTGGCGGTTTGGGCCGGGGCGCTTTGTCAGTATGAACCAGCATCGTCGCCTTGTCCATGTCGCCGTTGACAAAATCAGGCAAGGCTTTGAGGCTGCGGTCGATACTCTGTTCGATCGCGATTCGGTGATCCAGCGACGGTTTTTTCAGCTCCCAGTGGATCACTTCAGACTTTACACCGGGGTGGCCAATGCCCAGGCGCAGGCGCCAGTAGTCGCCACTGCCCAATTGGTCATAGATATCGCGAAGGCCGTTGTGGGTGCCACGGCTGCCGCCCAATTTCAGCTTGACCTGGCCCGGCACGATGTCAAGCTCGTCATACGCCACCAAAATTTCAGCCGGGGTGATTTTGAAAAACCGCGCCAAAGCGGCGACGGATTTGCCCGACGCGTTCATGAACGTTTGCGGTTTGAGTAGCCAAATCGTTTGGCCCTGATAGGTGGTGCGGGCCAGCAAGCCGTAGTAACTCTTATCCATCACCAGGCTGACTTTGAGCTGGCGGGCGAGCGCGTCCACAAACCAGAACCCGGCGTTGTGGCGGGTGGCTTCGTAGTCGGGGCCGGGGTTGCCCAAGCCTACAAATAATTTGATTGCCATGGATCGAAGTTTGCCTGATTAAACCAAAACGGCGCTTGCCAAAAAAGTGAGCGTACAAAAAAAACGGCCCGCCAGGGCGGGCCGTTGACCTTGGCGCCAGAAATTTACTTCTTGGCGGCAGGGGCTTTTGCCGCAGGTGCCTTGGCTGCGGGAGCAGCTTTGGCCGCAGGTGCAGCGGCTTTGGCTCCGGCAGCCGGGGCAGCAGCAGCGCCAGCGGCAGGAGCAGCGGCAGCGCCACCCTCAGACGCAGGCTCAGCGCCACCGATCATCACCACGGAGACCAGCACCGGGTTTTTCTTTCCGTGGGTCACCACCGTGACGCCACTGGGTAGCTTCACGTCGTCCAGGTGCAATGAGAAGCCCTTTTTGAGGCCGCTCAAATCAACCGCGATGAACTCTGGCAGATCGGCGGGCAGACATTTGATGTCAATCTCGGTCAACACGTGGTTGGCAATACAACCGTCAAACTTGATCGCTTGCGAGTTTTCCTCGCCGCTGAAGTGCAATGGCACTTTCATGTGCAGCATGGTGTTGGCCTCCACCCGCTGGAAGTCGATGTGTTGCACCAACTGTTTGTAGGGGTGCATTTGCACGTCCCGCAGCAGGACTTTGCTGTCTTTGCCAGCGACTTCCATGTCCAAAATGGTCGAGTGGAAGGTTTCCTTTTTCAAGGCGTGCCACAGGGCATTGTGGTCTAGCTCGATGAGTTGTGGCTCACCAGCGCCTCCGTAAACGATACCGGGCGTGCGGCCCGAAATGCGCAGACGGCGGCTCGCACCCGTACCTTGCTTGGCGCGCTCAAAAGCGACGAATTTCATAATCTAACTCCAAAATGGGAACCCACCGCGACCAGTGTGGTTCCTGCTAAAAAAGGCCCCAACGGTTGAAAATCAACCGCTGAAACCACGACATGCCCTCAGATCAACGAAATCTGCAGGCGTCCCCATCAATTGAATGTCGGGAAGCGCCTTAAAACAGATTTTCCTGCTCGGAGAACAAACTGATGACCGACTCACCTTTGGCGATGCGCGCAATCGTCTCTGCGATCAGCGGCGCCACGGTGAGTTGGCGAATTTTCTTGCACTGGCTGGCGTCCAGGCTCAAGGGAATGGTGTCCGTGACGGTCACCTCGTCCAAAGCCGAGCCGTTGGTGATGCGCTCAATGGCCGGGCCCGAAAAAATGGCGTGTGTGCAATAGGCATAGACCTTTTTTGCACCGCGCTCCTTCAAAACCTCAGCGGCTTTGACCAGCGTGCCTGCGGTGTCGATCATGTCATCCATGATCACGCAATTGCGGCCTTCGATCTCGCCAATGACGTGCATCACTTCACTCACGTTGGCCTTGGGGCGGCGTTTGTCGATGATGGCCATGTCGCAGCCAAGCTGCTTGGCCAAGGCGCGGGCCCGCACCACGCCGCCAACATCAGGAGAGACGACGATCAGGTCTTCGTAGTTTTTCTGCCGCAGATCACCCAAAAGTACGGGTGACGCGTAAATGTTGTCCACGGGGATGTCGAAAAATCCCTGAATTTGGTCGGCATGTAAATCCATGGTGAGAACCCGTGCCACACCCACGGCCTGCAACATATTGGCCACCACCTTGGCAGTGATCGGCACGCGGGCTGAACGCGGGCGGCGGTCTTGCCGGGCGTAGCCAAAGTAGGGGATAACGGCGCTGATACGCTCAGCCGACGCGCGTTTGAGCGCATCGACCATGATCAGCAGTTCCATCAGGTTTTCATTGGTCGGCGCGCAGGTGCTTTGCACCACGAAGACGTCACGGGCACGCACGTTTTGGTTGATCTCAACCGTGACTTCACCGTCCGAGAAGCGTCCCACAGTGGCGTCACCCAGGCGAATGTTCAGGTGTTTGGCAATATCGGCCGCCATCTGTGGATTGGCATTGCCGGTGAAGACCATGAAATCAGGGGATTGTGAAACCTGCATGAAATTTCCAGCGTAAGGAACCGCCAAACCAGGTGTCCAGCTCTACTGGGCACCGATTATTTTTGGCAGGGGAAGAAGGATTCGAACCTTCGCATGCTGGAATCAAAATCCAGTGCCTTAACCAACTTGGCGACTCCCCTACACCGGCCAACAGCTTGCGGCTGCCAGCCATAACTTTTTAACCTGCAAGTCCGGATAAACCAAGGCTTGCTTTGCCCCATCACCTATCTGCGGCACGCTACTTGCTGCGCGCCACCCTTTACATGCCCTTACGCCATGACTTTACGCCATGCCCTTACGCCATGCACCTAATCCATGCACTTACGCTGCATCCAGCCAATCGGCCAGAGGATGCGCCGGTAAATTGCGGCACACTTTGACTTCAAATCGGCCATCTTCCGAAATTTCCCCAGGTTTCCCCCAAGGATTTCGCCCGGCGTAATCGTCCTCAATTCTTGCAAACACCGCGCTGCCAGAACCTGTCATGCGCCCTTGCAGACCGCGCGCTTGCAGCCAATCCAGGCCTTCGCCGATGCCGGGACACAGGGCCAAGGCTACCGCTTGCAAGTCGTTGCGCCCAAACTCAAATGGGTTTGCAGCAAAGCCCATGATTATAGCAGGGGCAGTGTCCCTGACCAAGGCGGGGTGCCGGAAAATTTGCGCAGTTTCGACACCCGCCTGGGGTTTCAGCACAACAAAACGGGCTGGTGGCAATTCGATGGGTGAGATTTGTTCGCCAATTCCTTCCACCCAAGCGTTGTGGCCGCGCAAGAAAAAAGGTACGTCAGCGCCCAATGCCAGGCCAATGTCCAGCAGCTTGGCGGGCGGCAAATTCAGCTGCCACAGCCGGTTCAGCGCAAGCAAGGTGGAGGCCGCATCGGACGAGCCGCCGCCCATACCGGCTTGCGTGGGAATTCGTTTTTCTAGGCCGATGTGAACGCCCAAATGGCCCGGACCAGGGCCGGCATCCAACCCGGCAGCCCCACGCAGGGCGCGGGCGGCCCGCACGGTCAAGTCATCATCGGGCAGCGTTGCGGTCTGGTTTGTGTCTCTGTGTAGGTCATCGCGGCTGATCACGCCATCGTTGCGGCGTTCGAAATGCAAGGTGTCACACCAGTCGATCAGCATAAAAGCCGATTGCAAGAGGTGGTAGCCGTCAGCGCGTCGGCCCGTAACGTGCAGGAACAGGTTCAGTTTGGCGGGCGCGCAAACGTCATAAATGGCTTTCATCCGGGGGCCTTCATGGCGCCATTATCGAAGCCTTCTTTAGACCAGCCGCCCAGTCTCCTAGGGCTCTGCATCAAGAATCACACGCAATTCAAGCTGCGGCAGCGGAAACGCGCGTTGGGAGAAGATTCTTCCGTTGGCAAATTGCGACAGATCGGCAGACCAGCCGGGCTCAGCCGTATTCTCGCCCCGTAGCCAGGCGAACAGGCTGGTCACCGGCAGCTCTGCGCCCGTCGCATTTTTGAGCATCTCCGCCAGTGAGTTGAATTGACGCACCTGGCCATTGGCTTCCATGCGCGCCTCACCGGGTCGCCAGGTCAGTGCGGCGGCGGTGCCACCTATGGGCGTGTAGAGGGTTAACGCGCCAGTTGGGGCGTTGCCTATGAGTTCAAAACCGCCCGAAAACAACTGCGCTTGGGGTTGCTCAGCGCCCGCTTCGGCCCCAATTTTCAGGGCGATACGGCCTTGAAACTCGGTGCGAACCTTCAAATAATTATTACGCAATCTACTACTTGACAAATCTTCAGTATCAGGTCTCGAGTAAAAAGCACATCCAGCTATGAAAAAAGTTACAAAAACGACTAAATATTTAGCGAAATATTTTACAAAATTCACAATTTAACGCGCAGTCTTTTGAGTGTTTCCAGCAAGGTTTCATTGTCATTGCTCAGTGCCATGCCTTCACGCCAGATGGCCAGGGCTTGATCACGTTTGCCGCTGACCCATAAGACTTCGCCCAGGTGCGCGGCGATCTCTGCGTCGGGGCGGGTTTTGAAGGCGCTCTCCAGGAGCCGCAGCGCCTCGTTGGTGTTACCACTGCGAAATTCAACCCAGCCCAAGCTGTCGGTAATAAACGGGTCGCCCGGTGCGAATTCAAGCGCTTTGACGATCAAGGCGCGCGCCTCGGGCAGACGGATATTGCGCTCGGCAAAGGAGTAACCCAGCGCGTTGTAAGCGTGTTGATAGTCCGGTTTTGCGGCGATGATCTGGCGCAATACGCGTTCCATTTCATCCAACTGGCCCAGTTTTTCAGCCAGCATCGCCTGGTCATAGAGCAACTCGTAATCCGGCGGGGAGGTTTTGTTTTTTTCGACCAGTAACTCGTAGGCGGGTTTGAATTGTTTGAAGTCGCGCAGCAGTTGCACCTCGGCCGTGAGTTTCATGCGCGCATCTGAGGGGACTTTCTCCGGCAGCGCCCGCAGCAGCTTGCGCCCCTCTTCGATTTTCCCCTGTTTGGCCAAAATCGTCGCGCGGCGTGCCTGGGCACTGACCATGTCCTCCGCGTTGTCGATTTTGCCGAGCCAGTTCTCGGCCAGCGCGTAATCTTTACGCTGCTCAGCAATCTGCGCGAGCGACAAGTAGGCCTGCGCCAGGCCGCGATTGGCCTCAGGCGTGCGGCCGCCGGGGCTGGCTTGGGTGATCTCCAGATGCCGTTTGAGCGACTTCTCGCTCTGGTCAAACTTGCGGTCTTGCACTTCCAGCGAGCCCAGCACCAGCCAGGCTTGCGGGTGGTCGGGCTTTTCAGCCGTCACGGCCTGTAGCTGCGTCGTGGCTTCGGCGTAACGTTGCGCATCGATCAAGGCACGGGCGTAACCCATGCGAATCTCCACCGCAGGTTTGCCCGCCACATATTTACGCACAATCTCCTCGGCTTGCGGGGTTTTGGGGCTCATCAAGGACAAAGCCAGCGCCACGGGGCCTTCTGCGGTGGCGTCTATCACCTGTGCCCGGCGCGCGGCTTCCAACACACCAGGCGTATCAGCTGCTTCAAGCCGCATGCGGCCCACGGTGGTCCAGGCAGCCGCGCCGGTGGCCTGCTGGGCCAATGATTCGGCCAGCGCTTGCTCGACAACGGTGGCGGCCAGCTTTTTGTCGGTTGCGCGGGTGTAAAAACGGGGAATGGCGCTGATCACCGCGTTGCGTTCACGGGGCGTGCTGACGGCAATCTCACTCTTGAGCGGCTCCGCCGTTTCGCCGATACGGTTCAGGCCGATCAGAATTTGCAGGACATAACGGTTCGCTTCGCGTGAAGCAGGCAAGGCTTTATGCCAAGCGCGAGCGGCCAATAACGCCGATTCGCCAGATCGCGCCTGCAAGGCCAGCGAGACGGCGCGTTCATAAAGCTTGGCGTCGTTGGTTTTTCGGGCAGCGTCCAGAATGAGGGAGTAACCCGTCCCGGCCTCGCCGCCATAGGCGTTGAGTTCGCCCAGCAGCAGTTGATAGAAAAGTTCGCCGTCCAGCGCGGAGCCTAAGGGCAGCGCGGGCGCACTGGCCGCGGCCGCAGGCGGCCGGGCGGTTTGGGCCACGGCAAAAGGCGGCAAAACGGCCAAAATCACCGCTATTGCGCCGTGGCGCACAATATTTCCCCGAGTGGGGGCCAGGCGCGCAAAAATGCGAGTGTGATGCATCATCAAAACATAATAATCCAAGCCAGCCTCTTTCTGATCCAACATGCCCGAATTACCTGAAGTTGAAGTCACCCGCTTGAGCTTTGCGTCTCGAATTGAAGGCGCACAAGTCCTTGCTGTGAACATGGGCAAAGCCCTGCGCTGGCCTTTGGGTTGCGAGACCGCCAGCCTGGTCAATGCCAAGATTCTGGGCGTGCGCAGGCGGGGTAAATATCTGCTGCTGGATCTGGATCGCGGCTTGTTGCTCGTCCATTTGGGCATGTCGGGCAGCCTTGGGTTCGTGCCAGCACCTTTGTCGCCTGCCGAATTGGGCGTGCATGACCATTTTCGGATGCGCACCAGTCAGGGTTGTTTGACGCTGAATGACCCACGGCGCTTCGGCGCAGTCGTTTTTGCGTCATCGCAAGACTCGGTTGTGGCGCAAAAACTGCTGGGAAAACTGGGCATGGAGCCGTTGTCCTTAAGCGAAGACGGCGGTTTTGATATTGACAAATTCGCGCAGGGGCTAAAAGCCCGGCAAGCGCCCATCAAGCAGGTTTTGCTGGCCGGTGAACTGGTCGTCGGAGTGGGAAATATTTACGCCTCAGAAGCGCTGTTTCTGGCGGGTATTCGACCCACCACCCGCGCTGCACGTATCAGCCGCCCTCGGGCAGACCGTTTGTATGCGGCGATCCGCAAAGTGTTGGCGCGGGCGGTTGAACGCGGCGGCAGCACCCTGCGCGACTTCACCAATGCCGAGGGCGAGGCAGGTCATTTTCAGCTGGAGGCTAAAGTTTATGGCCGAGCAGGCGAGCCTTGTAACATTTGTGTGACACCTATCAAGATGATTCGCCAGGGGCAACGCTCGAGCTTTTTCTGTCCCAATTGTCAGAAAATTTGAGGTGCAAAACTAGCCACAGTGCCAGCGGCAGTGCTATATTGAAAGACTCAGAGAGGCCGCATTGACCACTTCTTTCAACGAACAATTTGACCAGCATGGCGCATGGCGCCGTGAGTTTGCCCTGCGGCTCAAGCTTTTGTCAGAGTGGATGAAAGACCACGAGCTGCTCGACGCGGCCGTGGAAGAACGCTTGCGGCGGCTTGAAAACCAGGTTCGCTCAGACAAAGTCATGGTGGCTTTTGTGGCGGAATTCTCACGCGGCAAGTCGGAACTGATCAACGCCATCTTCTTCGCCGCCTACGGCAGGCGCATCATGCCGGCGAGTGCCGGGCGCACCACGATGTGCCCCACTGAAATGGGGTTTGACGCTGATGTGCCCCCCTGTCTGCGTTTGTTGCCGATCGAAACCCGCCTGCAACCCCAAGCGCTGATGGAGTGGCGTATGGTGCCCGAAAAATGGACGCGCATCGATCTGGATGTGAATGATCCCAAGCAATTGGCACAAGCGCTGGAAAAAGTGGCGGAAACCCGCAAAGTTACGCAAGACGAAGCCCGCGCGCTGGGGCTGTGGAATTCCCAGTCGCCGCAAGACAACCCGATGCCTGACGCCAAAGGCTTGGTCGAAGTGCCAAAGTGGCGGCACGCGCTGATCAACATCGCGCACCCGCTGTTGAAACAAGGGCTGGTGATTCTGGACACCCCGGGCCTGAACGCGATTGGCGCCGAGCCGGAATTGACCGTCAGCTTGATCCCGCAAGCGCAGGCGGTGATTTTTATTCTGGGTGCTGATACTGGCGTGACCAAATCAGACCTGGCGATCTGGAACGAGCACCTCATCACAGAAGCGGGCCACAAAAACGCCCGGCTGGTGGTGCTCAACAAGATCGACACCCTGTGGGATCCCTTAAGCACTCACGAGCAAATGCAGGCGCAGATTGAGCGGCAGCGCGCCTCCACCGCAGAGATCTTGAAAATCCCGGTGGAGCAGGTGATTCCGGTTTCTGCCCACAAGGGTTTGGTCGGCAAAGTCACCAATCAACCGGCACTGTTGCAGCAAAGTTGTTTACCGCAGTTGGAAGAGGCACTGGCCAAAAGCATCATGGGCCAGCGGCATGAGATTTTGGGCAGTGCCGTGGCCAATACGATTGGCGAATTGCGTGCCGAGACGGGGCGTGTGATCAATATCCGCAGGCGCGATCTGTCGGATCAATTGAGCGAACTCAAAGGTTTGCAGGGCAAAAATTCCACCGTGATCAAACACATGCGCCAGCGGATATCTCAGGAGCAGGCTGATTTTGATATGGGCGGATCGCGCATCCACGCGGTGCGGTCGGTACACCTCAAGCTGCTGCGTGAAATCTTCAATATTCTGGGGGTCGCGTACCTCAAGAAGGAAATGGCGCAATTGACGGATATGCTGGGGCAAAAAGGCATCAAACTGGGCATCAAACGCGCTTACGGGGAGACCTTTGGACGCTTACGCGAAAGCCTGACGCAGGTGCAAACACGTACGGCTGAAATCCAGTCAATGTTGGCAGCGTCTTTTCGCCAACTGAATGCCGAACACGGCTTTTCATTGCAAGTGCCAAGTGAGCCTACCATGGGCCCCTATTTGCACGGTCTGGATCAGGTCGAGAAGAGCCATTTGCAGTACTTGGGCATTGGAAATGCGTTCAAACTGGCACAGCCCGAGTTCACCGACCGCCTGGTCCGGGCGCTGGCCACGCGCTTGCGCACGATCCATGAAACCGCGCTGGGCGATATTGAGTTATGGAGCAAATCCGCCGCTGCGCAGTTGGATGCCCAATTGCGTGAGCGGCGGCGCACCTTTACCCGCCGCATCGAGGCGATCGACCGAATCCAGCAAGCGACCGGTGGCTTAAACGAGCGTATTGCCGAAATCGGCACACAAGAAACCAGCCTCACCCAGCTGGATGCCAAGTTGCTGGAGTTGACCAACTATCTGATGACGCCAAAGCCTCAAGTGGCGTCCTCCGGCACTCTGGCACCTAAGGCAAAAGGCAAAACGGGCGCAGGCCCCATGGCCAAACTGGCCAGTATTTGATTGCCGGTTGATTTGAGCGAAGCGACAGCTAAGCTGGCTCACCAGGTCGTGAGCTGGCAGGTTCAATATGGCCGAAACGAACTTCCATGGCAGAACACGCGTGACCCTTATCGTGTCTGGCTGTCGGAAATCATGTTGCAACAGACCCAGGTGGCCACTGTCATTGGCTATTTCCCCCGTTTCTTGAGCCGGTTTCCGGATGTGGCATCACTCGCGCTTTCCAGCCAGGACGATGTCCTGGGTTTATGGAGCGGTATGGGTTACTACACCCGTGCGCGCAACTTGCATGCCTGTGCCAGGGCGGTGATGGATCAGCATGGCGGCGCTTTTCCGTCAACAGCTCAGGAGTTGGAAACACTTCCGGGCGTCGGCCGCTCTACAGCGGCAGCGATTGCGTCCTTGTGTTTTGGGCAGCGCGTGGCGATTCTGGATGGCAATGTGAAACGGGTGTTGACGCGGGTGCTGGGGTTTTCAGCTGACCTTGCGCAGCAGAAAAATGAACGCGCGCTTTGGGAAGCGGCGCAGTCCCTGATTCCTGCTTCAGACATCAGCTTCGATGTGGCTCGTTACACCCAAGGCATGATGGATTTGGGGGCGACGGTGTGTTTGGCCAAACATGCCAAATGCGACATCTGCCCGCTGGCAGATGTGTGTGTTGCACGGTGCGAAGGCTCGCCTGAAAAATACCCGGTCAAAACCCGAAAACTCAAACGTAGCGCCGAATCACTTTGGCTTTTGTGGGCTTATACCAGAGGTGGCGACGTCTTGTTGGCGCAACGGCCAACGCCTGGCGTCTGGGCAGGGTTATTTTGTTTGCCATTGTTTGAAAGTGCCGAGGCGTTGCAGGCCGCTGTACCGTCAGGGCTGAGAATTCGTCTGCAGCATCAGCCCAGTTTTAAACACGTTTTGACTCACAAGGATTTACATTTGCATGTGGTGCAGTTGAGCCTGCCCAAGGAAAAATTTGAGGCCCTTGATGGCCTTCATGGTCTCAATGGCCAATGGTTTTCACCGGACCAATGGCCGGCGCTGGGTTTGCCCGCGCCGGTGCGCAAACTGCTGCTGGCTGCCTCGGGGGAAACCGGCTCAGGCGCTTAACCAACCCGCACTGGTCGGTGAAAAACGCCCCGGCATGCCGTCCAACTCGCGATGGCGCTTCAAGGTGGCCCATTTGGCAGAAAAACTCTCGGCAAGTTCTTCGACGATGTAGACCGAGCGATGTTGACCACCCGTACAACCAATCGCCACGGTGACATAACTGCGGTGGTCGCGCGCCAGGGAGTCAAGCCAATAGACCAGGAACGCGTCAATCTGGCGCAACATCTCGCCGACTTCGGGTTGGCGCGCAAGGAAAGCGGCAACAGGCTCATCACGACCCGTCAACGCGCGCAAATCGGGTTCGTAATGCGGATTGGGCAACATCCGGACATCAAACACAAAATCGGCATCGGTCGGCACGCCCCGCTTGAAGGCAAAGGATTCGAAGGCCAGGGTGAGTTGCCCACTGCGGGCTGACACTGCGCTCTTGATGTAACTTTGCAGCTGCGACGGACGGATGATGCTGGTGTCAATCACCTGCGCCTGGTCCCGTAAGTCACCCAGCAACTCGCGCTCAAGCTCGATGGCGTCGACCAAGGCGCGCCGGTCGTCTCGGGCAGAAGAGCCGTCAGTCTGAGACAGCGGGTGTTTGCGCCGCGACTCGGAATAACGCCGCACCAGGGTTTCGGTGGTGGAGTCCAGGAATAGCGACTTCACCTCAATGCCTTTTTCACGCAGCGTCTTGAGCTGCTCGGGCACCAGCGGCAAGGCGTTGGCGCTGCGCACATCCATGGCGATGGCCAGGCGGCTGGCTTTTTGACCCTGCTCCAGCATCACGAACTGAAGCAAGAGTTCCGGCGGCAGGTTGTCTACGCAATAGTAACCAGCGTCTTCCAGTGCATGCAGGGCCACAGATTTGCCAGAGCCCGACATGCCTGTGATCAAAACAATTTCCATGGCATTCAAGTCCTCGGTTTGCACGGATCTAATATTCTCAATTGATGAATTGGCAGATCAATTTTGCGAGGCCAGCATTTCTTTGGCGTGTGCCAGGGTGGTGTTGGATAGGCGCTCACCCCCCAGCATACGGGCAATTTCGGCGACGCGTTGCTCACCCACAACGCCGCCCAAGCTGCTGAGCGTTTGTTTGCCCTGCAATTGTTTGGCCACCACCAGATGCTGGTCGGCACAAGCGGCCACTTGTGGCAAATGCGTGACGGCGAGCACCTGCCGGTCGCGGCCCAGTTGTTTCATGAGCCGGCCGACCGTCTCGGCCACGGCGCCACCGACGCCGGCATCGACTTCATCAAAAATCAAGGTGCCTGCCGTGCCCAGTCGGCTGGTCGTGACTGCAATGGCGAGCGCCATACGCGATAGTTCACCGCCGGACGCCACTTTGTTGACCGGGCGTGGCGTGCTGCCCGCATGGCCTGCCACAAGAAAATTCACATCTTCCAGACCATGCTGCGACGGCTGGGCCAAAGCTTGAAGCGCGACCTCAAACTGCCCCCCTTGCATGCCCAGCCCCTGCATGGCCTGGGTGATGGCACTGGCCAGCATGGGTGCGGCTTTACGCCGCAGTTTGGAGACCAGTTTGGCCTCTACAAAAAATGCCGCTTCAGCCAGGATTTGCGCTGATTCGAGTGCTTGCAAATCGGCGCTTGCATCGAGGCGGGCCAGCTCTTCCTTCCAACCCATCCAGGCCGTGGCCAATTCGCCAGGCGGGCGTTTGTAGCGCCTGGCCAGGGACATCCACAAGGACAGTCGTTCGTCCAGCTCGCTCAAGCGCGCGGGGTCCAGGTCGGTTTTGCGCAAATAGGCGCGCAGGCTGTGAACCGTGTCTTCAACTTGTGCGATGCTGGAAGCCAGCACACCGGCCAGTTCACGGAATACGGGTTCGATCTGCGCCTGATGGTGTAGCAACTGATGGGCCGCATTCAATGCACTCAGGGCAGTTTCTGCGCTTTGGCCTTCACCGTCCAGCGCTGCAACCGAACCCTGTGCCGCATCCAGCAAGGCCTGAGCATGCGACAAGCGGCTATGTTCGGTGTTCAGATCCTCCCACTCGTTGGCACGTGGCGCGAGTTTGTCGAGTTCACCAATTTGCCAAGCCAGGCGCTCGCGTTCACGCTGCAGCGTCTCTTGAGCGCTCCGCGCATCTTGAAGTTGGGC
>JANOXL010000311.1:0-20792 GCA_031418395.1 Rhodoferax sp. | reverse complement strand
GTGGTGCTGGCCGAAACCCTGGGCTCTTGCGCTGCCGCCGGGTGTGTGCCGCCCGGCTACCGTGTGGTGGGCCTGGACATCAACGCCAATCACATCAAAGGCGCCACCGAAGGCTGGGTCACTGGCACCGCGCGCCCCGTGCACGTGGGCCGCAGCACGCAGGTGTGGCAGATTGATATGGTGAACGACGCGGGTGAGTTGACCTGCGTGTCGCGCATCACCATGGCGGTGTTGGCGCCCAAGTAAGACGGCCAGGATCAAGGGTGTTCGTGATCGTTCCCCGCCGCAACATAACAGCGCCATTCGAAGGAGCCGATTGAGGCGCGGCCCCGCCAGCACCCGCAGTAGGGGAGTCTCCGTCCGAGCCCGAGGCTGGCCGCCCTAGGCAGACCGCGCCGGCGGCACATTTCACCACATCATGGACGGTTGTTAGCCATCCTGTTTTGCATTTCGGTTTGCGAAACCGTGCCGCTGGCGCCCTTCATGCTGCTCCACATCGCCGAGTGATAGCGGTCATATTCGCGCTTGGTAATTTTTCCATCGCCGTTGGCGTCCATGGGCGTCATCTCGGTTCTGGATTTCCTCGCGTCAGCATTTGCCTGCCCTGCGACGGAAGCCCTGTCCGTGGTGGAAGGCGTCCCCTGGTTGGGCACTGGTTTCATGGGCTCGGTGCCTGCATTGGGATTGGCGGCTTTGCGCGCGTCAGCCTTCGCTTGTCCAGCAACAGCAGCCTTGTCCGTGGTGGAAGGTGTGCCCGGTCCGGTCACAGTGTTTCCCCTGGCTGGGTCGGGGGTGGTTTGGGCAAATGCGCCACTGCAAACCAAGGCAACCGCAGTTGCGAGCAGTACTTTCTTCATCGAAAACTCCAAAGAATCCGGGCGAATCTGCCCAATCACGATTCTTCGTCCGCACAGCAGCGATTGATGTAGGACGACCTGCGCTGAGGGCGTAAGCCCCGGGCGCGTTTTTGCCAGTTTGTGACAAGTACGGCCCCAGGAGCCTGGCCATCGGTCGCGGGCGATACATCTGCGCTGCAGGACGGGTGCATCGATTACAGTGCAGCCTTGTTTAAATTCCTGAGCGCACGTTGACCGACTCCAACCCTAAAATTCAAGAACCTCGCCACTGGCAAAGTGACGGGTGGACGGCCCATGTCATCAAAAACGATGATGATGATGGCTGGGCTGTCGCCATGGTCAGGGACGGCGAGGCCGAACCCACGCTGGTCGGCCCGTGGACCATGGGCCGCGACAAAAAGAACCCCAAACCCATGGACGGCACAGCGTTCAGGACGCTGGTTAAAACCGCCAGCGAATTTTTTCGCCGCAGCGAACAACATTTGCATGCCTCGCTGCACCAAAACATCGATGTCGCGGTAGGCCCTACCCGCGTCACCGTGTCACTGGATATTGAACCCGACGATGACCACCCCAGCGCCCGACTCAGCGCCAAAGATGCCAGTGGCCAGACTCTGGCAACGCAACCCGTGTCGCCGTCGTACAAACTGACCCGAAACAGCGCAACGGCGTGGGTGACGAGCGGGTTTGCGCGCATTTCAACGTCGACATGAGTCGAAGGCGCGGGCCTTAAGTTAGGTCGTCCGCCTGCGCTTTTGCCAGCCGTGCACTCTTCCAATACACATCATCCCCGACGGTGCCATCGGTGCGATAGCGGTTCAGGACCCGTGCCAAAACAAACATCAAGTCTGAGAGCCGATTAAGGTACTGGCGCGGCGTGTCTTTCAGGGTCTCAGAAGCTTCGAGCGCCACCACGGCGCGTTCGGCGCGGCGCGCGACCGTGCGGCACACGTGGGCGAGCGACGCGGCACGGCTGCCTGCAGGCAGGATGAACTCTTGCAGGCGCGGCAGATGTTCGTTGTGTTCGGCCAGGGCTTCGTCCAGCGCCAGCACGGCCTCAGCTTTCAACAGTTCAAAGCCAGGGATCGACAACTCGCCGCCCAAATTGAACAACTGGTGCTGAATCTCCACCAGCACGGTGCGCACACCGTCGGGCATGGCTTCGCATAACAAGACGCCGATGTTGGAGTTGAGCTCATCGACCTCACCCATGGCGTGGACACGCAGCGAGTTTTTGCTGACGCGAACACCGTCGCCCAGGCCGGTGGTGCCGTTGTCGCCGGTGCGGGTGGCGATTTGTGTGAGTCGATTGCCCATGGCTAAATCCCTTGCGTTTGTCTTGAAGTTTGACTTGACGTTTGTTTTTGTTCTTACTGCAAAGTATTATCTGACCTTATCCGATCCGTCCCAACTCGCACGCCAGCTCCCGAGAGGCCCCATGAACGCACCCACCAACCCCTTGCACCTCATGCCCGCAATCAACCAGCGGGCCATGCCAGACGCCTTGCTGGCGGAGTTGAAGGCGCGATTTGCCGCGAACCTCTCCACCGCCATGATCGTGCGCGAGCAGCATGGGCGTGATGAGTCGTCTTACAGCGTACCGCCACCCTCGGCTGTGGTGTTTGCCGAATCCACTGCGGACGTGGCCGACGCGGTGAAGCTGGCCAGCGCCCACAACATGCCGGTAATTCCCTTCGCCGTCGGCTCCTCACTTGAAGGCCATTTGCTCGCCGTACAAGGCGGTATCAGCATCGACCTGAACCGCATGAACAAGGTGCTCGCCATCAACGCGGACGATTTGACCGTGACCGTACAACCCGGTGTGACCCGCAAACAGCTCAACGAAGAAGTCAAAAGCACGGGTCTCTTCTTCCCGATTGACCCCGGTGCCGACGCCTCGATTGGCGGCATGAGCGCCACCCGCGCCAGCGGCACCAATGCCGTGCGTTACGGCACCATGAAAGAAAACGTGCTGGCGCTTGAAGTGGTCACGGCCAGCGGCGAAGTCATCCGCACCGGCACCCGCGCCAAGAAGAGCAGCGCGGGTTACGACCTCACGCGCCTGATGGTCGGCTCTGAAGGCACATTGGGAGTGATTACCGAAATCACCCTCAAGTTGTACCCGCTTCCAGAGGCCATCAGCGCGGCGATTTGCTCCTTCCCGAGTATTGAAGCCGCCGTACGCACCACGATTCAGATCATCCAGATGGGTATTCCGATTGCGCGCGTGGAATTTCTGGACGTGCACACCGTGCGCATGGTCAACGCCTATGCCAAACTCAAGCTGCGCGAAGAGCCGATGCTCTTGATGGAGTTTCACGGCAGCCCCAACAGCGTGAAGGAACAGGCCGAACTAGTTCAGGAAATCGCCAGTGAACTGGGCGGCCAGGCATTTGAATGGGCCACCACGCCCGAAGAGCGCACCCGCCTGTGGACGGCGCGGCACAACGTCTATTTTGCGGCGCTGCAGTCGCGCCCCGGCTGCAAGATCATCTCCACCGACACCTGTGTGCCGATCTCGCGCCTGGCCGACTGTCTGCTGGCGTCAGTCGCCGAGGCCGATGCCTCAGGTTTTCCCTATTTCCTGGTGGGCCACGTCGGTGACGGCAACTTCCACTTTGGCTACATGCTCGACCCCGACAAACCTGAAGAACGTGTGACCGCCGAAAAACTCAACGTCGATCTGGTCAACCGTGCCTTGAGCATGCAAGGCACCTGCACGGGCGAACACGGTGTGGGCCTGCACAAAATGGATTTCCTGTTGACCGAGACAGGCGCCGGCGCGGTGAACATGATGCGCACCATCAAACACGCACTGGACCCGAAGAACATCATGAATCCAGGGAAAATATTCACCTGGTCGGCCTGAACGCAAGCCTGCCGACGCAAGCCGCGCGACTTGCGGCTGCGCTTCTATTTCATTTGCCCATCATGTGTGAACTTGACGTGCCGATGACGGCCGTGCTGTAGCACGGCTTGAAGGCACAACAAGCTTCGCGAATGATTTGGATTTACTTGAGCAGGTCGCTGGTTTTGCAACCCTTGCTCAGGAAAAGCCCCGTCAAGTGCTCTTTGCGACCCTGCGCTTGCTGCATCAGAACCTGGTTTTGTGCAGCTTGCGGGGCGGCTGCCTGTTGGGCTGCGCCTTGCGCTGCGGCTTGTTGAGCCGCGTTGTTTTGTGCAGCGGCACCGGCAATGCTGCCAAACAGGCCACCAATGCCGCCACCTCCGCCGCCGCCAAACAATCCACCGGCTCCGCCGAACAGGCCGCCGCGCGCCGCCGCGTTACCGAGTGCCTGCTGAGCCACCGCACCGGCCAATTGGCCACCCACGGAGCCACCACTGTCTGCCGGCGCAGCGGCTTGGGCGGGAGGCGGCATTTGGGCGCGCTGGATCACGGCGTCCATCTGCGAAATTTCGCCGTAGATGGCCTGGCAATTCAGGTCGTTGTCGGTCAGCTTGACGCGGTCGATGGTCTGGGCCGACGCCGCACTGGTGATTACGCTCAGTAAAGCAGCAGCATACAGATGGTTGAGTTTCATAAGGCTCTTTCGGTCGTTGGGTAGGCGGCGTGGGCCGGAACTGAATTATTAACCCACCTGCATCCAAGTGTTACCCCCCATTTGTGGGGGGTACCCAGTGCCCAAGAGGGGGACTTCAATCACGCAAGGCTCAAAGAACACCCTGTACCGGGGCAGATTTTTAGCTGGTGCATCGGCCCTCTGCCGCTCCCCAAAATGCAAATCGAACGTAAGAGATTTCAATCGCAACGGATCCGAGTGCAAGGCGCATCGCCGCTGACAGTGCTCCAGCACGGCAAGGCGATGCAACGCCGCAATCGGACACGTTTCGATTGAAATCAGGCTTCTTCGGCGATCGCGATGGCCATGTACTCCATCTTTTGCTGCAACTGGCTCTCGTTGTCAGCAAAACGCGCGGCGATAGCGGCGAACTCGTCCTGGATTTCAATAAAAGCGTCAACCATGTCGGGGTCAAAATGCGCGCCCCGGCCTTGAAAGATGACTTGCACGGCTCGGTCATGCGGCAGGCCACTTTTGTACACACGCGTACTGATGAGCGCGTCATACACATCAGCAACCGCCATCAGACGCGCCGCCAACGGAATATCGTCACCCGAGAGGCCATGCGGGTAACCACTGCCATCCCATTTTTCCTGATGTGACAGCGCAATCTCTTTGGCCGTGCGCAGGTGTTCAATCGGGCCGCCCAAGGCCAACTCGGCCTGCACGATGGCGTCGTAACCAATCGTGGTGTGGTTTTTCATGATCTCAAATTCCGCCGCTGTCAGTTTCGCGGGTTTGAGCAAAATACGATCGGGAATGCCAACTTTGCCGATGTCATGCAAGGGTGCTGACTTGTACAGCATGGCAATGGCGCGCTCGTCCAGTTGCGCGGCAAACCGTGGATGTTGCTTGAGCCGCTCAGCCAGGGCTTTCACGTAGTTTTGCGTGCGCCGGATGTGGTTGCCCGTGTCCAGGTCACGGGTTTCAGCCAGCATCGACATCGCCAGGATGGTCGCGTCTTGCGCGGCTTCGACCTCACGGGTGCGCTTCGCTACCTCGGCTTCAAGAAAATCGGCCTTGCTGCGCAGAAAGTCGCTGCTCGCCTTGAGCGCCAGTTGGGTGGCAACGCGTGCCAGCAGAATCGGCGGGCTGACGGGTTTGGCGATGTAGTCAGCGGCCCCCAGATGCAGGCCGGTTTCTTCGTCTTGAAGCTCGGTTTTGGCGGTGAGGAAGATCACCGGGATCAGTGTGGTGCCCGGGTTGCTTTTAAGCCTGCGGCAGACTTCAAACCCATCCATGCCGTCCATCACCACGTCCAGCAAAATCAGGTCAGGCGGGGGATCGCCCAAGGCGATTTGCAGGCCAGTGGGGCCATTGTTGGCGACCTTCACGCGGTACAGGTCTTTGAGCAAACTGCTGATCAAAGCCAGGCTGTCTGGCGAATCATCGATCACCAGGACAGTGGCTTTCAGTTCAGCAGCGGTTTGGCTCATGAATTCAGTTTACCGGCAAATCCAAGAAGAAAGGCGCAAGTTATGCAGCGCTTTCCTAGCGGCTCGCGCCCTGGGTGAGCCGGTCAATCAAACCATTGAGCTCATCAAGCGAGCCGAACTGGATGCTCAACTCGCCCATTTCTTCCATACGTCCGCCACGTTTAACACGTCTTTTTACCCGCACTTCCACCTGCGCCGTGAGCAGGTCAGACAACTCTTCCTCGACCCGCTTGATGTCGCGCGATTTTTCTTTGGTCGGTTTGGGCGACGTCAGCGAGAACTCGGCGCTGAGTTTTTTAACCAGGCTTTCGGTTTCACGCACCGAGAGTTTCTTGGCGGCTATCTGGTTCGCGGCGGTGATCTGACTGAGCTTTTCAAGCCCCAAAAGCGCGCGGGCGTGCCCCATGTCGATGTCGCCGGCCATCAGCATGGTTTGCACCGGCTCGGCCAGGTTCAACAGGCGCAACAGGTTGGAAGCCGCGCTGCGCGAGCGCCCCACCGCCTGCGCCGCCATCTCGTGGGTGAGGCCGAACTCTTTCACCAGGCGGTTCAGACCCTGCGCTTCTTCGAGTGGGTTCAGGTCTTCGCGCTGGATGTTTTCGATGAGCCCCATGGCGGCGGCGGATTCATCGGGCACGTCGCGTACCAGCACCGGCACGCTGTCCAGGCCAGCCAGTTTGGCCGCGCGAAAGCGGCGCTCGCCAGCGATGATTTCGTAGACGGGTCGATCCGGCACGGCGTCCACAAACTGGCCCTTCGCAGGGGAGGGCCCCTGCGACTCCTTCTTGCGGTGCAACCGACCTTGTTCGTCGCTCAAGCGACGAACAAGGATAGGTTGCATGATGCCCTGCGCTTTGATGCTCTCTGCCAGCACGTACAACGCGCCTTCGTCCATGCGGGTGCGCGGCTGATACTGACCGGGCACCATGTCGATGAGCAGCAGCGAGGCCGGAAACCCGGGGCCAGACGGACCCATGGCGGCAGCGGATTCATCGACCGTGGGGCCCAGGAGCGCTTCAAGCCCGCGGCCCAAGCCCTTGAATTTTTTGGTTGCCAAATCAGTTTCTCCCTTGCTATGTCAAATGGTTTGTCGCGCCGCTGGTCGGGTGGACTGCGCGGCTAATGCCTGATATGTCGTTTGGCAGTTGCTTTTGATCCGGCCTTTGCTTCAAATCCAGAAGCAGCTTATGCCCGTCATCCCATCCCCCAAGGCCCGATTCGGTATTGATATGGCCTGCACCGCGCAGCACCACGCAGTCGGCACCCCACTGACGCGCCAGGTTTTGGCCCGCGACCAAGCCGCACACCGCATCGTTGTCAGACACCACACAGGTCGCCACAAACGGCAGCCGGGTCAACTCGGGCTTGCGCCAACTGTGCAGCGCGGCAGGGAAATCAGCTTGCGCCACGTCGGGCGGCGCCACAAGCAAGGCCCCCGCCACCCGATGCGTCTGGCGAGAAAATGTTGCCCAAGCCGCCACCAGCGTACACCCCAAGCTGTGTGCCGCCAGCAGCACCGGCTGATCTGGCGGCAGCGACAACACCGCTTCTTCAAGCCGTGTCATCCAGTCGCCGCGCAGGGGCCGCTCCCAGTCGTGCTGCTGCACCCGCACATAGCCGTGCTGCAACTCCCACAGGCTCTGCCAGTGGCCAGGGCCGGAATTCATCCAGCCCGGTAAGGTGAGTATTTTATAATTCAAAATGTATAATATATATACAATATAACTACTAAATATAATAGCTAAATAGGCTTATTTTACGAGACCTGATGTCGAAAATTATTAACGTACTAATGTTATAAAATGATTTTTACATCTTTCCAATCCGCACCACCATCTCCTGCGCAAACGCCACAAAGGCCTGCGCGCCTTTGGAGGACGGGTCAAACGCGACACCCGGCAAACCATAACTCGGCGCCTCGGCCAAACGCACGTTGCGCGGGATCACGGTGTCAAAAACCTTGTCGCCAAAATGCGCCTTGAGCTGTTCACTCACCTGTTGCTGCAAGGTGATGCGCGGGTCAAACATCACCCGCAGCAACCCGATGATGGACAGCTCTTTATTCAAATTGGCGTGAACTTGTTTGATTGTGTTGACCAGATCCGTCAGGCCTTCAAGCGCGAAATACTCACATTGCATGGGCACGATCACGCCGTGCGCCGAGCACAAGCCGTTCAAGGTCAACATCGAGAGTGAGGGCGGGCAGTCGATCAGGATGAAGTCGTAGTCTGGGGCAACCTGCGCCAAGGCAGTTTTCAGCCGCTTCTCACGTCGCTCGACATCGACCAGCTCGACCTCGGCACCGGCCAATTCGCGGTTGGCACCCAGGATGTCGTAGCTGCAACCGGCGTCGATCAGCTTGGTGCTTTTGACACGCGCCTCAGCGATGCTGGCACCTTCGAGCAAGACGTCATAGACACTCGTTTCCAATTGGCGTTTGTCCACGCCCGAACCCATGGTGGCATTGCCCTGCGGATCCAGGTCAACCATCAAGACCCGTTGGCCGACTTTAGCCAAACCAGCCGCCAGGTTGACTGCGGTTGTGGTCTTGCCAACGCCGCCTTTTTGGTTGGCGATGCAGAATATTTTGGTCATTTAATCTTTCAATCCCGCGCACTAACCCAAAGGAGCCGCGCGCCAAAAGCGCCCACACAAAGGCTGGACAGTCGGCCCAACCAGCGCCTTTGACGGGCATACACCGCCTGCACACCCGGCCGCGAAAACGCACCGGCCAAAAAGACATGCCATAACACCGCGTTGAACCAAACCATGGCCAGCACCGCGACTTGCAGAAAGCTCGGCAGGTGGGTGGGCAGTGCGGCGGCAAACAGGCTACTGAACATCAAGGCCGATTTGGGGTTCAGCAGGTTAGTGACCAGGCCCAAACGCAGGCCCTCGGCTGCCGTCAATGGCGTTGGCAGCGCGGCTTCAGGCGCAGGGGTGGTAAGCGTAGGCGCGCTTGACAACCAAATGCGCCACGCCAAATACCCGAGGTACAACCCGCCTGCAATTTGGACACCCAAGCGAATACCCGGCTGCGCAGCAAACAGCGCCTTGATACCCAACATGGCTAAGAGCGCCCAAAACACCGCCACGCCGCTAATGCCCAGTGCTGCCCAAAAAGCCGCGCGGCCTTGTCCACTCGCCGCCAAATGCGACACGAGCAAGACATTGGGCCCCGGCGTCACCATGATCAGCCAGTGCACCAAACCCACAGCAAATAACGTGGCGAACAAGGTGATTCCTTTTTTATTTACTCACCGCCAGCTTGATGCCAAAGCCCACCAGGCACAAACCGGCGAATTTCTCCAGCGCCTGGCCCAGCACAGGGTTGGAGCGAAATCTGGAGGCCAGGAAGTGCGTCAACATCACCGAAGTCAGGCCGTAACAAAACATAAGGAAACCGCTGGTCAACGTCAGGGCGAGATAGGTCGTCATGCCCTGCTGGTGTGCGGGGTCAATGAATTGCGGGAAAAACGCCATGTAAAACACAATCGCTTTCGGATTGAACAACGTGATCAAGAGCGATTGCTGGAAATAATGGCGCGGTTGGATGTTCAAAATCGGGGCATCACCGGGCTTGGCGATCAGCATCTTCATACCCAGCCAAACCAGATACCCCGCACCGATCCACTGCACCGCGACAAAAGCGCCGGGATACGCCGCCATGACCGCCGCCATGCCGGCAATGGCCAGCCACATCAGAATCTGGTCGCCCGCAAAAATCCCGAATATTGAGCCGAATCCACCTGCGATGCCGCCTTTGGTTGTCGAGGTAATCAGGGCCAAATTGCCCGGCCCGGGCACGAGCAGGAACAGCAGGATTGTGGCGATGTAGGTGCCGTAATCGGTAATGCCGAACATTTTTTAGGTTTGGGTTGGTGCGATGTTTGCCGAATGGAGTTCGAGTTTACGGCATGGGCTGGTTTGGCCCGCCAACTTCCGGGTGGGATCGGGCGCTCGGCACATTCTGTTGGCGGAATCAGGCCGATGGGACGCTCGGCTGTGCGGCTATGCCTGCGGCTAAACGCTGCCTGACTTGCGCATCCAGACGATGCAACGCTCGGCATCCAAGCCCGGCACTTTGAGTTGTTCCACGTGAAACACTTCCACCGATTTAGGCAACGCGGCCATCTCGTCGGCGGGTCGTTTGGCCTTCATCGCCAGCCAAACGCCCTGCTCACCCAAGGCATTGGCTGACAGCGCGGTGAAGTCCAGCAGAGACGCGAAGGCACGAGAGCTGATGACGTGGTACTTCACGGCAGACTTCTCAGCCAGGTTTTCAACCCGGGCATGAATGCCGCGCAAGTTGGGTAGCTTGAGCGTGACGGCCACCTGGTTGATAAACGCTGCTTTTTTGGCAACGGTATCGACACAGTCCACCGCGACTTCCGGGCAACAAATCGCGATCACGATGCCCGGCAGGCCAGCACCGGAGCCAACATCAAGCAGGCGAAAAAGTTCTTTGCTCGCACAGGATTCGCCCGTTTGTGGCTTGCGCTCTTCTGATTCTGGCGCTGGTGTTTCATCCGCGCCGTCCATGGCGTAGGCCATCGCAGCCAGGCGCTGCTTGAGGGGCGGCACTACCGCCAGACTGTCCAGCAGATGCAGGGTCAACATCTCGGCAGGGTCACGCACAGCAGTGAGGTTATATACCTTGTTCCATTTCTGGATCAAGCCCAGGTAGGCCAACATGGCGTCGAGCTGGGCATCTGTCAGCGCCAACCCGAGGTTTCTGGCCGGCTGTTTCAGGTTTTCACGCGTCAGGTCAGGTTTCACTGGCGGCTTATCGGCAGTCACGGGTCACCTCTGCCTCCAACGCAGCAACCGCCCGTTTATCGGCTTCGCTGAGAGTGGCCAATTTTGCGCGCCGCTCATTGAGCACGCGGCGCTTCTCAGCACAGGTGGTATCGGCCAAAACTCGTTTTTGAGCTTCGTCTTCTTTACGTTTGTTTTCGGCCTCTACGGCCTCCCGCATGCGCGCGGCGCACTGCTGATCGTAGCGGCTGACAAGCGCGTTCATCTGCGCGTTGCTTGCAGTGGCGCCTCCTGACTGTCCGAAGCTGGCAATCCGGTCTGCCATTTCGGCGCATTCGGGCGTCTGGGCGGCTCGCAAACGGGCGCGCGTCGCAGCACGGGCGGCCTCACTGGCGTCTTGCGGCTTTGCAGGCGGCGCGCCGGCTGGCTCCCTGACAGCAGTGGTCGCCTGGCCGGCAAGGCACGGCTGATCACTGAAAACCACCCGCCCATCAGCGCCCGTGCATTTGTAAACCGCGGCACTGGCTGGCACCGAGAGCCCAAGCACCAGAACCGAGGCGCAAACGGCAAGCAGAACCCGCCACCGATTCGAAAAGCCGGCGCTTGTCCAGGCGAGTGCGTCAAACTTTTGATGTTTCACGTGAAACTTCCGCTCAAGGCGGGCTATCCCAGCAGTTGCCCCGCTGGTCGTTGATATGCACCCAATAACGGGAGTTAGGCAGAAAACCCTTGCCCTTTTGGCCTTGCAAGCCCCAGCCGCCATTGCCGTCATGGAACTCTGCCATGCGCCAGCCCGGGCCCAGTTCTGTGGTGCAGCGGGCGCTGGCCGCAGCTTCTGACTCCAGGATGGCGCCCATCACAGGTTGCGTCGCCGCCAGGGTTCCGCCCGTCCAGCCTTGGTAAAAGCCGTCTTGCACGCCCGCCGGTTTGGTTGCACCCTCGGGCTTCAAACACAACACTGGCAAGACAATGCGACAAGACGTGTCGCCTTGGTAAGGGTTGCAGGAGTCTTTGTGCGGTCGAGCCAAGGTGCGCGGCTCGCCGTGGCAACTGAGGTTGGCCACATCGGGGGGAGATTTGTCGTCTGAAGGCGCCAGTGCAAACGTCAAGCCGAAACCGATTGGACGCGGTTCCGCAACACCTGTGGCGGCCGCGCCGGATGTTCCCGGCACGCTCGTCGTGCCTGCGCTTTGCGCTTCCTCAGCCTTTTGCACAGCCGCGCGTTTATCGCTGCGCCCCTTGACCACCCACAACGCCAACGCGAGAAGGAGAGCCAAAACAGCCAAGAGCGCCAAAGCGCGAGACAACAAAAACTCGCCGCGTTGCGGTACGCGCCCTGAGTTCATGCGAGCCTTAAACATTCGCCGCTCCAAATTCCCGTCGGCCGCCCTTCTTAAGATGAACGAGTAGCAAAGAAATACTGGCCGGCGTGATGCCGGAGATTCTGGAGGCCAGGCCCAAGGTTTCGGGGCGCTGTTTACTCAGCTTTTGGCGCGCCTCGATAGACAGCGCGTGCACTTGCATGTAGTCCAGGTCGTCCGGCAGGCGCAGGTGCTCGTAATGCGCGGCACGCTCCACTTCACCGCGCTGGCGGTCGATGTAACCTGAATATTTGGCCGCAATTTCCACTTGCTCGGCCACTTTGGGGTCGGCCAACGCGTCGGGCGACGCGTATTTGCCGCCGTCGAGCGACATCAGCCCCACGTAGTTCACGTCAGGGCGGCGCAGCAAATCAGCGAAATTGTGCTCGTGCTCCAAAGCTTTGCCCAAAACCCGCTCTGCTTCGGCAGCTTGCAGGTTCTTGGGGCTGACCCAGATCGCTCGCAGGCGCGCTGTTTCACGTGAAACAGCGTCGCGTTTGCGGCTGAAAGCATCCCAACGCGCGTCGTCCACCAAGCCGAGTTGCCGCCCCACTTCGGTCAGGCGCATGTCGGCATTGTCTTCACGCAGTTGCAGGCGGAACTCGGCCCGGCTGGTAAACATGCGGTAGGGCTCACTCACGCCCTTGGAAATGAGGTCGTCCACCAAAACGCCCAAATACGCTTCGTTGCGGCCCGGCACCCAGGCGTCGCCCGAGCCGGGCAAGGCCGACCAAGCTGTTTTCGCCCCGGCTTGAAGCGCGGCGTTGATGCCTGCAAACATGCCTTGTGCGGCCGCTTCCTCGTAACCGGTGGTGCCGTTGATCTGCCCAGCAAAAAACAGGCCGCCAATCGCCTTGGACTCGAAGCTGCTCTTGAGTCCGGTAGGGTCAAAATAATCGTATTCAATGGCGTAACCGGGCCGCAAAATGTGGGCGTTTTCCAGCCCGGCCATGCTGCGCACCAGGTCGTATTGAATATCAAACGGCAAGCTGGTGGAAATGCCGTTGGGGTAATACTCGTTGGTGGTCAGCCCTTCAGGCTCGAGAAAAATCTGGTGACTGTCTTTGCCGGCGAAGCGGTTGATTTTGTCTTCCACACTCGGACAATAACGCGGCCCCACGCCGTCGATCTTGCCTGTGAACATGGGGCTTCTGCCAAAGCCGCTTCGGATGATGTCGTGCGTGCGTTCGTTGGTGTGGGTAATCCAGCAGGGCATTTGCTCCGGGTGCATGTCGGCGCGACCCATAAAGCTGAATACGGGCATCGTTGGATTTTCTGCGCCCTCCATGCCATCGCCGGGCTGGCGCTGGCACTTGGAAAAATCAATCGTGCGGCCATCGAGCCGTGGCGGCGTGCCGGTTTTGAGTCGGCCCTGCGGCAGTTTCAACTCTTTCAACCGCGCGCTCAGCGACACCGCTGGCGGATCGCCCGCCCTACCGGCCGAATAATTGTTGAGTCCAACGTGAATCTTGCCGTCCAGAAATGTGCCTGCCGTCAGCACAACGGTGCGGCTTTTGAAGCGGATGCCAACCTGGGTGACAGCCCCCACCACCCGGTCACCCACCACCATCAGGTCGTCCACCGCCTGCTGAAACAGCCACAAATTCGGCTGGTTTTCCAGGCGGCGGCGAATCGCGGCTTTGTACAACACCCGATCCGCCTGCGCCCGCGTCGCCCGTACCGCCGGGCCTTTGCTGGAGTTGAGAATGCGAAACTGGATGCCGCCTTCGTCGGTTGCCAACGCCATGGCGCCGCCCATGGCGTCTACCTCTTTGACGAGGTGCCCTTTACCGATGCCGCCAATCGACGGGTTGCAGCTCATCTGGCCCAGGGTTTCAATGTTGTGCGAGAGCAGCAAGGTTTTGCAGCCCATACGCGCGGACGCCAGCGCCGCCTCAGTGCCGGCGTGGCCGCCGCCGACGACGATTACGTCAAATTCTTGGGGGTAGTCCATGGGGCAGGTCCTCTTTCAAGCCTCTATCAATTCCGTGCTCAAGCCGACCGCGTTGGCCGCATCCGCCTGACGACGGTCTGAGGTTACAAAAAGGTCGATACCTGACGCCATGGCGGTGCCCACATGAAGGGCGTCCATCGCCCGCAAGCGCGAGCGGCGCATGGCGGCAACAGCAAACGCTTCGACGCGTTTGTCCAGCAATAACACGTCGAATTCGGCGAAATCACGGTACACCTGCAACATAATCTTGTCACAATCGCCATCCGTCAACAGTCCGTCGTGGCGCTGCCGGTGAAACGCCGAGGCGATTTCAGTCAAGCAATGCGCGGCGACGACAACAGAGCTGGCACGATCAAACAACCCCAGTACCTGCGTACGCCCCGGCTCCTGGTTGTAGCGTTTGTACAGCGCTGACGTGTCAAACATAATACGACTCACCAGCCGCTCTCCCGCTCTTCAATGATCAGTTGCGCACCGGTTTTACCGTCGCGGCGGACGATGTTCAAAGGCTCTATCGGCAACTTCCAATGCGGCACTTTAGATGGCGCGTCGGACTTGCAAGCGATGATCTCCGCCACTGGCTTGCCATGGCGCAAAATGCGCACAGTTTCACCCTTCTCGACCAAATCAATCATGGCCGAGGCATGGGCACGGAACTCACTCAGGGCAACTACATGCATTTTGTACAATCTCCAGCGTTTTGTACATTTTAACCGGTTTTGCGCCAAGCCACCCGAGACATCCGTAAAAACCCGCATCTGTCATGGCCCAGACACCCTGCTTTGCGCAATAGAGATAGGATGCACCTTGGCCCCTCACAACGCCACCCCAAATTAGCCACAGGAACCCGCCATGAAAATCCCGTCCCTTAAAGAAGTCGTCAGTGCAGAAGAATGGTCGTTGCGGGTTGACCTCGCCGCCGCCTACCGCCTGGTCGCCGCCTATGGCTGGAGTGATTTGATCTTCACCCACATCTCGGCGCGTGTCCCCGGCCCGGAACACAACTTCCTGATCAACCCCTATGGTCTGATGTTCGACGAGATCACCGCCAGCAGCCTGATCAAGATCGACCAGCACGCCAACAAACTCAATGACTCAGCCTTCCCGGTCAACCCGGCTGGGTTCACAATTCACAGTTGCATCCATGAAGTGCGCGACGATGCGGGCTGTGTACTGCACACGCACTCGCGCGCAGGCGTAGGCGTGAGCGCTCAAAAGGGCGGCTTGCTGCCGATCAGCCAGCAATCCACCGTCATCCTCAATTCCATCGCTTACCACGACTACGAAGGCATCGCGCTGTACGCCGAAGAAAAGCCGCGCCTGCAAGCCAGTTTGGGCCGCGCCAATTACCTGATTCTGCGCAACCACGGTCTGCTAACCGTGGGCAAAACCGTGGCAGATGCCTTTTTGAGCATGTATTTTCTGGAGTGTGCCTGCCGCATTCAGGTCGATGCCCAAGCTGGCGGCGAGGTCAACCTGATCGGCTCGGCCCCGATGGAAGCCAACAAGAACGCGCTGAAGATGGCCACGGCGGGCCAAAGTGCCGCACAACTTGCCTGGCCCGCCCTGTTGCGCAAACTGGACCGTGAAAACCCCGGTTACGCAAGCTAAATGACTTTTGAGCGGCGCTAGAAATTCGATTCTGGGGATGCAACGCAGCAATGCGCCCCAAAATTGGATTTATCGAATCGCCCTTCAGCGCACTTTGACCGGCAACGCGCTCATCCCACGAAACACCATTGAGTTAAGCCAGCTCACCTGGTCACCGGTCTGTTCGATCGATTGCCAGCGCCGCAACACGGCAGGAATCGCAATTTGCCCCTCCAGCCGCGCCAAGGGAAAGCCCAGGCAAATGTGCTGGCCAAAACCGAAAGTCATGTGCATCACGCCGTCGCGGTTCAGATCCAGCACATCCGGATTTTCATAGGCACGGGGGTCGCGATTGGCGGCGTTAAGCATCATGAAGACCCGGTCGCCGACGTTCAAGGTCTTGCCGTGAATCGTCTGCGCCTCTGACACCACGCGCACCTGCGCACCCGAGGGGCCTTCGAAGCGCAATAACTCTTCCACTGCGTTGTTGGCCAAACTCGCGTCAGCCCGCAGTTTGGCTTGCTCACCCGGAAACTGCATGAGCGACAACATGCCATTGGCAATATGGTTGGTCGTCGTTTCATGCCCGGCAAACAGCAGCAAGATGCAGGTCGCTACCAGTTCGTCTTCTGTGAGACGATCTGCCGTTGCCGCATCGTCGCCTACTTGCAGATGCACCAGCTCACTCAACAAATCCGCTCGCGGCTCGCTGCGGCGCAAAGTGATCAGGCTGCGGAAATACGCCGCCATCTCCTGCGTGGCGTTTTGCGCGGTATCGTACTTTTCTGCCGTCACGCGGGAGGAGCCGATAAACAGCGCCATATCGTCTGATTGGCGTTTAAGTAGCCCCAAGTCTGTGCGCGGCACACCCAGCATGGCCATGATGACCAGACAAGGCAATGGCCCGGCAAATTCTTTGATGAAGTCAAACTCGCCAGCTTGACCCTGCGCATTGAGCGCTCCGCCCCGCTGTTTTTGGTCAATATCGCTGAGCAACCAGTCGGTCATCTCCTCTACCTGGGGTCGCATGCCTTGCATTGATTTGGCGTGAAAAACACGGCTGGTCAAGCGCCGCAGCCGGGTGTGCTCCGGCGCATCCTTGAAGACCATCCACAAAGACAAATAACGGACGATGTCGCCTATTTTCTTGGCCTCGGCGCTGGGCATGCTGGCAAAAAAGGGCCGGAGCCGGTCGGACGACAGTTGCTCCGATTGGCAAGCCCGCTTGATGTCGTCATAACGGGTCAACACCCAGCTTTTGAGCCGCGGGCTCCAGTGGCACGGGTCTTCATCGCGCATGCGGTTAAAAAGCGGGTACGGGTTGGCCAAAATGGCCGGGTCCTCAGGCCGAAAGTCGATGGCGTCAATACCGTTGATGGCGCCGGAGGCGTTCACAGCTGTCGGGCTCATCGGCTCTTCTCCAAAATCGTGACCGTACAGGCGGCTTCATCAAAACCCATCACACCGCCGCCGTTTTCAATCAAACCCAAGCTGGCATTACGCACTTGGCGCGCGCCCGCTTCGCCGCGCAATTGTTGGCACATTTCATAGACCATCGACAAACCCGTGGCCCCGACCGGATGCCCCTTGGACACCAAGCCGCCCGAGGTGTTCACCGGCAAACGCCCGCCCAGCGCTGTTGCGCCTGATTCGACAAAGCTACCGGCGCTGCCCACCGGGCAAAACCCCATCATTTCGAGCTGGTAAATTTCACAAAACGAGGTGGCATCGTGCAGTTCCACCAAATTGATGTCAGCCGCCGTGAGGCCACTTCTTGCAAACGCTTTTTGGGCGGCGACCATCGAGAGACCCGGCTCGTCGAGTCGGCGGTATTTGCCGCCAGACAACCCCATCGCCCGCACCTTGACGGCCCGCGCCTGCGCTGCCGCTGGAAAATTCCGCAGTGCGGCTTCTGAACACAGCAGAGCCGCCGCTGCGCCATCACCCAACGGTGAACACATCGAACGTGTCAACGGATACGACACCGCGCGATCTGCAAGTACCTCGTCCACCGAGACCTCAAAGCGGTACTGCGCCTTCGGGTTCAAGCTGCCATGGTGATGGTTTTTCGACGCCCCCGCCGCAATTTGCCGCTGCGTAGTGCCGTACTGTTTCATGTGCCAAGCAGCTTGCATGGCGTAGGTGTCCATGAAGACTGTGCGCCCTGGGCCGGTTTCAAAGGCCTTGCCCGCCTGCTGACCCGCCTCGGCGTAATACCGTTGCCAGCGCTCGGGTTGCAACTGGTCGATGCCGGTGGCAAAGATTTCCGCCACACGCTCGGGCCGGTCTGGGCTGACCAGTTTTTCAACGCCCATCGCCAGGCTGACCTCCACTTCGCCCGACAACACATCCTTCCAGGCGCCGTGAAACGCAAACGATGCGGTAGCGCAGCCGCCTTCCACATTAATCATCGGTACACGTTCCGGAAACAAGCCGTCTTGCACCAGCCCCGTGAAGGCGACTTGCCCGCGAATGCCGCCTTGGCCCCATTGCCCCATGCCACAGTTGCCAAACCAGGCCTGTTCGATCAGCGCCCCCGCGCCAGCAGTTTGCCCCAGCCCGGCGTCAGCCACTACGTCGAGATACGCCCAGCGCGCCAGGTCTTCAAATGACTTGTCGGCGTGTTTGCCAAAAGGCGTACACGCCGCACCGATGATGTAAACGTCTCGCACAAGAACTCTCCTTCCAGGTTTTCAAATTAGGTCAACGACCAAACAGGCCCTTGAGTTTCTCACCAACTTTGTCACCCAGCGACGCCCCTGCCCCCGTGCCTACTCCGGGCAAGACGGCGGTACCGATGGCCGCGCCAACCAGTGCCGCACGGGTCAAATTAACTTCTGGCGCATCCAGTGTGCCGCCCACCACCAGCGGTACACCCACCACGCCCTTGGCCACCGTGGGCAAGACCGCTGCGCCCAACTCAACATTGATTCGCCCGCTGAGCGCACTGGCCGCCGAGACGGAAACATTGCCGCTGGCACTCAAAACACCCGAGCTGGCGACCAAATTGCTCAGCTGAATAGTCTTGCCCCGCGTCTGGACTTGGCCCGTCAGCACGTCCAGCCGGGTTTCGCCACCCCGGCTCAGGCCCACCGTCGTGACGGCTTTGGCCAGATCAATACCCTGCACCACCGCGTCGCGCACGGTGAATGTCGACTGGGTTTGCAACACATCCATCAGAGCGCCCGCCGAAGCCGCGCGCGTCGACAAGGTAGTTTGCGCCTCCAGTTGCCCACTCATTGGCGCATGGCCCGGCGGCGGCTTGTGGCCGATCAGGGCAAGATCAAGGCCAGTGGTCGTCAACTGTCCCTGCGCCTTGATGTCGCCATTCGAAGCCGATGGCATTTCGATATCCACATGCCCCTTGATGGCGCCCTTGCCTGCGCCCGCCGTCGTCCCACTACCCGCCAAGCGACCCGCCCCACCACCCGCCACCAGCACCGCTACCGCCCAGCGTTGCCCCTGGCGCTTAAGCTCGATCTGCGTGCCCTGCAGGTCACCCAGGCCTTTGAACTGGCTTTTGATCAAGGTGGTTTTCAGGGTGTTGGGCCAGCCGTCTGCATTCAAATGGGCGGTGGCATCTATCGTGGCCTGATCTCCCTTCAGACCGACCCAGCTGATGTCGTCCAGAATCACCTGGGTGACTGATACCGCAAATTTGTTGGAACTTTTGACCAATGGGTCAGGTGCAACCTGCGTAGAAAGCTTCCTTTTTTGTAGCGACTTAAGCACCGTGTCGATGCTTTGCTGGCTCAGCGAAGCACGGTGAACGATCACTTTGGACAAGGCCAAACGCCCCGCCAGCACACCCGCCCAGTCTGGCCGCGCTTCGATACGTCCTAAGGTGAGCGCGGGGCGCGTTTGCACCACCACATCGTTCACCGCCACAGCGGGCAGCGGCCAAACATCCACCTCTATACGTCCCACATTCACGGGCAGCCCCAGCGCGCTGCTGGCCTCAGCCTCCACCCAGCGTTTAAAACCCGGCGTCCCCACCCACTGGTGCAGCACCAGCAAGGCCGCGCCCAGCAGCACGATCACCGCGACAACGGTGAACAAAAGCGCTTGGCGCAACCTGGGCATCGGCCCGGAACGAAAAAATGGCATGCCGCCATTTTGCGCCGACCCGCAGCCTATTTTGAATCGTCACATCGCGCCTCTGGTAACCTGCCCGCTTTCTTTGCCTCTTTTGAATTGAGACCCTCCGATGCCCTCCTTGTTTGACCCCCTGCAAATCGGCGCTATGCGCCTGCCCAACCGCCTGGTGATGGCACCCCTTACACGCAACCGCGCGCCCGGCGCCATCCCCACCGCGCTGATGGCCACCTACTACGCGCAGCGGGCCGACCCACGTGACGGTGCCGGCCTCATCGTCACGGAGGCTACCGCCATCAGCCACCAGGGCCAGGGTTATTCAGACGTGCCGGGCATCTGGAGCGCCGAGCAAATCAAGGCCTGGCGCATGACGACTGACGCCGTCCACGCCAAAGGTGGCCACATCGCCATGCAGCTTTGGCATGTGGGCCGCATCTCGCATGTCGACCTGCAACAGGACGGCGCCGCACCCGTGGCGCCCTCGGCCATCACCGCCAAAACCAAGACGGTGCTGATCCGCGACGGCGTACCCAAGTTTGAAGCCACCTCCGAGCCGCGCGCGCTGCGGCTGGATGAAATCCCCGGCATCGTGCAGGACTACGCCCAGGCCGCCGCCAATGCCATCGAGGCAGGGTTTGACGGCGTTGAAGTCCACGGTGCCAACGGCTACCTGGTCGACCAGTTCCTGCGCTGTGGCTCGAACCATCGCACAGACGCCTATGGCGGCTCAATTGAGAACCGCGCGCGATTCCTGGTCGAGGTGATGACGGCCATCGTGCAACGTATCGGTGCCCAGCGCACCGGCATTCGCCTCTCGCCCGTCACCCCCGCCAACGACGCCATCGACGACGCGCCGCAAGCCCTGTTCGAACACGTGGCCCGCGCCCTGGGATCGCTCGGCCTGGCGTTCATCCACATCATTGAAGGCTCAACGGGCGCCGACCGCAACTTCACGCAGGGCGACACGCCGTTTGACTATGCCGCGTTGCGCGCCGCCTACCAATCCACCGGCGGCAAAGGCGCGTGGATCGTCAACAACGCGCTGGATAAAAACCTGGCCGAGCAGGCGCTGGCGAATGGCGCAGACCTGGTTTGTTTCGGCAAGGCCTTCATCGCCAACCCCGACCTCACACGCCGCCTGCGTGAGGATGCGAACTGAA
>JANOXL010000310.1:0-7155 GCA_031418395.1 Rhodoferax sp. | reverse complement strand
CCGGCTTGATGTCGGTGCCGGTGGCCACCATGTCCACCGTGACGGCGATGCGCGGGTAGTAGCTGGTGCGAAAGGCCTTGATCAGGTCTTCGGGCTTGGCTCCTGTCGTGCGGTAGGTGATCTTCTGCGCGAACTCGTTGCTGCGGCCGAACTCCTCGCGCAGGATCTGCACGATGGTCTCGGCGTGGTTATCGTCCTTGGCGAAGACCAGGGTCTTGGGCAGCTCCTGCCGCTGGGGAAAGAGGTCGCGCTGCCAGTTGTCGCGCAGCGTGCGGGCGATGGTGCGGATCTGGTCGGGCGTCTGCACGCTGCGGTCGAGCTCTTCGGGTGCGTAGTCGAAATCGTCGTCGAGCTGCCAGTCGCGCTTGGCGCGTGTGGCTTTGTCGCGCACTTCGAGCCAGTAGCCGGCCTCCACCTTGGCGCCAGCCTCGGTCACCTCGGTCTTGATGCGGTAGACGTCGTAGTTGACGTTCACGCCATCGGCCACGGCCTGCTCGTGGCCGTACTCCATTACCAGGTTCTGATTGAAGAAGCCGAAGGTCTGCTTGTTGGGCGTAGCCGTCAGGCCGATGAGGTAGGCGTCGAAGTATTCGAGCACCTGGCGCCACAGCTTGTAGATGCTGCGGTGGGCTTCGTCGGTGACGATGATGTCAAAGGTCTCGATGGGGAAGGCGGGGTTGTAGGCGATGGGCTCGGGCGTTTTGAAGAGCCCATTGCCCAAGTTCGCCAGGCCGTCCACGCTTTGCTCGTCGTCCTCGGGCGCCAGCTCCCGGCCCTTGAGCATTGAAAAAAGGCGCTGGATGGTGCAGATGGTGACGCGGGCCGTAGTGTCGAGCTGGTTGCTTTGCAGGTGCTGAACGATGTATTCCTCGCCAAACTTGAAGTTGTTGTAGGGCGAGGTGTATTGGTCAAACTCTTTCTTGGTCTGGCGGCCCAGGTTGCCCCTGTCCACCAGAAACAGCACGCGTTTGGCCCCGGCGAACTTGATCAGGCGGTAGATGAAGCTGATGCTGGTAAAGGTTTTGCCGCTGCCGGTGGCCATCTGGATCAGGGCGCGGGGTTTGTTGGCCTTGAGCGACTTTTCCAGATTGCGGATGGCGATGATCTGGGCGGGCCACAGGCCTTCTTCTTTCAACGGAGGCAGATTTTGCAGGCGGCCGAGGAAGGTGGGGGCAACAAAGCCCGCGTCATTGGCGATCAACGGTTGGATGGGGCCGGTATGGATAACACCGCTGGCGGGCAGGCCGCGCAGCAATCCTGCCAGCGTCTCAGGCCGGTGAAAGGCAAATAGGCTGCGGGCACGCGGCTCAGGGTCCAACCCTTGGGTGAAATGGGTTTCGATGCCTGTGGACTCGTAGCTGAAAGGCAGGGGCCGCACCCAGGCGGGCAACGAAGCCGGAAGGCCCAAGGCGTATTTGGCGCTTTGGATTTCCACGCCCGTGAGGGTGCTGCCCTCTTTTTTGGCTTCGATCACGCCCGCCGCTTTGCCGTCGATATAGAGCATGTAGTCAGCAATGCCATACCCCTCGTTCAAGCGGAACTCGCGCAGTGCCACGCCACGGGCGGCATGGATATTGGCGTCTGCCATATTGCAGACGTGCCAACCTGCCTGCTGCAAGAGTGCGTCAATACCGACTCTGGCTTTGGCTTCTGGCGTCATGCGTTATCCATGCAAATGATTCTAGGCGAGGTTATTGCGGAAAATTGAAGCATAATTAACTTCCATGTTAACAATTTTTCCAAAATGCGCATTTTGGCAGTTTTTTAGGCGAAAAGTGGCATTGGGTCTCGTACTTATTCAATAATTAGCTATAGTATTTATAGTAGCCAATTTGCACAAACCGCCCTGGGCAATCGCATAATTCACCCCATGCCCCTTCAGCGCCGTACCTGCATCCAGGCCCTGCTTGCCGCCGCCCTGCCCGGCTTGCACCTGCATGCGGGCGCGCAAGACGCCAATGCTAGCGCCAATGCAAGCACCCGTGACGGCAACGGCGTGGTAGACGAAACTTGGGTAGACGCGGTGCGCAACCGCGAGCTGCCGGTGCGCACACGGTGGCCTGATGAGGCACGTTTTGGCGGCGAGCGGCCGGTGGTGATTTTTTCGCACGGACTGGGCGGCACGGTGGACGGCGGCGCGGTGTGGGGCGAGGCGTGGGCGGCGGCGGGTTTTGTCGTGCTGCATCTGCAGCACGGGGGCAGCGATCTGGACGCCGTGCGTGCGGTGACCAACAGCTTCACCGACCAGCGCGCGCTGCAGTCGCTGGCCAATGCCGAGCAGTTTCTGGCGCGTATGGGCGATGTGCAGTTTGCACTGGACGCTCTGGCGCGGCGACAGGCTGCACGGGACGGGCGTTGGGCCAAGGTGCGGCCGAACCAGGTGGGTATGAGCGGCCACTCATTTGGTGCGCAGACCACATTGGCGATGGCGGGGCAGCGTTTCCCTGGGTATGGTGGTATGAACGAGCCGCGTTTGGCTTCATTCGCTGCCTTTTCGCCCGCCATTCCCTTGCAGATGGAGGCCCGCCGCTCCTTTGAGCCGGTCGATCGGCCAGTGCTGTCGATCACGGGAACGCTGGACAGCGATGTGGTGGGTGTGGGTAATACAGCCGAGCGGCGGTTCCGCGTCTTTGGCGCTTTGCCTGCGGGGCGCAAGGCGCACCTGGTGCTCCAAGACGCTGACCACATGACCTTCGCCGGGCAGTCTGGTCGCGCGGCCGAGATCATTCCTCGTGCCAATGTGACGCGGGATCTGCAAACTGCGCATCACGCGCTGGTGGCGCGCATCACGACCGACTGGTGGCTGGCCACCTTGACCCATGACGCGGCCGCTCGCGAGCGGCTGAAACGACCCACGGGTTTGCAGGCCAGTGACGTGTGGGAGCAGGGTTGACAAAAATCGCCAACGTTGGCGTCAGCGTGGGTTTCAGCATCAGCAAAAACGGGCGGGCAATGCCACAATGCAAACCATGCGTTTCAGCTTTAAATTCCTGGCGGCAATTTCACTGGCATTGATGGTCGGGCTTGTAGGCGCACAAGGCGTTCCCGAGCAGGGTTTTCGCATCATCAACACCGGCACTTTGGGCAACTGTGTGGCCTGTCACGCCCTGCCCGGCCAGCGCGATGTACCCAGCACTTTTGGGCCGTCGTTTGACAAGATCGGCAGCCGTTTTGACGCGCCGACCCTGCGCCAGTGGGTTGTGGATGCCCGCGTGTTGAAACCTGACACCCTCATGCCGCCCTTTGGCACGACGCAGGGAACCAACGCCTTCGTGCGGGCTCAATCCATGCTCAGTGAAGAGCAGATCGAACATGTCGTCGCAGCCTTGTTGAGTTTGCGGTAAAGTTTTTGCAGTTTCACCTTCCACAAGCAGGCGGCAAGCGCGCTACTTTGCGCTGACAATCCAGGAAATTCGGCAAGAAATCCCTAGAGTAATCCAATAAGACATCTTTCAAAAAAACCATCAGAATTTCCATGCAACGCCTCAACTCGCTCACCACACACCCTGCAGCTGATTGGCCCAGCGCCCCAGCCACACGGCGCGCCTGCTTGGCGCTGGCAACGCTGCCGTTGCTGGGCACACCTGTGGCGTCAGTCGCACAGGAATTCATCGTTCATATGCGCCAGCCTGAGCTTGAAGGCATGAAGCTCAAAAGCGACGGCGTGGTGATGGATTTTCCGCGTCTGGCCGACACCGGCGCCGCTGTGCCCTTGCAGGTCAACCTCACCGCACCCACAGGGCAAAAAATCGAACTGATCGAAATCTTTTTGCCCGAAAACCCCAACACCCGCGCGCTCAAACTGCGCCTTCCTGAACCGCAGGCGACGTATCAATTCAGCACCCGCCTGCGCCTGGCCGGCACACAAGAAGCCTGGGTGGTGGTGACGATGACCGACGGCAGCAAGCGCGGGGCGAGCAAGCCCACCATCATCACAAGCTCGGCTTGTTTCGACGGAAGCTAAATAGTAAATGGCCACTCAAATCCCCTCCCGCCTCACTTTCGTAGGCAACATCCGCCCCGGCAATACGGTGGAGGCGCGCTGGATCGTCGGGCACCCGATGGAAACCGGCTTTCGGGTGGACGACTCGGGTGTGCCAGTCAAACGAAATGTGATTACGCAGATCCGTGTCACGCTGAACGGCAAACTGATTTTGGACATCGAACCGGGCACCGGGATATCGAGCAACCCGTTTGTGGCCTTTCCGGTCACAGTGCCTGCTGAGGGGGGTACCGTGGCGGTCGATTGGCTGGACGACGCAGGCGCACGAGGCAGCGTGCAGAGCATCCTTTTGCTAGAAAAATGAGCGCTTTTTACGCGTGTTTTTGGCAGCTTCTGGCCGCCATTGGTATCAATTTCTGCATTATTCTGGGCGTCGCTGCGCAACCTTGGCCCACCGACTCCAAACTCAGCGGCAAGGCGTTTTTGCCGCCTGGCCTCCTGAAACTCCAGGCTGACGAGCAAGACAGCCCCGTCTCGCTCTGGCTTGACAAAGGCAAGCAGCAATGGGCTGACAGCACGGGCGGCGCCAGTTGCCAAAGTTGTCACAACACACCCGCCAGTTTGCGGGCGGCGGTGCCTGGTTTTCCCCGGCTCTCGTCAGACGCCAAACAACTCATCAACCTCGAAGATCAAATCATCGCCTGCCGCACACGCGCGGGCCGCTTGGGCGCGCGACTCGATGACGACGACGTGTTGTCGATCAGCGCGCTTTTGCACCAGGAAGCCAAAGGATTGCCGATCAACGTGCAACCCGCGCGGGAGCAAATGCACGCCTGGTCAGTGCGGCTGGAGAGCGGCACTGCCTTGTTCGCCAAACGCCTGGGCCGCATCAACCTGGCCTGCGTGCACTGCCACGAGCAGAACATCGGCAAACAGATGCGCATCGATGTGATCAGCCCGGGCAACCCCACGGGGTTTCCGGTCTACCGGATGAGCTGGCAAAAAATCGGCTCGATGGACCGACGCATCCGCGCGTGTTACTCCGGCGTGCAAGCCGTGTTGCCACCGCCTGGCGCGGCGGAGTTGCGCGACCTGGAGTTGTACCTCAAAGTGCGGGCCAACGGCATGCCGCTCGAAGGGCCTTCAATAAGGAGATAGCAGCAATTTTTGGTTGTGACGCTCTTCGATAACATCGGGCCACCCCTAGTTCTCGACGAGCGGCGAAACCAGAAATTAGCCCCTTGCCTAGCGAAGCGCAGGTTAGCTGCCTGGGGCAGCGACCCGTGAAACGGCACAGCGAGGGGGCAACGTTTTCAAGCGAAGGTGTAGCCGAGATTTTTGAGCGGTAGATTGCGCGCAGGCTTGCCAGTTGCGGCCATCAACGCGTTCAACACCGCAGGTGCTGCCACACAAATCGTCGGCTCACCTACGCCGCCCCAGAAATCGTAAGTTGGCACGATCACAGTCTCGACCACTGGCATTTGCGCCAGACGCAGGATCTGATAACTATCGAAATTGACCTCTTTCACGCGGCCTTTTTCAATCGAGTTTTCGCCGTAAAAAAGCGCGCTCAAACCATACGCCACGCCGCCCTCCACCTGCGCGGCAATCTGCTGCGGGTTCACGGCATGGCCGCAGTTCGTGGCCAGCACCATGCGATGTACTTTGATGGCGTTGTTCGGCCCGACGGACACCTCTGCCACCGCCGCAGAATAACTGCCATACCCCATGAACTGCGCGATGCCGCGAAACACCCCTGCTGGCAACGGATTGCCCCAACCGGATTTCTCGGCGGCGGCGTTCAACACGGCCAGGTGTTTCGGGTGGCTTTGCATCAGCGCGCGGCGAAATTCGAGTGAATCTTTGCCATTCAACTTTGTCGCTTCACGCGCCACTTCTTCCAGAAAACATTCAAGATACACCGCGTTTTGATTGGTGTTCACCCCGCGCCAGGTGCCCACCGGCACATGCGTATTGCGGATGGCGTATTCGGTGAGCAAATTGGGAATCGTGTAGCCCATTTGCGCATCCCCAGCCAGGTCTTTCCACAGGCCCTGCAACTGGCGCTCGTCTTTGCCATCGCGGATGCCCTGCGGGTTGACCCAGGCGTTAATCGACTGGCCGCTGGAACGCATTTGCAAACCGACGAGGTTGCCCGCAGCGTCCAGCCCTGCCGACATCTGGCACTGCGAGATCGGACGGTAAAAATCATGGGCAATGTCTTCTTCGCGGCTCCACAACAATTTGACCGGAACACCCGGAAACTGCATCGCTATCGCCGCCGCCTGGCGGGTGTAGTCCTGGTTGCCACCGCGTCGGCCAAAACCGCCGCCCAAATCGAGTTTGTGAACCTCACATTTGTCCAGCGTCAGCCCCGTAGCGGCTGCCAACGCGGCGTGGGAGCCTTCGCCGTTTTGCGTGGGCACCCAAACTTCGGCGCGTTCGGGTGTGTAACGCACGGTGGCGTTCATCGGCTCCATGCAAGCGTGCGCGAGAAACGGTGTGCTGTAGGTGGCCTCGATCTTTTTGGCCGCACCGGCAATCGCCTTGAGCGTGTCGCCTTCTTTGCGGCCCGCGTAGTCGCCGGGGGCCGTCAAACCTTCTTTCAAATGCGCAGCGATGCTGGCACTGGACACGTTCGCGTTCGGGCCTTCATCCCACACGATGGGCAGAGCGGCCAAAGCGTTTTTGGCCCGCCACCAGTTGTCAGCCACCACCGCCACCGCTGTAGTACCCACTTTCACCACGCCTTTGACGCCGCGCATAGTTTTAACCTTGCTGTCGTCAAAACTCACCAGTTTGCCGCCAAACACCGGGCAGTCGATGATGGCCGCACTCAACATGCCGGGCAGACGCACGTCGCTGCCAAACACCTTGCTGCCGTCGAGTTTGTCTTGTGTGTCAATGCGCGCCAGCGGTTTGCCGGCCACACTCCAGGCGCGCGGGTCTTTCAACTTGATGCTTTTGAAATCTGGCACAGGCAATTTGGAAGCGGCCTGCGCCACTTTGCCGTAACTGGTGCGCCGTGTGCTCGCGGCGTGGGTGATGATGCTGCTGCGTGTCGTCAACTCGGCAATAGGCACGCCCCACTCGTTCGCCGCCGCCTGCAAGAGCATGAGACGCGCCGCCGCGCCGCCCTGGCGCACGTAATCGTGCGAGCCGCGAATGCCCCGGCTGCCACCCGTGCCGAAGTCGCCCCAGGCACGTTTGCG
>JANOXL010000309.1:0-11316 GCA_031418395.1 Rhodoferax sp. | reverse complement strand
CTCAACCCGCCCAACATGGGCGTGTACAACGTCAGCAAACATGCCGTGGTAAGTTTGACCGAGACCCTGTTTCAGGATTTATCGTTGGTGACCGACCAAGTCAGCGCCAGTGTGTTGTGCCCGTTTTTTGTGACCACCGGCATTCACCAAAGTGGCCGCAACCGCCCGCAGGGCCTGATCGACGCGAACGTGCCCAAAACTCGCAGCCAGCTTGTCGGTGAAGCCATGTCCGCCAAAGCCGTAACCAGCGGCAATGTGTCAGCCGCCCAAGTCGCTCAAAAAGTGTTTGACGCCGTGGCCGCCAACCAGTTTTATATCTACAGCCACCCTAAAGCGCTCAAATCCGTCCAAACCCGCATGGAAGACATCGTGCAAGCGCGCAACCCGACCAGTCCGTTTGCCGAAAAACCGGAGATAGGCGAGGAGTTGAAGCGGACTTTGCGAGCTTGAACTAATGCAGGCTGGCCAAGGCGGAGGTGGTCTCAAAGAGATCTACCTGCGCCACCTTGTCTTCGGGCTTGCCTAAAAGCGACACGATCTGCAGCAGGTCTTCGTCCACGATGAACGACGCCGATGAGGGCACGGCCAGCAGGTGGTCAGGTGTCTGCGGGCGAGCCACTACGTAACCTTGAACGTAGTCCACGCCAATTTCGATCAAGGTTTGCACGGTGGCCGAGTCCTCGGCCCATTCGGCAATCGTCTTCATACCCAGGTTACGCGCCAAGCTCACGATGGCTTCGACGATCGCCACATTGGCCGGGTGGCGGTTCATGTTGACGATGAAACTGCCGTCAATCTTCAGCAAATCGGCCGTTAGTTCCTTCAGGTAAGAGAACGAGGTGTAACCCGCGCCAAAATCGTCCAGTGCCACCTTAGCCCCAAAACTGCGCACCTTGTCGACAAAACGCCGCGTGTTGTTTAAATCGTGCAGGGCCACACTTTCGGTGATTTCCAGGCACAGATGGCGCACTACATTGACGTTTTGCTCCAACAGGGCGTAGACGTCTTGCAGGAATTTTTCGTCGTTCAAAGACGCGCCGCTCAGGTTCATACACACAAACCGGGTGTGTTTGAGACGCTCGTGGTGCTGGTTGAGCCAGGCCAGCGTGGTTTGCAGCACCCAGCGATCAATCACACTCATGCGGCCGCTTTTTTCACCGGCCGCGATCAGGCGGTCCGTCGGAATCGGTTTGCCGTCGGGTCCCAGCATGCGCAGCAACACCTCGAAATTCAGCGACGCGTAGGGCGCAGATAGCGACATGATGGGCTGCATCAGCACAAACAAGCCGTCCGTCGCTGAGGCGGTCGACAGTTGCTCCACAAGTTTCAATTCGGCATCGTGCTGGTCAAAAGCCGAAGCGTTGCGCTCGTACACCACCAGGCCGTCGCCGCTGCCGGCTTTGGCGTCGTGACAGGCGCGGTCCGCCGTGGACACGGCGTCCTTGACCTGCATTTCGGCGCCGACTTCAATCAATCCGATGGAGCCACGCACGTGGAAAGCGCGGTCACCCACGCGGTAGGGTGTCTGCCCGATGCTGTCGATGATGCCCCGGCAAATCAGTGTGGCCACGGGTATCTTGGTGTCGGACATCACCAGCACGAATTCATCGCCACCGACTCGCCCAAACTGGATAGCGCCCGAAATCATGTGGGAGACACGCTGGCACACCTGTTGCAACACTTCGTCTCCGGCATTGTGGCCATACAACTCGTTGATCAGCCGAAAACGATCCAAATCAAGGTAAGCCAGTGCCAGCGGTTTGCCCAGGGCCAGTTCGGACATCGCACCGTCCAGCGCCTTTTCAATGCCGCGACGGTTCAAGACCTTGGTCAAGGGGTCGTTGTTGACCAGAAACAGCAGTTCTTCGGTCGCCTTGGCTTTTTCGGTGATGTTTTGCAGCGAGCCCTCGATGCGGTTGCCTGCCAAAGTCGCCTTGACCAGAAAACGGCTGACCTCGCCGCTTTCAAATAGTTGCGAGCGGCCCTTGAGCTCCAACTCGCCGTCTTTTTGGGCATGCACCTGGTTGTGCAACTGCGCCCAGGCGCCACCGACAAAATACCGCTGCCAACTGTGGCCACCGTTTTCCAGCACCTTGGGGCCCAACATGCGCAAAAGTGCTGGGTTGGCGCTCAAAAATTGGCCGCGCAAATCCAGCGTGAAGAGGCCAATCGGCATCACCTCAAAGGTGTGCTGCAACTCGGCCTGTGCAGCCAGGCGCTGGTTATGCTCCTGGCGCATCTGGGCGGCGATGGCCAAAGCGGCCAGCAAACTGCTGGACAAAGCCGCGGTAACGCTATTAAACGAGCCAATCAGGCCCTTGAAGCCCAAGGCCGCCGCCAGCACCTCATACAGGCTGGCCGCCAAAGTGATGGAAATTGAAGCGCTGTACCACATGGCCGCTGGCGAGCGGGTTTTGATCAAGATGATGGTCAACGCCAGCACCATGATGGCGATGAAAAGGCCCGTCAATATCCACAAAAACGGCAGGTAACTTTGGTACGGCAAGAGGCTGGCCAGCAGCACCAGTGGAATACACGACCACTGCGGCACGCGCATCATCCATCGAACGCCCACCTTGAGCAGGTCTTCTTTGAAAATCGCGTTGAACAGGGTGACCGACAGCAAGTAATACGTCGCGGTCGTCAAGAGGCGCAAACGCAGGAGCCAATCTGCCTGGATGGTGTTACCCAGCCACTGCGTGTCCCAGCCCGCTGACAAAGCGCCCATGCGCAGATTGATCACCAGCCACACCGCAAAAATCATGTACAGGCCACTGCGGTTGATGACGGCGGTAATCAGCACAAACACCGCCAAAATCAAAATGCCACCGTCCAAAAGCCCCGACTTGCGGTGAAATTCCTGCGCCGACGTTTGCAGATCCTCGGTTTGCCAAAGCGACGCCGACAACCTGGCCGGGCCGACAGACTCTACACAACACACAATTTGTTGATTCAGCAAATCGGGCGTCAAGGTCAGCGAAAAACCCGCCTTGATGCCTTGGATTGCGCCTGTTTCTTCGGTCAGCGTGCCCTTGCCCAGGGACCTCAGTGCCGGGCCACCCCAACAGGCCAATTTCGCAGTGTGACGCGAAGGGAACTCGACCGCCAGTGGCCTGTCTTTATCCTTGGCGTTGCTGCGGGAAGCGGGGGTGAATGCCAGCCAAAAAGGCGCCTCAGACAACTCCGTGTCGAGGTATTTCGTGGCGGTGGCGTTTTGCAGGAGGGGCAGGGCGTCTTGCGGCGTTTTGATATTGCCTAAAGTCTTGACGACCCGCACGCTGAGTACTTCGGGCTCAATCACCGGAAACTGAGTTTTCCAGAACAACACGGACAACAACGACAAAAGGCCTATCGCTAAAGGAAGCACATAGGCCGAAAAAGAATGCAACAGTGACTCAAGCGCTGCGTTGAATTGATCCCAGCGCTTCAGCCAGCTTTCCGATTTTTTCGTCAATTTTTCTGCGGCTCCACACCGACTTTCAACGATTTTTCTTCTTTGCCGACCGCGGGGGCAAAATTTACCAGCCTTTGAACAAAGGCTGACCCCGCATTGCAAGGTGTGGACGTTACACGGGCTTATCCCGTGGGGCAAGAGCACTTAACATAGGTCGTCTTTTAAAAACAACATATAAATCATGCAGTTGCCGCAAAAATATGATGTGAAACCTTAGTGTGTCGCGGTTTATGGGAGGTGCAAATGCCGCGCGTTTTGTCACAAGTTGAAGTCGACCGATTGCAAATCTTTCCGACCACGTCACCGGACGTGCTCACCCTACATGGAATAGGGTGCAGAACGGGTTTCAATCGCTGGCGGATTATTGGTGGCCAGCGGCGGCAAAAGGACGCGCCTGCGTTCGGTCACGTGGATGTCCGGGTGGAAGGTACGAAACGCGAAGTCGAATAGCGGGTTTTTCGCTTCTTTCCAACGGGCCTCGCAGGTCGCGGTTTCGGTACACATGACGCGATGCGGGATATTGCCCGCGTGGGCCAGCGGAATGAAGCCGACGCCAGGGAAAACATCGTTGTACTGAAGGCGATCGTACTGGCGGTCGATGGGCGCGCGACCTGCCACCACCATCCACTCAACGCCCACCTGCCGGCAGTACAGGTAAAACGACTTGAACAGCACCGTGGTCACCAAGCGGCCGCCTTTGCCATCGGTCACGCCCAAACGGGTAGCCTCAGCCAGACGGCGACCGCGCATCCACTCCGGCAGCTCGATGGATTGCTCTACCGCCAGTGGCTTGAATTGGTTGGTCGCGATGCGCATTGAGCCCAGAGCCGAGCCGTCGAGTTTGGATTCGGCCAGCAGCACGATCACGCCGCTTTCAGTGTCTTCTCGCTCGGCCGTTTGCAGGGTTTCGGCAAATTTGGGCAAATGGCGTGCGTACGCCGAATGGCGGATTTGCACGGCTTTGTCCAGATCGTCGCTGTCGTGTACCAAGCGCACCGTGAAGGGCAGCTGCTCTTCAGGCCAGGGTTGTGACATGGGCTCGGGTGACTGACGCTCGAATGCGTCGTCGCGGGTGTTAATCCGGTCAAATCGGTTACCGGTAAAGGCGGTTTGTTTCATCATGATCGTGCTCCAGCTTCCAAGTGGGTTGCTTTGCCTGTTACGGTCTTGCCCCTTCGGACTACAGACTTCTGTAGTAGCCTTTTGGGCTTGTGCCATGCAACAAAATGTAGAAGCTGGCCTGGCCCGGGCTCGTCGGCGGCTGGCTAAGGCGACTGTAGGAAGTTGCCTTACATGCGGCGCAAGAAGGCGCCTCGGGACGTGGGTCCAAAGGTGGTTCGGAGGTGGCTCAGGGGCTGCCTCAGGGGCGCACAAAGCAGCCCAAGCGAGGGTCATCAAGCTCAATTGGCCGGGCCAAACGGCGTCTTGATTTGGTTGCTGCGACAATTGTTAACATGGGTATTAACATGTCTTGTCTAAACGACCAGTCGCCTCAGAAATACTTAAGTTTCGTGCTCCGGGTCTCGTGAAATAAGCTTTATTAGCTATAGACATAATAGCGTTTGAATGCCTTTCAAAGGCGGCGGACTCACGTCAACTCAGGTCATTTCAAGTCAGCTCAACGCAGGCCACATCCTGCGCGTTCGCTCGACACCCGATGGTTCAACTGGATGTCACCGTCAGCCCAATCACGTGTTGCAACTGGCCGACACCGCCTGTAATGTTTTGCCGCTGGACGGGTCAAACACCACTAAATTAACGCGCCGCGCGTGGCCCGGTGTTGCGGCGATGCTACGCCAGGCGAGCTTTTGGGGCGATATGGCCCGGGCATCGTAGTCGCCTGCGGGCGTGTATTGGCGCACCACAAAGTCGTGTTTCAGGAACTCACCCGCGTTTTCACCGGATTTGACGCGTGAGCTGTGACCATCTTCCGTCAGCGTCCAATACGCCGACCACTTGCCCGAAACACCAGGCGCGGGCGTCACCACAGCTTCAAACTGATCTGGTGCCACTTGTTTCAAGCTGATGCTGGCTTGTGCGGGTTCCGTGGTTTTGCTGACCCGACCAGGAGCGCCGCCCCAATCACGCCAGTCCCGCCCATCCAGCACGGCCTGCGGTGTGTAGATCGAGCTCTGGCGGTTGAGCGCCGCAATCTGCCGCTGCCGTGTAGTGTGCGCCGGGCTGGCAAAACGATCCACCCAGCCGATGTAATCCCAATAACCAACGTGAAAGGCTTGAATCACCGGCAAAGGCGCGGTCGTTGCACCTGTCACCTGACCGCCTGGTGGCCCTGCCGCCTGATTCTTGAAGGTGCTCAGCCATTTGTCAGCGGGTGGGCAGGAACTACAGCCTTCCGAGGTGTACAGCTCGAGCACCGGCGTTTTGAGTGGCCCGGATTGCACGCTGCATGTGGCAGGCGCGAGGGCCTGGCCAAAACCGGCGCTGGCCCACGTCAAGACTGACAAACCTGTGATGACCCGGATTGCAAAATAGCGTGGTGCCTGTGCCAAGGTAAATCTCCCATAGTGGTAGCGTTTGGTCGCTGCACCCCCCCAAGTCTTACAGGCGGCCCGGTGGGCTAACTCTCTAGCTGTTGGCCAAGCCGCTTGACGCGTTAGCTGGAGGGCTGCAAGTGAAACCGCCGCCTGACCAGAGTTACCAGAGTTACCATCTACCTGCACGACGACACAAGAGTTCACTGCCAGTGGGGCCACCGGCTCCGCTAGTAGAACTCTTGGTCAGTGTGCCCGCGCCACATGAACGACATCACCCTGAACGCCATTTCTGCCATCACCATCGGCGGCGTTATTGTGGCCATGGCGGTCACCAAGAACAGTGTCGCCAAGGCCATCATCTATGGTTTGCCGGTGCCTGTCACTGTGTTGTTGATCGCCACCGGTGCCGTGGTCACCGTGCATCACATCTTCGGACTTTTTCTGCTGAACCTGTTCTTGTGGACGGTGTGGTTCAGCTACCGGCGCTGGCACAACATTTACCTGGCCGACGCCCTGGGTGCTGTGGTTTACGTGGCACTGGGTTACGTTTTGATCAACTTCGCCCAGGTGTCTTTTGCAGCCATCGCAGCGGCATTTGTTGTGGCCTGGCTGGCCTTTGCGCTGCGCTTCCGCGCAAGGCTGGTGGACGTCACGCCCCGCAGCGGCCCGGCCATTCCGCTGGGCCTGAAGTTCGCCGTCACGGCCAGCCTGGTGTTTGGCATGATGTCGCTGAAAAGCCTGTTTGGCGGCTTGATCGTGACTTTCCCGTTCGCCGGGGTGTTTGCCGTCATTGAGGGCGAGAAGATCCTGAAAGTCATGGCCGTGACCTTCGGCCAAAACTCGCTGGCGCTGCTGTTGCTGTTGTTGGCCATCCGTGCGTCTGACGGCCAGGCGCTGGGTTGGCGGATCGCTCTGGGCTGGGCGGCTTACCTTTTGGCGCTAATGGCGCTCAACCGGCTGTTTGCGCGGCCAAAACCAGCTGTTTGACCAGCCACCGCAGCTTAAGCGCCACTGCCGCAGGTGCCAGTGTGGCAAACTCGCGGCCTTGTTGAATAATTGAATCCTTTCCATCGCCCCACCGGTGATCGGCGGTTTTTTTCCCTGCATGCCATCCACATCCCAAGCTTTGATCGCCCAACTGGCCGCTGAAATCCGCGTGTCCAGCCACCAAGTGCAAACCGCTATCGAGCTGCTCGACGGCGGTGCCACCGTGCCGTTTATCGCGCGTTACCGCAAGGAGGCGACCGGCGGGCTCGACGACATCCAGCTGCGCGAGCTGGAGGCGCGCCTGTCTTATCTGCGCGAGTTGCATGACCGCTTGCAGACGGTGATCAAGGCGATCGACGAGCAGGGCAAACTCACGCCCACACTTTTGGCCGCTTTGCACGCTGCATCGACCAAACAGGTGCTGGAGGACTTGTATTTACCCTTCAAACTCAAGCGCCGCACCAAGGGCCAAATGGCGATTGAGGCGGGTCTGCTGCCGCTGGCAGATGCGCTTTTTGCCAACCCGGCGCTGACCCCGGCTGACGAAGCCCGGGCCTATGTTATTTCGCCCGAAGTCGCTGATGCCGCCGCCCTAAAAACCGGCGACAAACAGCCCGATTTCTCTACGATCCCCGCTGTGCTGGACGGCGTGCGCGACATCCTCTCGGAGCGCTGGGCCGAGTTGCCCCTGCTCGTGCAAAGTCTGCGCGAATGGTTGTGGGAACAGGGCTTGTTCAAATCGACATTGCTGGCGGGCAAAAATGAAAACGATGCCGAAATCGCCAAATTTCGCGATTATTTTGACTATGACGAGCCGATTGCCCGCGTGCCATCTCATCGCGCTTTGGCCGTGTTTCGGGGGCGGACGCTCGATATTTTGGAGGTAAAACTTATTACACCTGATGTATTAGATTCAAATTCCGCATCAGGTCTCGAAAAACCCCCACAGTTTGCTACAGAATCAGGCGTAAAACCGCCTTCAATTGGTACAAATAGACCCACTGGTTCCACGCCTCCAGTCTCTTTGGCCGAAGCCCGTATTGCCATGGCGCTCCAGTGGCGGCATCAAAACCGCCCGGCAGACGAGCTGTTGAAGAAGTGCGTCAGCTGGACCTGGCGCGTCAAACTGAGCCTTTCGCTGGAGCGCGATTTGTTCGCTCGCCTGCGCGAGGCGGCTGAAAAAGTGGCGATCAAGGTGTTTGCCGATAACCTGCGGGATTTGCTCCTGGCCGCGCCCGCCGGGCCGCGTGTGGTGATGGGCCTGGACCCCGGCATCCGCACGGGCGTGAAGGTCGCAGTGGTCGATGCCACCGGCAAACTGGTCGACACCGCCACCGTATTCCCGCACGAGCCGCGCAAAGACTGGGACGGCGCTTTGCACCAGCTCAGCCTGCTGTGCCACAAACACGGCGTGAACTTGATCGCCATCGGCAACGGCACGGCCAGCCGGGAGACTGACAAACTGGCCGGGGAATTGATAAAAAGACTGTCGACTTTAACTGGGGATGGCGCCTCTAGAAATTCGATTCTCGGGATGCAGGGCAAGGCGCAAACCGCAGACATACACTTGTATGGCGAGGATTTGCAACGCAGCCATGCGCCCGAAAATCGGATTTATAGAGGTGCCATCGAAAAAGTGGTCGTCTCGGAAGCGGGTGCCTCGGTCTATTCCGCGAGCGCCTTCGCTTCGGAGGAAATGCCTGACGTGGACGTCAGCCTGCGTGGCGCGGCCAGCATCGCACGGCGTTTGCAGGACCCACTGGCCGAGTTGGTCAAAATCGACCCGAAATCGATTGGCGTGGGCCAGTATCAGCACGATGTGAACCAGACGGATCTGGTCAAAACGCTCGACACCGTGGTCGAAGACTGCGTGAACCGTGTGGGTGTCGATCTCAACACCGCCAGCGTGCCGCTGCTCACCCGTGTTTCGGGTTTAAGCCCCAGCGTGGCCAAGGCCGTGGTACGGTATCGCGAGTCCCACGGTGCCTTCAGCACGCGCCAGGAGTTGCTGCAGGTAACGGGCCTGGGTGCCAAAACTTTCGAACAAAGCGCCGGTTTCCTGCGCATTCGCGGTGGGTCCAACCCGCTGGACATGACCGGCGTCCACCCGGAAACCTACCCGCTGGTCGAAAAGATCATCGAACAGGTCAAAAAGCCGGTGGCCGAGTTGATGGGTCGCTCCGAGGTTTTTAAAACTCTGCGCCCCGAGATGTTTGCTGATGCGGCCTTTGGCGCCATCACCGTCAAAGACGTGTTGGCCGAGCTGGAAAAACCCGGCCGCGACGCGCGCCCGGACTTCAAAGTAGCCAAGCTCGATGAGTCGGTACAAGATATTTCTGACCTCAAGGAAGGCATGTTGCTCGAAGGCACGGTGAGTAACGTGGCGGCTTTTGGCGCGTTTATCGACCTGGGCGTGCATCAGGACGGCTTGGTGCATGTGAGTCAGCTGGCGCACAAGTTTGTCAGCGACGCGCGAGAAGTCGTCAAGACCGGCGACATCGTCAAAGTGCAGGTGCTCGAGGTGGACGTGGCACGCAAACGGATTTCCCTGACGATGAAACTTGTGCAAGGTGGTGGTCAAGCGGTCGGCCAAACGGTCGGCCAAGGCCGTGGCAGTGCCGGGCGACCGGGTGAAAACCGCTTTGAACCCGTACGTCCTGATGGTCGGAGCCGAGGGCAGGGCGGCGCTTCGTCCCCGCAACTGACGGCTGGCAACACAGCCATGGCCTCGGCTTTTGCGCGGCTCAAGCCTTGAGGGTGGTGTGGGTTGACGCTGTGCCGTTGCAGAAACCTCACAATCCGCCGCGCCTGTGACGCGCGCACACGCCATAATCCGCCTGTGTTATGTTGCACATGCTACAAATCCGGCAGCTTAAGTCGGACAGCATCAGGAGAAATTTCACCCCATGGAGTTGAGTGCGCTGCTAGACATGCAATTCAACCTGCCCAGTATTCCCAGGGTAGTGGCGCTGTTGCTGTTCGAGCTGGAGCGGCCCGAGCCGGATCTGCAAAAAATTACGCAACTCATCAGCACCGACCCGGCGCTGACGGCGCGCCTCCTGGAGATCTCCAATTCGGATTATTTTCAGCTCTCGGGCAAGATCAACAGCGTCTCTGAATCTCTTGCGCTTTTGGGCCTGGGCCATGTGCGCTCCATGGTGGCAGGCGCCGCCAGCGCCAGTTCGTTCAAAGCCGTGCCGGGATTGCAATTGCAACGGTTCTGGGGTTATTGCCTGAACGTCGGCAAAGTGTCGCGTTCACTGGCCGGGGTGTTGCGCGGCAACCAACAAGCAGCGTTTACCTGCGGGCTGATTCACGCCATCGGTGAGGTCGCCATTCATCTGGCCATGCCGCAGCAAGTCGCTGCGCTAAACCCGGAGATCACGCCCATCAGTCTCAAACGCGCCGATCTCGAGATGAAAACTTTTGGGTTCTCCTATGCCGACGTTGGCGCCGGTCTCGCCCGCAAATGGAAGCTGCCCGCATCGATGATCGACGGCCTGGCGCACCAGTGTTACCCGTTTGAAAACGACAGTTATGAGCCGCTGGCCGGCATCATCCACCTGGCGACCTGGCGCGCCCGCGCGAAAGAGGCGAATTTGGACCAGCGGGCCATGGCGGTGACTTTCCCCGGTTCGGTCGGCGACATATTAAAGCTGGACATCGACATGGTGCTGCAGCAAGACCCGATTGACTGGAACGCTACGGTGCCGGGCAAGCAGTTTTCCTGACGCTGCGGCTGCCTGCCATCTGATCTGGCCCCAAGCACCATGCAAGCCTTGCGCCTTTACGCAGGCCCACGCGCCCGCCAACACCTCGAACAAAACGGCTTAAGCCCGGCAGACGTGGGCGTGATTCCCGGTGCGGCAGGAGGCCCCAAGGGCTTGATTTTGGGGCCGTTAGACAGGTTTCTGTTCGGCCAGTGGCTGCCAAAAAGCCAGCAGCCAGTGCATCTGGTGGGCGCGTCCATCGGCGCTTGGCGCATGGCCACTGCCTGCTTGACGTCAACGCCAGGCGACCCGGTGGACGCCTTCAAAGTGCTGGAGCGCGATTACATCGCTCAGCACTACGAGCTCAAACCGGGTGAAAAACGCCCCAGCGCGCAATTCGTCAGTGAACAATTCGGCCAAAACTTGGTGCGGTTTTATGGCGGGCGTATTCCGGAGGTGCTCCAGCATCCACGCTACCACCTGCACGTGATCACTTCGCGTGGCCGCCATGTGTTGGGCCACGAAGGGCGTTTTCGCACACCCATGGGTTACCTGGGCGCGTTTTTGACCAACACCGTGCGGCGCAAATCCATGGGGGCATGGCTGGAGCGCGTGGTGTTTTCAAATTCGCCTGAGCTGCCCGCGAAGCCTATGGCGGAGCTTCCCGCGA
>JANOXL010000308.1:0-5611 GCA_031418395.1 Rhodoferax sp. | reverse complement strand
GGTTTTGTCCAGCGAGGCGACCGCCCACTGTACCCAGGGTTCGTCCGGGTCAATGCGGGTGGCTTTGAAGATTTCTCCGGGCGCCACTTCAAGTTTCACCATGTCAAACCGTGCGCATCCAAATGGCGACGCAACGCGGGGATGATGTCATCGGCATCGATGCCAACGACGAAGCGCAACTGGCATCGCGCCCAGGCACGTGGCGGAATGGCGTTCACAGGCGTCTCCGGATTGCCGGTTTTGAAGGCCAGCACTTCGAAGCTGCACCAGCCGAACACACGCTCGGCGGGGCTTAAACCGGGCTCACCCCAGGCGGGTTCGATCGTTGGGCCGTCCAGCCCGCCATCAACTTCGCAGTCCGCAAGGGCGCGACGCACACCCGCGGGCAGCGCACGCGGCCTCCATTCAGGAATGAGAATTTCACCCAGGGGCGAGGTAATCGACGCAATGGCATGCGCGAGTTGAATGCCAGGGTTGGAGATCAGCCCGCCCCAGTTGCCCGAGTGGTGGCCACCAGCGCGGGCGTCTATCGTCAAATCAAAATTGATGCAGCCGCGTGAGCCAAGGAACACCGTGGGGCGGTCTGCGCGCAAACGAGGCCCGTCGGAGGCGATCATCACGTCTGCGCTGAATAAATCCTTGTGCGCTTTGCACAGCGCCTGCAAGCCCGGCGATGTGACCTCTTCACCCATCTCGATCAAATATTTGGCGTTGAAGCCGAGGGTGCCGCGCACAGCGAGCACGGCTGCAATGGCCTGCATGTTCACGCTGTGCTGGCCCTTGTTGTCAGCAATGCCACGGCCATACCAGCGGCCATCTCGCTCCGTCAAAGTCCACGGTGACAGGCCGTCTTTCCACTCTTTATCCAGCCCGCGAATCACATCGCCATGGCCGTAGCCGAAGACGGTGGGCAACGCGGCGTTTTCAAAACGCTGTGCGAATAGAAATGGCGCTTTGGCGGCAGGATCGGTGAGCGTTTGGCAGCTGAAACCCATGGCTTCAAACGCGGGCTGCAGTTCCTCGCGTAAGTAGGCGGCAAGCTCGGGCGCACGGGCCGGGTTTTGGCTCTCGGTGGCTATGGCGATGCGGCGCGCGAGGGTTTCGCGGAACTCGCCACTGTCAAAACGAGCGTGGGCGGTGGCAATGGCGTTGGATCGGTCGTTGGAGTGGGTCATTCGCCTATGATAAACATCCGGGCATCGTAAGGCCTCTGTTGCTCAAGGACCTGGTTTCCGCGCCGGTTCACGCTTTTGAACCTTTCAATTGCAGGAGTTTCCATGCACCCCAATGCCGAACTGATCACCCGCTTTTATACGGCTTTGTCCAGATTGGATGGCGCGGCCATGGCCGCCTGTTATGCCCCCGATGCGACGTTTTCCGACCCCGCATTTATCGGCCTCAAAAACGGCGAACCCGGCAAGATGTGGCGCATGTTGACCTCACGTGGCAAGGACATGACGGTGGTGTTTGACGGCATCGAAGCCGACGACAAAACCGGCCAAGCACATTGGGTGGCGACCTACACGTTTTCAGGCACGGGCAACAAAGTGGTAAACGATATCCAGGCGCGCTTCACCTTTGAAAACGGCAAGATCAAAACCCATCAAGACTCGTTTGATCTGTACAAATGGATGGGGCAAGCACTCGGACTCAAAGGGGTGTTGCTGGGCTGGCTGCCGCCTGTGCAAGCCAAGCTGCGGGCCACCGCACGTGCGGGCTTAAATGCTTACAAGGGATAAAATACATCGTTAATATTTAGTTCCACTTTATCTGACAATAGGTCTCGTATTATATCAATTTGTCACTATAAAATTATGCCTTTAATTGAATAATTATTAATCAGAATTTAATTCTGAATTACTAATTTTTTCATCAAGATGCACTGCGTCGCAGGCCGTGTGGATACAAAAGCAGCATTTGATCCGCTCGATGTTGGCCATGCGCATACCGCGCGGCATCAGGCAGCTACCCTGCCGTTTTTGGAATAGCGTAGGTCCCAACCGCATGTGCTACCGGCTCATCGTCACCTTCAGAAAAAAGTGACACCTCTCCCACAGCAAGCGTGCGCCCGAGTTTGAGTAATTTGCAAACGCCTATCAAATCGCGGTCGGCTTTGGGTTTGCGCAGGAAATTGAAGGAGAGGCTGGTCGTCACCGCCAACGGCACGATGCCGATTTCACCGAGGATGGCGATGTAAATCGCCACATCCGCCAACGCCATCATGGTCGGGCCGGAAACCGTGCCGCCGGGGCGCAAATCGCTGTAGCCGATCTTCATTTTTATCGTCGCGGCCATGTTACCCACCGCAACAATGGTGCTTCTGTTTTGCGGAAATTCGGAGACGAGAAATTGGTTGAGTTCCTGCAAATTGGCCATGCTTCAGTTCAGACTTAGGTAGTGTTTAAGAGGGTGTTCGATGTAGCGCCTCAAGCGCGGCGAACTTTGCGAATATTCAGTGCACCTGCAATCAGCGTCAACTGCACTGCCGCCAGGCCAATGAACACGCCACTAAAAAGCTGCCTGTCCATCAGCGCGCCAAAGAACAGCGGCGCAATCGCCTGCCCGATGTCCAAGCCTGAATACACCACGCCATACACCCGACCCGTGGAGTTGGCCGGGGTCGACTTTTTCACCAGCATGTCGCGCGAAGGGCTGGCCGTGCCCGACGCAAAACCCATCATGCCAAACAACACCGGCACCGCCAGGGCCGGCAAACTGGCCAGTCCCAAAATAAGGGCAAACACTGCGGCTATGCTAAATGCCACGCCCACCACTCGTTCACAACGCTCGGGGTTCGAGGCCAGGAAGCCACCGGCGATCATGCCGCCCGCGTTACACACCATGTAGATAGTCAAACAGGCCGCTGCCAGCGTAATCGGCACTTCGTGCAACTTACGCGCCGCCTCGGGCGCGAAGGCCTGGATCACGCTGATCACGATGGCGTACAAAAAGAAGAAGCCAAAACAGCTCCAGATCGCCGGGATTTTGAGAAACGCCAGACTGTCTTCTTCAGGCGTGCCAGGCTTGGTGACCACTTCGACTTTTGGCAGCGCCAGTTTGTCGCGCTGCAAAAACAGAAGCACCCACACCGCGAAGATCAACAGGCCTGCCACCGCCATGGCTGCCTGCCATCCGCGTGCAAGCGCCACGGGCACCAACAACACCGGTGCCAAAGCCCAGCCAAGGCTACCCGTGAGCCCGTGGGCGCTGTAGGCGTGGCCCAGGCGCGGCGCGCTCACCTTGCGGTTCAAAAGCGTGTAATCGACCGGATGGAACACGCCATTGCCAATACCCGCCAGCACCACAAATCCGGCCACCATCCAGTAACCAGTGCTGATTGAAAACCCAAACGCCGCCAACCCCAAACAGGCCAAGCCCGCAAACAGAATCGGCCTTGGCCCGTATTTGTCCACCCAAAAGCCCGACAAAGTTTGCACAACACACGAGACGACAAAGAAGATCGTCATCAAGGCCCCAAGCTGGGTGTAATTCGCATTGAGAGCGTCTTTAAGCCACGGAAAAAGCGGCGGCAACAACAACTGGCTGAAGTGGCTGATCAAATGGGCCAAACCCACCAGGCCAATCAGGTGCGCGTCTTGGCGCAGGGTGTTGGGGGCGGGTAGGCTCGACGGCAGTGCGGTTGTGCTCATCGGGTGATTTTCGCCGAAAGCTGTGGCGGCGGATTTAGCCGCAGCTTACGGCTACGGTATCTCGCGCAATCACCTTCAAAGGCCCGGTTGCAATCTAAACCCGGTTGGAATTCATGCACCGTAGAACCCGCGCGGGATGAGCCCGTTGCTATAGGCCTCTCGCTCCAAAGCTTCGCGAAAATCCGGATGGGCGATAGAGATCATGGCGGTTGCGCGTTCGGCCACGGACTTGCCTTTTAAACAAACCATGCCATATTCAGTTGCGACGTACATCACGTCTGTCCGGGGAACGGTAACAATTGTGCCCCCTGGCAGATCGACCACGACGCGGCTCTTGCGTACGCCGCCTTTCTCATGCGTTGAAGGCATGCACAGAAACGCCCGGCCTCCTTTTGACTGGTACGCGGCCCGCACAAACCCGAGCTGACCACCAGTGCCGCTGAAATGCCGGTGGCCGGATGATTCCGATGCTGCCTGGCCCTGCAAGTCCATTTGCCCCGTGCTGTTGATGGCGACGACATGATCGTTTCGGGCCACAGAATGCGGCAGGTTCGTGTAGTCCACTGCGCGCGTCTCGAAAGCCGGATTGCGGTGGATGTAGGCATACAGCTCAGGCGACCCGATGGCAAAGGCGTAGACGGCCTTGCCCACATCGATTTGTTTGCGTGCGCCCGTTGCCGCACCTGACTTGAGCAGCGCCATGAGTCCTTCGACCATCATTTCGGTGTGAATGCCCAGCGCCTTGACCCCTGCTTGAGCCAGCGCCCCACAAACGGCATTGGGCAAACCACCAATGCCAATCTGGAGGCAGTCGCCGTCATTGACCTCTTCAGCCACAAGCCGGGCAATGGCCAAATCCACATCGGTGCTGATGGCCAGCGGCAGCTCGGCGGCAGGCGGCCCATCGCCATCGATGATGAAATCCACCTCGCTCTCATGCACGCCATTCTCCTGGCCGAGGCAATAAGGCAGGCTCGGGTTGACCTCCACAATAACCGTTTGCGCTTTCTCGACCAAGGCGCGATGGTAGGAGGCGGAAGTGGAAAAGTTATAAAACCCTTGGGCGTCTTTGGGGCACACTTGAATGATGGCGATGTCCACACGATCAACAAATCGGCGGTACAAGTCGGGACACTCACCCAGATTGAGGGGCATGTAATTGCATCGACCCGCATCGTGCTGACGCCGGTCGTAGCCGCTAAAGTGCCAGTTCAGGCTGAGGAAGCTCTGGCCCATCGGATCAGCGACATGTTGCGCGCGCGGCCGCAAGGTAATACAACTGCGAATCTTGACACCCTTGAGCTCGTGTACCCGCGCGGCGAGTGCTTTGTCGAACACCTCGGGTTGGCCAACGCCGAAGCCAAAATCGAGCCACATGCCCGAGGAGACAAGACCCGCCGCCTCTTGAGCGGTGATGTGTTTTGGTGTTGTCCGTGTGTGCTGTTTCGGCATCAGGCGTTTCCTTTGCGTTGCGGATAGCCTACGCGTCTGCCAGGCCATGGCGGCAATGTACATCGCAAAGGCTGCTGTGCCTTAATGCGCAATGGAGGAATTGCAAAAACTTGCTAACCGTTGCGAAGCACCGCTCAACCTTGCACAATCAAAGGCTCAGGGAACACACACGACCCATGCGTTGACAGCCCAAATCGATCAAAACCCGGGTGGCAGTCAAAACCAGATAAGTTGGATCTTCCTTATGCTATATATTTAGTAGCTAAAATACTATATTTCACGAGACCTAATAGCGATTTTTGTAAATATAGTGCTCAGACGATTGTTAGAATCAACAACAATTAATACCCATGTTAACTTTAGGCGAAGCCACTGGCTTCGCTCTATGGCCATTCACCTTTGAGCGAAACGCCAACTCAATGCACCACCCGTGCAAAGCTGAATTCCCCCGGCGCTCGAATCGGGTCTACATCCACCGGGATGATGGACTTGGGCAAGAACTTGCCTTC
>JANOXL010000307.1:0-7598 GCA_031418395.1 Rhodoferax sp. | reverse complement strand
CAAAGGTCTTTCTGAGGCCTGTGAGGTCTAAAACGCGCAGTCCGCCATATTCAACCCGGATGGCACCCTGCGTTTGCAGCGTTGTAAGCGCCTCGTTGACCCGCTGACGCGACAGGCCCACCAGGTACGCCAGCTCTTGCTGGGTGATGCGCAAAACCGAACCAACGCCGGGGAACAGCACCGGGTTGAAGAGCGAAGCGAGGCTTCGGGCCACGCGGATATCGGGGTTGTTCAGCCGGTCAATCTCGCGCGCAGCGATGAACTGGCCCAGCCGCTCATTGAGCTGGTTCATGACAAAACGGTTGAAGGCAATGGAGTTGTCCAGCAGCCAGTGGAAAGTGTCCGTGTGCAGGCCTGCCACCCTGCTTTTGCGCAGTGCCTGGATGTTGTAGCGGTAGGCTTCGCGCTTCAAAACCGTACCTTCACCAAACCAGCCGCCCGGTGGAATGCCGGTGAAGGTCATGGTCTGGCCTTCGGCGTTGTCAGCGCTCATCTTCAACAGGCCGTCGAGCACACCAAACCAATAGGTGACGGGCTTGCCTGCACGGCAGACAATCTCGCCCACAGTGGTTTGCGCGACCTTCAAGTCAGCGGCGGCCACTTCTTGATGTTTTGCCGTGAGCAGACCAAACCATGGAATGCTTTGCAATTCGACTGAGGAAAGCTCACGGCGCCGATGCAGTAGTGTGTTGTCTGTGGAAATTTTGTAAGCCCTGAATTAGAGAAGGGAAAACACCTACCGGAGAAACCGTCAATTGTCGGCGAAACGACAACTAAGCGTCAAATCAATCACTATGATTCGCAACAAATTAACCTGATGGTGGTCTTCACACCCGTCGAATTGAGCATGCAAACCACATTTCCTGAATTACTGCTGAGGCATGCCCAGGCGCGTCCCACCGACACGGCCATGCGCGAAAAGGAATTCGGCATTTGGCAGGCCCTCACCTGGGTCGACCTGGCTAAACTGGTGGAAAACATCGCGGCTGGCTTGCAGTTGGCGGGTTTGCGCCCAGGTGAACACATGGTGGTGGTGGGCGCCAACCGGCCCCGTCTGTACGCCACCATGCTCGCTGTGCAAAGCCTGGGCGCGGTGCCGATTCCGCTCTACCAGGACGCCGCCGCCGCGGAGTGCATCTTCCCCATCAACAACGCCGAAGTGCGTTTCGCTTTCGCCGAAGACCAGGAGCAGGTCGACAAACTGCTCGAAGCGCGCGAGCAATGCCCACAGTTGTCGAATATCTTTTATGACGACCCGCGCGGCCTGCGCGCTTATGACGAGCCGGGGCTTGTGGCAATGAGCGCGCTGATCGCCTCGGGCGAGGCGCATACAGCGAAGAATCCGGGCTACCTCAAAGCGCTGGCGGCCAAGGTCAAACCTGGCGACGTGGCTGCCATGTTTTTCACCTCTGGCACCACTGGCAACCCCAAAGGTGTGGTGCATACCCACAACTCGCTCTTGGACCGCGCCCGCGCCGGGGCGGAGTTTGACAAGCTGACCCACACCGAAGAAGTACTGGCTTATATGCCGCCCGCCTGGATCGGCCAAAACATCTTCAGTTACGCCCAGTGGCTGGTGTGTGGCTACGTGGTGAACTGCCCCGAGTCTGCCGCCACTGTGACGATTGACCTCAAGGAAGTGGGCCCCACCTACTACTTCGCCCCGCCGCGTGTGTTCGAAGGCCTGCTCACCAGCGTGATGATCCGCATGGAAGACGCGGGCAAGCTCAAGCAAAAGGTTTTCAAATATTTCATGGATCTGGCCCAACGCGTGGGCCCCGCGCATATGGACGGCCAAGCCGTCAGCTTCGTCGATGGCCTGATGTACCGCCTGGGCAATTGGGTGATGTATGGCGCCCTGCGTAACAACCTCGGCATGAGCCGCGTGCGCGTGGCGTACACGGCGGGCGAAGCGATTGGCCCGGATTTGTTCACGTTTTACCGTTCCATCGGTATCAACCTGAAGCAGCTTTACGGCTCTACCGAGACTGCCGTGTTTGTTTGCCTGCAGCCTGACCACCAGGCCAAGGCAGACACCGTCGGCATCCCCTGCAGTGGCGTCGAGATCAAAGTCGCCGACAACGGCGAAATCATGGTCAAGTCGCCGGGCCTCTTGAAAGAGTATTACAAGAACCCGGCCGCCACGGCCGAGGTGTTGACCGCCGACGGCTGGTACCACACCAGCGACGCCGGTTTCCTGGACGCCCAGGGTCATTTGAAGATCATCGACCGCGTCAAAGACGTGGGCCGTATCAAGGGCGGCGCCAATGACGGCGCCATGTTCGCGCCTAAATATGTCGAAAACAAGCTTAAGTTTTTCCCCTACATCAAAGAAGCCGTGGCCTATGGCGACGGGCGCGACCGTGTCTGTGTCATGCTGAACATCGATTTTGATGCTGTAGGCAATTGGGCCGAGCGGCGCAACCTGGCCTACGCTGGTTACACCGACGTCGCGCAAAAACCCGAGGTCTATGCACTTATCAAAGACTGCGTTGAAAAAGTCAACGCCGACCTGGCCAGCGACGCCATGTTGTCCGGCTCGCAGGTGACGCGCTTCCTCGTGCTGCATAAAGAACTGGACGCCGATGACGGCGAGTTGACCCGCACCAACAAGGTCCGCCGGGGCTACATCGCCGACAAGTACCAGGTGTTGGTGGATGCGCTGTACAGCGGCAAGTCTTCGCAGTTCATAGAAACGGCAGTCAAATTTGAGGACGGCCGCTCGGGCAGTGTGAGCGCCACATTGAAGATAGAAGACGCGAAAACCTTCGCACCGGTGAAGGCGGCGGCATGAGCAATACCATGAGTGACAGCAAGAAAATTGGGGATGTGATCCTCGATGTGAAAAACATCAGTTTGAGTTTTGGCGGCGTCAATGCTTTGCAGGACATCTCGTTTGACGTGCGTGAACATGAGGTACGCGCCATCATCGGCCCCAATGGCGCAGGCAAAAGCTCGATGCTCAACTGTATCAATGGCGTCTACACGCCGCAAAAGGGCACCATTAGTTTCAAAGGCAAAACCTTTGACCACATGGACAGCCACGAAGTGGCGACTATGGGCATCGCGCGCACGTTTCAGAACCTGGCGCTGTTCAAAGGCATGAGTGTGATCGACAACCTCATGACGGGCCGCAACCTGCGCGTCAAGAGCAATATCTTCCTGCAAGCGCTGCGCTGGGGACCCGCTGAGCGCGAGGAGATCAAACACCGCGAATACGTTGAACACATCATCGACTTTCTTGAAATCCAGGCCTACCGCAAAACGCCTGTGGGCCAACTGCCCTATGGTCTGCAAAAACGTGTCGACCTGGGCCGTGCGCTGGCGATGGAGCCGCAGGTGCTGCTGCTTGACGAACCCATGGCGGGGATGAACGTCGAAGAGAAGCAGGACATGTGCCGCTTCGTGCTCGACGTGAACCAGGAATTCGGCACAACCGTCGTGCTGATCGAACACGACATGGGTGTGGTGATGGACATTTCTGACCGGGTGGTCGTGCTCGATTACGGCAAAAAAATCGGTGACGGCACGCCGGATGCCGTACGCGCCAATCCCGACGTGATCGCAGCATATTTGGGCACGAGCCACTAGGACTGACAAATGGCATTCTTTTTAGAGACTCTATTGGGTGGCCTGATGGCAGGCATGTTGTATTCGCTCGTGGCGTTGGGCTTTGTGCTCATCTTCAAAGCCTCGGGCGTGTTCAATTTCGCGCAGGGGGCCATGGTGCTGTTTGCCGCTTTGGCGATGGCGCGTTTCGCGGAATGGTTCCCCAAGTATTTCGGCATCTCGTCGCCGTTTTTGGCGAATGTGTTGGCCTTCATCGCGGCAGGGCTGCTGATGTTCGTCGTGGCCTGGCTGATCGAGCGCCTGGTGCTACGGCATTTGGTGAACCAAGAGGGCACCACCTTGTTGATGGCCACTTTGGGCATCAGTTATTTCCTCGACGGCTTCGGTCAAACGATTTTCGGCAGCGACATTTACAAGATCAACATTGGCATGCCCAAAGAGCCCATCATGGCGCTGGAGAGCGTGTTTCCTGGTGGCATTCTGATCAACAAGGAAGACCTTTACGCGGCGTTAATCGCGGCTGTTTTGGTGAGTCTGTTGAGCCTGTTTTTTCAGAAAACCAGCACCGGCAGGGCGCTGCGCGCGGTGGCCGACGACCACCAGGCGGCGCAAAGCATCGGCATTCCACTCAACAGCATTTGGGTGATCGTCTGGTGCGTCGCCGGTATCACCGCGCTGGTGGCCGGCATGATTTGGGGCTCCAAACTGGGCGTGCAGTTTTCCTTGACAGCGGTTGCGCTGCGCGCGCTGCCGGTGATCATCCTGGGCGGCTTGACATCGGTGCCCGGCGCGATTGTGGGCGGCTTGATCATTGGTGTGGGTGAAAAACTCTCCGAGGTGTACCTAGGGCCGTTTGTCGGCGGCGGCATCGAAATCTGGTTCGCCTATGTGTTGGCGCTGGTGTTCCTGATGTTCCGGCCTCAGGGGTTGTTCGGCGAGAAAATTATTGATCGGGTCTGACCAAATGTTCTACAGAGAAAACGGTCAATTCAAGACCAGCTACAGCAAAGACCAGCAGATCTTCCCGATCTTGCAAGACAAGGTCGCGATCCTGGCCATCGTCGCCTTCGCCTTCGTGGGCGTGCCGTTCTTGGCGGACGAGTACATGTTCCGCGCGATTTTGATTCCGTTTTTGATCCTTTCTCTCGCCGCCATCGGGGTGAACATTTTGGTGGGTTATTGCGGTCAAATTTCGCTTGGTTCTGGCGGTTTTATGGCGGTCGGCGCTTACGCGGCCTACAACGTGTTTGTACGGTTGGACGGCACGCCAGTCATCGTGGCGCTGTTGGCGGGCGGTTTCTTTGCCACCTTGGTCGGCATCGTTTTCGGCATGCCAAGCTTGCGTGTCAAGGGCCTTTACCTTGCAGTGGCCACGTTGGCGGCGCAGTTTTTCTGCGATTGGGCGTTTTTGCGGATCAACTGGTTCACCAACAATTCTGCTTCTGGCTCAGTTTCTGTGTCCAATCTTCAAGTGTTTGGCCTGCCCGTCGCATCCCCCGTTCAAAAGTACTTGTTTTGCCTGGCGTTCCTGGTGGTCTTCGCGCTCCTGGCCAAGAACCTGGTGCGTTCAGCGATAGGGCGCGAGTGGATGGCGATCCGTGACATGGACGTGGCGGCTGCGGTCATCGGCATTCGGCCGATGTACGCCAAGCTGAGTGCCTTTGCTGTTAGCTCCTTCATTGTGGGTGTGGCCGGCGGCTTGTGGGGTTTTGTCCACCTGGGCTCGTGGGAGCCGGCGGCATTCTCAATTGATCGATCTTTTCAGTTGCTCTTTATCGTGATCATTGGCGGCATGGGATCGATCATGGGCTGTTTCTTTGGGGCCGCCTTCATCACCATATTGCCGATTTTCCTGAACCAGTTGTTGCCATTGCTGGGCGACCTGGTGGGCGTGAAAATTTCCACGGCGGCTGTGACCCACGCCGAGTTCATGATTTTTGGCGCATTAATCGTGTGGTTCTTGATCGTCGAGCCCCACGGCTTGGCGCGCCTGTGGAGCATTGGCAAACAGAAGCTTCGGTTGTGGCCGTTCCCGCATTGAGATGATTTTTTTCGGGTAAGTCCCGATACGGTAATGAGTTCGAGTTCGTTAAACCTAGGCACCCTTCGCCTTAACTTTTGGAGATTGTCATGAAACTGCGTCATATTGCCCTGGCCGCCGTACTGGCGGCTGTTGGCTCGACGGCTTTTGCCCAAGCCAAAGAGCAATTTTTCCCCATGTTGGTTTACCGCACCGGTGCCTACGCGCCCAACGGCGTTCCCTTCGCCAACGGCATGTCCGACTACTACAAATTGATCAACGCCAAGGGCGGCATCAATGGCGTCAAGCTGGTCGTGGAAGAATGCGAAACCGGCTACGCCACCGACAAAGGTGTGGAATGTTATGAGCGCCTTAAAGGCAAAAATGGCGGCGCCACGGTGTTCCAGCCCTTGTCCACCGGCATCACTTTCGCCTTGACTGAAAAAGCCCCCGGCGACAAGATTCCGCTCATCACAGCAGGTTATGGCCGCAGCGAGTCGGCAGACGGCGGTGTCTTCAAGTGGAACTTTCCACTCTCCGGCACCTACTGGGTCGCGGCAGACACACTGATTCAGCATATTGCCAAAAAAGAGGGTGGGCTGGACAAACTCAAGGGCAAAAAGATCACGCTGATCTACCACGACAGCCCGTTTGGCAAGGAGCCGATTCCTTTGCTGGAAGAGCGCGCCAAAATGCACGGCTTCGTCTTGAGCCTGTTGCCAGTCACCCACCCCGGCGTCGAGCAAAAAGCCACTTGGCTGCAGATTCGGCAAAACCGGCCGGACTACGTGCTCAATTGGGGTTGGGGCGTGATGAACTCCACCGCCTTGAAAGAAGCCCAAGCCACGGGTTACCCACGCGACAAGATGTACGGCGTATGGTGGGCCGGCGCAGAGCCTGACGTGAAAGATGTGGGCGACGGCGCAAAAGGTTACAACGCCATCATGATGCAGCACGGCGCGGAGCCGCAATCGGCCATCGCCAAGGAGGTACTGGAGAAGGTGCACGCCAAAGGCCAGGGAACCGGCCCGAAAGACGAAGTCGGCCAAGTGTTGTACATGCGCGGCCTGCAGGCAGCGATGTTCGCCGTCGAAGGCGTGCGCGCCGCGCAAGAGCGTTTCGGCAAGGGCAAGGTCATGTCCGGTGAGCAAGCGCGTTGGGGTTATGAAAACCTGAACCTAACGCAACCCAAGCTTGACGCCTTGGGCTTCAAAGGCGTGATGCGGCCGCTGTCGACCAGCTGCCTGGATCACATGGGCGCATCGTGGGCGCGTGTGCATACCTGGGACGGAGCCAAGTTTGTCTGGTCTTCCGACTGGCTGCAGGGCGATGAGCAGATCATCCGCCCGATGGTGAAAGCCGCAGCCGACAAGTACGCTGCCGAGAAAAAGCTCGTGCGCCGCAGCGGCGAAGATTGCCAGAGCTGAAGCTGCTTCGCGCTTGAAAAGTTTGGCGGCTCTAACGAGCCGCCAAATGAAAGGCCACGCCGTGCGCCTTTCATTTGGTTCCAACCTACTCCTATGACTGCTCCCACAACTGTTCTCAACGTCAACGGCATCGAGGTTATTTACAACCACGTGATCCTGGTGCTCAAGGGCGTGTCGCTCAATGTGCCTGACGGCAAAATCGCCGCTTTGCTCGGCGGTAACGGCGCGGGTAAAACCACGACCTTGCGGGCCGTCTCCAACTTGCTCAAGGGCGAGCGTGGCGAAGTTACCAAAGGGAGCATCGAGCTGCGCGGTGAACGCATCGAAAATTTGACCCCGGCCGACCTGGTGCAGCGCGGCGTGGTGCAGGTGATGGAAGGGCGGCATTGTTTTGCGCACTTGACCATTGAAGAAAACCTGCTCACGGGCGGTTACACCCGCAAAGACAAGGGCGAAATCGCCCGCAATCTGGAAAAGGTCTACACCTACTTCCCGCGCCTCAAAACCCGCCGCACCTCGCAAGCGGCCTACACCTCGGGCGGCGAGCAGCAGATGTGCGCGATTGGCCGCGCCCTCATGAC
>JANOXL010000306.1:0-14339 GCA_031418395.1 Rhodoferax sp. | reverse complement strand
GCGAACCGAGAACCATTCTTTGACTTTATTGGCGACCTCAGCTTGCAGGCGCGGTTTGCCGTTTTCATCGTTGCCCTGGGTCCATTCTTGCAAAAATTCAACACAGCGCGGGTCTGAGAGTTTGAAGAAAAAGTGTTCGCTTGACTTGAGCACCGGCGTTGCGCCGCTCACTGCCGAATACGGGTTCTTTAAATCTGTGGGCGCATAAACAGCCCCGCAGTTTTCGCAGTTGTCACCGTATTGATCTTTGGTGCCGCATTTGGGACATTCGCCTTTGATGAAACGGTCTGGCAGGAACATGTTTTTCTGGGGATCGAAAAACTGTTCCACACTTTTCTTGCCAATCAATCCGACTTTGTCGAGCGCTTCGTAAATGGACCGGCACAGGGCGTGGTTTTCTTCGCTGTCGGTATGGCTCCAGTTGTCGAACTTGATGTGAAAGCCATCAAGGTATTCGGGGCGGCCCGCCGCGATGTTGTCAACAAACTGTCGCGGCGAGACACCGGCTTTTTCAGCGGCAATCATGATCGGCGCGCCGTGCGCGTCGTCGGAGCAGACGAAGTTCACGTCATGCCCCTGCATCCGCTGGAACCGCACCCAGATGTCGGCCTGGATGTATTCCATGATGTGGCCGATGTGAAAGTTGCCGTTGGCATACGGCAGGGCGGTGGTGACGAAGAGTTGGCGGGGTGTAGTCATTCAGGAATTCACAGGGTGCATCAATCGGATCTCGCCAGTGGTTGCGCCTGAGCGCAAACGACAGGGTGAACGCGAATTATCCCAAGTTACCGGCGCACCTCGACGCGAGAACAGACTTGTCAGAGAAACCGCGTGAATTCCTCTACCGGCGCCCGGTCACTGCGCAACTGGTTTACCGGGTCGTCGGTGGCATAACCCAGCGCCAGGCCGCAATACACCATTTGGTCTGAGTTCAGCGCCAACTCCGTATGCAACAGCGTGCGAAAACGCGCCCAGGCCTCCTGCGGGCAGGTGGCCAGGCCCTGCGCCGTGGCTTCCAGCATGAGCGACTGCATGAACATGCCCAAATGCGCCCACTGGCCGCGTCCCATGCGTTTGTCGATGGTGAAAAACATGCCGACCGGCGCGCCGAAAAACCCGTAGTTGCGGGCCACCCACATCAAGCGGGCGGCTTTGTCTTCGCGCGGGATGCCGAGCTTCTCGTACATGTCTTCGCCGAGTTTGTAACGGCGGTCGCGAAAGGGTGACCACAGGCTTTCGGGGTAGATCGGGTCATCACCTTCCTCAGAGGGCGCGCCCGACATCAACGCTTGTTGGGCTTTGGCGACCAGGCGGTCTTTGGCCTCGCCCATCAGCACCACGACGTTCCAGGGTTGCAGGTTGCCGCCGGAAGGGCTCCAACGCGCGGTGTCCAAAAGCGCGGTCACCTGTTCCTTGGTGACGAGTTGGTCGGTAAATTTGCGCGTCGAGCGGCGGGCTTGCAGGGCGTCTGCAACGTTCATGGGGGGCTCCTGTGGGGGTTGTTGAGCGACTATACCGTCGCAGGCCGAGGCGAGCGCTGCGGTGATCCAACACGTGGCAGCCTTGCCGACCTGACCAAGCCCGCCATTGCATTCTGGCGATCAAGGCCCAATTGCCTTGCATGAATGCCGTTGAAATCACGTCTGCCGTGGCCATGTCGAGTGTGGCTGGACTGGCGCTCTTGGGCGCACTGGTCTTGTCTTTGCAACCGTGGTGGACACGCCAACGCCGTGCCCGCTTGCGCGCGCTGCCGTTTCCAGCAGCGTGGCGGCGCATTTTGCGCCACCGTGTGCCCGCCGTGGCGCATTTGCCTGCCGATTTGCAGCGGGCGCTCAAAGGGCATATTCAAGTGTTTTTGGCTGAAAAAGCCATCGTGGGCTGCCAGGGCCAGGTGATCGACGACGAAGTGCGCGTGAGCATTGCTGCGCAGGCTTGTTTGCTGCTGCTGGGGCAGGCCACGCCCGCGTATTACCCAAGGTTGAAGCGTGTTTTGGTCTACCCGGATGCCTTCAGGGTGCAATACGAGAGGCCGATGGGCGACGGCACGGTGCAAGTGCAGCCCAGGGCGCTGGCCGGTGAATCATGGGTGCAAGGGCAGGTGATTCTGTCGTGGGCGCAGGTGAAGACCGGCGCTGCTGACCCGGCGGATGGCCAGAATGTTGTCTTGCATGAGTTTGCGCACCAGATTGACCAAGACAGTGGCCACGCCGATGGCCGCCCCTGGCAGGCCACCCAGGCGGGGCGACGGCGCTGGAACGCAGTGATGGGTGCGGCATTTGAGCAGTTGCAGCAACGGCCCTCCGTGTTGATTGACGCCTACGCTGCCAGCGACCCGGCGGAATTTTTCGCGGTAGTGACGGAGGTGTTTTTTGAGCAGCCCCAGGCGCTTTTGGCAGAGGCGCCCGAGGTGTACCGGGAACTGGTGGGTCTATACAGGGTGGATCCGTCAGTTTGGTGAGGCTTCGGGAACTCACTAAATATTAACATGAGTGTTAATTATTTGTGGTGATGATGGAATTTTTTGCGAATTTGAAGGTTTTTGGGCCTCCGGGTCTCGTGAAATAATCATGTTTTGCTATATAAAACATAGCAATTTCGGCGGTTCAAGCGCGCAGCGAAGAACCTTTCCCGCTGGGCGCATGACGCCAAAACCTTGTTTGAAGGGCGCACCAGCCCATCAAGCAGCCTCTTTGGCCATGGCCTGGTTCGCAGCCGGTTGAGCTAGCGCCCGCACTTCCAGCGCAGCACTTGCCAACGCGGCGGTTTTGGCCGCGTCGCCCATCGAAACGCCTTCAGCCCGCACGAAGCGGATGTCGGTCACGCCCAGGAAGCCCAACACGGTTTGCAGGTAACTCTCCTGGTGCTCCATCGCACGGCCACCTTCGCTGGTGGAATACACGCCGCCCCGGCTGGAGACGACGATCACCGTTTTGCCACCGGCCAGGCCGTGGGGGCCTTTGTCGGTGTAGCCAAAGGTGCGGCCGGGTTGAGCGATGCGGTCGATCCAGGCGCGTAGTTGGGTGGGGATGGTGAAGTTGTACATAGGCGCGCCCATCACGACCACATCAGCAGCCAGGAACTGGCTGACCAAAGCTTCGGAAAGCGCGTTTTCTTCGATTTGTCGCGGCGTCAGGGCAGCAGCTTGCGGTGGCGCGCGAAAACCAATGGAATGCGCGTCCAGGTGGCTCGGAGCGTTGTGCGCCAAATCCAGGTAATCCACTAAGGTGCCTGGGTGAGAGGCTCGCCATTGCTCAACCACTTGGTGAGTGAGTGCTCGCGAGACGGAGCTGGAGGCGAGGATGCTGGAATCGATGTGCAAAATTTTCATGGGATACCTTTCAGTGCTGGGTGCGTGGGTTGATCGAATCGTTGACCAATGCGGTTATTGTGAATACGAATCCAATCTTTGATAAGTCGGCAAATTTGAGATTGATTGTCCTGAATATGGGACAATTGGGCCAGACTGGAGGCTTGATTTCTGCGTCAACGCCACCAGGCTCGACGGCCAAACGTCTTCAAATCCTCGTGGCCCGAACGTCACATAGCCCCAAGGTCACGGGGAGCTTTGGATTAACGGCCACAAGGCCACAAAACCACAAAACCACGACAAGGAGGTGCCGCATGCAAGACTTGAATAACATGTTGTTTTTCGCCGAGGTGGTGGACCGCGCCGGGTTTGCCGCAGCGGGGCGGCGACTGGGCGTGCCCAAGTCGAAACTGTCGCGGCGCGTGGCCGAGTTGGAGGCGCGGCTGGGCGTGCGTTTGTTGCAGCGCACCACTCGAAAACTCTCGCTCACGCCGCCCGGTGAGCTCTTCTACCGGCACTGCGTCTCGGTACGTGATGCGGCAGACGCCGCCGACGAGGCTATGCAGCAGGCCCGCACCGAGCCGAAGGGCATCGTGCGGGTGGCCTGCCCGGTCACGCTGGCGCAAAGCACGGTAGGGCCCCTCATCGGTGCGTTTTTGGCGCGTTATCCCGGTGTCACGGTGGAAATGCACGTGAACAACCGCGTTGTCGATTTGGTCGAGGACGGGTTTGACGTGGCCCTGCGGGTGCGCCGCACGCTGGAAGACAGCGGCAGCCTGGTCGTGAAGAACCTGGGTTTCTCCACGGCTTACCTCGTCGCCAGCCCGAGCCAATTGGCGCGCCAAGGTCGGCCCAACACCGTGCAGGATTTGGCCAAAATTGACACCGTCAGCATGTCGGCCGTCGACGGCCAGGCCAACTGGCGATTACAAGGGCCGGGTGACGCGACCTGGTCCCACCCGCACCGGCCCCGGCTCATCGCCGACGACTTGCAGACGCTGAAATTTGCGGTCCTCAGCGGCACTGGCATGTGTGTCTTGCCGGATTACATGTGCGCCCAGGAGCTGCGCGATGGCCAACTGGAGCAAGTGTTGCCCGGCTGGGCCCCTGAAAAAGCCATTGTTCACGCCGTTTTCCCCACGCGGCGCGGCATGGTGCCTGCGGTGCGGCGTTTTCTGGATTTTCTGGGGGAGCATATTCACGGGGAAAACCAGGCGAATCTCATGCCCAGCTAAACTTCAACCCTTCAGGAGGAATCAATGGCAGTGACAGAAACAGCGCTTTTAGAAGCGCTCAAAGCGGTGGTAGATGCGAATACAGGCAAGGATTTTGTAAGCACCAAAGCGCTCAAAAACTTGGCGGTGTCAGGGGCCGATGTCGCTTTTGACGTCGAACTGGGCTATCCCGCGAAGAGCCAGATTCCGGCGATTCGCAAAAGCCTCGTGCAGGCTGCCAAAGCAGTGGCAGGGGTGAGCAATGTGTCCGTCAATATTTACACCAAAGTCACGGCGCACTCGGTGCAACGCGGCGTGCAGCTCTTGCCGAAGGTGAAAAACATTGTTGGTGTGGCTTCGGGCAAAGGCGGCGTTGGCAAGAGCACCACCGCCGTGAACCTGGCACTGGCGCTGGCGGCGGAAGGTGCGAGTGTCGGCATTTTGGACGCCGACATCTACGGCCCGAGCATTCCGATGATGATGGGTGTGGATGGCCGCCCCGAGAGTGACGACGGTAAAACCATGGACCCGCTGGAGAACTACGGCGTGCAGGTCATGTCCATCGGCTTCCTGGTAGCGCAAGACGAAGCCATGATCTGGCGCGGCCCCATGGCCACCCAGGCGCTGGAGCAGTTGCTTCGGCAGACCAACTGGCGCGACCTCGATTATTTGATCGTTGACATGCCGCCCGGCACCGGCGATATCCAGCTTACCTTGAGCCAGCGCGTGCCGATGACGGGCGCGGTGATCGTCACCACGCCGCAAGACATTGCGCTCTTGGATGCCAAAAAAGGCATCAAGATGTTTGAAAAAGTCGGTGTGCCGATTCTGGGCATCGTTGAAAACATGGCGGTTCACGTTTGCACAAACTGCGGCCACGTTGAACACATTTTCGGCGCGGATGGCGGCAAAAAGATGGCAGCGGATTACAAGATGGATTACCTGGGCGCGTTGCCCTTGAACATGCAGATCCGCATGCAAGCCGACAGCGGCATGCCCACCGTGGTCGCCGACCCGGATGGCGAAGTAGCGGCCATCTACAAAGCTGTGGCGCGCCAGGTGGCCGTCTCCATCGCTGCGAAAAACAAAGACTTCTCGTCGAAGTTTCCGTCGATCACGATTTCGAAGAACACCTGAGTCAGGCCCGTTCATCATGCCCGCCAGCGCTGAAACTTTGCCCGTCGCCGTGCTGATTCAGCGCTGTGCTGCGCCCAACCGTTGGGAAGACTGGCAATTCAAACTGTTGGACGTGGTGCCGGCTACCAACGCCTCGGATGCCGTTGGACACGCGGTGGTAGAGGACGACGGCAAACTTTCACGCTGGCTGCACAGCGGTTTTGGCGTGCAGTTGTTTGCGGATGAATGCAAAGGGTATTTTCTCAACCTCACTTCGGGCCAGCCCTCGTGGTTTGTGTCCTGGCGGCCCGACGAACAAGACGCGTCGCAAGTGGAAGTGACGGCGGTGAGTGTCTCGTACATCGAAGCGGATCGGCGTATGTTTGCGGAAGAGCACGTTGAATCCGTGCCCTTGCCGCCCGAGTTGTGTGAATGGCTGCAGGAATTTACCAACACGCATTTCAAGCCCGATAGCGCCCGCAAGGTGCGCGCGCAGTCGTTTTTGAAGGCGGACGAACGGGGCGCAAGCGCCTTGGACAACGGTGGCGCACGAGGCTTCAAGAAAAGTGCCGAAACAAGTGCCGAAATCGTTGCAAAAAATCGTGTCGGGCCGGGATGTGATGGCTGACGCAAAACCACCCGAGGGCAGCTTCTTCACACGCTGGTCGCAGCGCAAGGTGCAGGCGCGATCGGTCAATGAAAAAAATGATTCCGATGTAATTACTGATCAAAAAATAAATAAAAATGATTCTAATTTAATAGCAGAAAATTCTAATATTTCGAGACCTAATGCCGAGAATAAATTAGAAGTAGTTGATAAAAAAAATATTAACGAGAAATCAGAGCCCTCTGGCCCCACGCTGGACGATGTGGCCAAACTCACGAAAGATTCAGACTACTCCGCTTTTGCCGCTCGCACCGTCGACCCCAACGTACGCAACGCCGCCATGCGCAAGTTGTTTGCGGGCAACCCGCACTTCAATGTGATGGACGGGTTGGACGTCTACATTGATGACTACAGCGTGGGCGAGCCCATCCCCAAGGCCATGTTGCGGCAAATGGTGCAGGCCCGTTCGCTGGGCCTGCTGGACGATGAACTGGTAGATCAGGATAAACCCCCATCGGCAGAATTTCCGACCGAGCTTGCCGCCAACGATACTGCCCCCCAACATGAAAACACTGATCTGCAATTGCAACGGGACGATGCCGCTGGACACAGCAGCGTTGATGAAAGCGCTGAGCCCGACGCAAAAGAGCGCACCGGCCTCGACACAAACCTCGCCAGCGACCTTGCTACAAACCCCGGCGCTGACCCCGTCCCCAGCCGACCAGGTTGAAGCCCACTTCACGGCCCTTTGCCGCCGTGAAGCGCCGCAGTTTCAACGCGCTGCCAAATTGGGCGAGCCGCTCTTGGTGGCCTGTACGCAAGAAACGCGCTTGTTCCTGGAGTTGAACGAGCAAACCCAAGGGGCGCTGTCAATCGAAGAGCGCCCGATCCACTTTGTGAACATCCGCGAAATGGCCGGTTGGTCGGCGGAGGCGAAACAAGCCACACCCAAAATCGCCGCGCTCATCGCCGCGGCCAAATTGCCGCTGCCCGAGCCGGTGCCGGCTGTCGAATACCGCAGCGAAGGGCGTTGCCTGGTCATGGGCGCGCCCGAGGACTGTGAACAGGCCGCCGGTTTGTTGGGGGACAGCATTGACGTGACGATTCTGCTCACGGCACCTTCGCGTGTGGCGGGCATGGGGCAGGGCTCGGGCATCGGGCAGAGGCACGACAGCGAAGTGCAAAGTGGCCAGTTAGTGTCGCTCACGGGGCGGCTGGGCGCGTTTGAGGCCCACTGGAAGAGCGCGAACCCGATTGATCTGGACATTTGCACGCGCTGCAATGCGTGTATCGCCGTGTGCCCGGAACAGGCGATTGATTTGAGTTACCAAATTGATCTGTCGCGTTGCAAATCCCACCGCGACTGTGTGGCGGCTTGCGACGCTGTGGGCGCCATCCAGTTCGGCCGCGAGGCGCGCGAGACCCAGGCCACATTTGACATGGTGCTGGATTTGCGCGACGCCCCGGCGTTCACCCAGCACGCCCCGCCGCAGGGCTACCTCCACACAGGCAGCGATGCGGGCAAGCTCAACCAGGCCGTGCTGCAACTGCGAGGCATGGTGGGCGTGTTCGAGAATCCCAAGTTCTTCAAGTACCAAAACAGCCTGTGCGCGCACAGCCGCAATGAGCAAATTGGCTGCTCGGCGTGTATTGACGTTTGTTCTGCCGTGGCCATCCGCAGCGATGCCAAGCTCAAAGGTAAAACCATGGGCAAGGAACGTCGTTATTCCAACGCGGTGCCTGACCCCAAAGGCCAAGGCGGCGGCATCGTGGTGGACCCGCACCTATGCGTGGGCTGCGGTGCCTGTACGACGGTATGCCCTACCGGTGCCATTACCTATGCGCTGCCCACCGCCGTGGACATGGGGCGGCGTGTGCGGACGATCCTGCGCACCTACGCGCAGGCGGGTGGGCGTGATGCGGTGCTGCTGTTTCACTCCGACGGCAGTGGCTCCAAACAGCTGGAGGCGCTGGCCCGGCAGGTGCAGATTCACAAGAAACTGCGCGGCTTGCCGGCCCGCATGTTGCCCATCGCCCTTTGGCATAACGCCAGTGTGGGGCTGGAGGTGTGGCTCACGGCGCTTGCGCAGGGGGCCAATCAAATCGCGGTGTTGTTGTCGGGCGACGAAGCGCCGCAATACCGCACAGCGCTGGTTGAGCAAATGGCGGTGGGCCAGGCGGTAATGACGGGGCTGGGGTATACGGGCGTGCATTTTCATTTGATCGAAGGTTCAAGTGCTGCCATCCTGGACGCGGCTTTGCGATTTGTACCCGCACAGGCGGTTCAGCAGGTTTCGGCAACCGTTGTGTTGCCAGCCAAACGCCCGAGTCTGGAAGCTGCCATCGACCATTTGACGGCGCAAGCGTTGCAAATGCCGCAGATGAAAGCCGCCATGCCTGAGGCCATCGTATTGCCCAAGGCCTCTCCTTTGGGCAGCCTGATCGTCGACGGCGACAAATGCACCATGTGCCACAGCTGTGTAGGGGCCTGCCCGGCATCTGCCCTGGCGGACAACCCCGAGGCACCGCAATTGCGCTTTATCGAGAAGAACTGTGTGCAATGCGGGATTTGTGTCTCCACCTGCCCGGAAGGCGCTTTGGAGTTGGCGCCGCGCCTGTGGTTGGCCGACGAAGGCAAGGCCCGCAAATCACAACGTGTGTTGCATGAGGTGAAGCCTTTTCATTGCATTCGCTGCGCCAAACCTTTTGCCACACTGCCCGCCATCGAAGCCATGGTGGCCCGCATTGGCGGCCACCCGGCGTTTGCGGGCGCTGGGGCGCAGCGCCTGCGTATGTGCAGCGACTGCCGTGTGATTGACATGCACAGCAACCCGAATGAAGTGACGATCAAGGATATTTAATGGCTGAAGCGATGAATGGTGGGACAGCGGTGCCGATGGGGTTTTCAGGTGTCGATGAAGATGCCGAAATTGAACGGGCTGAGATCTACGGATTGTTGGCCCGCCTGTGGCTGGCCCCGCCAGATGCCGAACTGATGCAGCAATTTTCTGTGGCTGTGACAGAAGCGCCAGTGCAAGGCGCGTTTCTGGAAGGGCCCTGGGAGGCGCTGGTACATGCCATGCGTGAAACGACTGTGGATGCCATCACAGCTGAATACGGGGCCTTGTTCCATAGCCCTGGCAAGGCCGAGGTATTTCCCTACGGCTCCTACCATCTTGTGGGTGCCTTGAACGAACGCCCCTTGGTGGCATTGCGGGCCGACATTGCTGCGCTGGGCTTGGCCAGCAGCGCAGCGGAGGGCGAAACCGAGGACCATGTCTCGTTTTTGTTCGAGGTGATGCGTTACCTGATCGCCGGTGACGACCTGTCGGTGTGCAATCTGGAGCAGCAACGTCTGTTTTTCTGCAGCCACGTGCAAACCTGGGTGGGCACTTCGTTGTGTGAAGGCATCGAGGCCAACCCGAAAGCCAAGGTATATGCGGCCGTCGCCCGGTTTTGCCGATCTTTTATCGAAGTCGAAACCCAGGGTTTCGACATGATCGAGTAGCCGATTCCACTTCCAAGTCAACCGCGCAGGGCGTTGCCCAGGCTGCTCGCCGTGCTGAAGCAAAGTCTTCGTCGGCGCGCCTACTTCACAAAAGATTCTGAAAGGAAGTGCAATCCGCGTCAGACAGGCCTGATTTGCGCCAATTGGGCGGTGAAGCGCACTTCTGCATCAGTTCCGTCCAGGCAGCGCAAATCCAGCTTGACCTGACCGCCTTCAATACGACCAATCACCGGAATCGGCAAGCCCCGCAGGGTGTCGGCCACGCGTTTGCAAAACGCGCCGCCGCCTTTGCCTTTTGGAGAGGCTGGCGCAATCGACAGGCACAAACTCTCCAGCCGATCCACAGGTAGCGAGCCCGCGCCGATTTGACTTTTGCAGGGCTGCAAGGTGACTTCCGCTGCTGGCCCCAAAGCCGCCGCCAGCAGCGGTTGCAAGCGATTGGCCAAGGGGCGCAACTGCTCCGGCGTGCGAGTGAGCATCCGCAGCGTCGGCAGTCGATCAGCCAAACCATCTGGATCGCGGTACAGGCGCAGCGTGGCTTCCAGTGCGGCCAGCGTCGCCTTGTCGCAACGCAAAGAACGTTTGAGTGGGTGGCGTTTGATTTTGGCGATTAACGCCTTTTTGCCCACGATCAAACCCGCCTGCGGTCCACCCAGGAGTTTGTCGCCACTGAAGGTCACCACGCCGACGCCTGCAGCCAGGGACTGCTGTGGCGTGGGCTCCGCTGGCAGGCCCCAACGGGTCAAGTCCACCAAGGTGCCGCTGCCCAAGTCTTCCACAAGGGCAATGCCACGCGCTGCGCATAGAGGCGCAAGCTCTTGTGCCGACACACTCGCGGTGAAACCCTGCACCACGTAGTTGCTGGTGTGAACCTTCATCATCAGCGCGGTCGTGGGGCCAATGGCGGCCTCATAGTCCGCCAAATGGGTGCGGTTGGTGGCGCCCACTTCCACCAGTTTGCAGCCCGCACGGCGCATGATGTCCGGAATGCGAAACGCGCCACCGATCTCAATCAATTCGCCGCGTGAAACGATAACCTCTTGCTTGGGTGCGAGAGCCGCTAGGGTTAAAAGCACGGCGGCCGCGTTGTTGTTGACCACGGTGGCAGCTTCACAACCGGTGAGTTCGATCAGCAGGCTTTCGACGTGGCTGTCGCGGTCGCCGCGCGCGCTGCCCTCCAGGTCGAATTCGAGATTGCTAAAGCCTTGCATGGCGGCCACAGCAGCGGCAATGGCCTCGGGCGCCAGCACCGCGCGGCCCAGGTTGGTGTGCAGCACCGTACCGGTGAGGTTGAAAACCGGTTTGAGCGAAGGTTTGCTCAACGCCTCAAGCTGCGTGTGGCAGTCCAAAAAGCAGGCTGGATGGTCGAACGGTTTCGCCACTGATTCGGGAGCTTCTTGCGCTGATTTTGCAAGACCCAGACGCCATTTTTCTATATAAATCCGAATTGCATTCAGGGTGGCGGATCTGCCATGCTGCGCGGCCAGTGCTTGAGCTGCGGGCAGCGCCATCAAAGCATCCACGGACGGTGGCCGCTGGGCTGCGCGTTGGTCGGCAGACGTAGCGGTAGACGTAACGGCAGAAGCAGTGGTTGCGCGGTGGGAGCTCATGGCAGATTTTTGGAAACTAGACGCAATAAAAATCGCAAAGATGGCGCTACTGATTCCATTCCCACATTATTCGTGAATTAGGGGTACCGACGAAGACACTGCTACAGCACGGCCAGGAGGTGCAGCGACGTTCAAGGATGATTTGGAAATGGCTTGAAAAATGGCGGAGGTGCGTGGGAGTCGAACCCACCTGGGACTGCTAGGCAGCCCCACCCGGTTTTGCAGACCGGACGCCCCACCGGGGAACGATCCGCCTCCATTGGGTACTGATTATTGCCGGGCTTGGCCCAAAATTGCCATTAACCCCCCAGCATCTTGCGGGGATCGCGCCGAAAATGGCGACCAACCTCATCCCGTTGGGTCAAGCCGATTTGATCAAAATACTCTACCAGCGGCATCGACAGGTGGCGGCTGGTACCCACGGCTTCGCGCATTTCCTTCACGTTGAGGCGTTGGTTGGCATCGGCCAAAGCCAGTTCCTGGGCTTTGAGCGCCAGTGTCAGGAAGAAGCGTGACTGAATGAAATATTCCTGCCCAACCAAGTGGCCCTTGCCCATGCGGGAGAGGCGTTGCAAGGTGCGGTCCACCTGGTCTTTGCGAAGGGAGCGGTCCCGCAGCATCAAATCACTCAGTTTGGGCGGGTGAATGCCGCCTTCGTCCAGCCAGGGCTTGAGGCGCTCCCAGATTTGTTTTTCAATGCCTTGCAGTTCGACGACATGGGTGGCAAGGCTATAGTGCGGGCCGCTACGTTTGACTGCGCCTTTTTGGATGAGGCGTTCAAGCAACGCGTCAAACAGCGGCGCAAACGGCCGCTCTTTGACTTGTCGGTGCAGAGGGTCTCGGGTAAGGCCGGGGCTATCTGGCGATTTGGCATGAAACCGTTTGAAGGTTTCCAGTGTTGCGACCGTGAAGGCTTCAATGCGGGCAGGGTCAAATGCAAATTCACGGCCACCCAAGGTCAGCATTTCGTGCGAAACGTCGCTTAAGACTGCCGCCCGTGTGCCAGCTTTGAGATTTCGTTGTTTGAAAAACTGATTTTCATCAACACCACCCGGCAAATGCAAGGCCAATTCAGCGCCGAAAGCCTGCGAGGCGTCTGGGCTATCCAGGGCCCGCAACAAGGCGACCCGTTGCGGCTTTTTGCGCTTTGCAGGGGCGGCCAATGCGTCGATGACCACACCGCCACCCAAGGTTCTTTGTCCAGAGGCATCACGCAACACGAAGCGGTCGCCGTACAGAGTCGAAATCGGCCGCTCCAATTCGAGCTGGATCAAGGCTTCAGCGCCGGGTTGGACAGAGCCGCCTTCGAGCACCAAGACGTGGGCCATCACGTCCTCGGCGCCAATATGCACATGCACGGGCGTCCATTGCGCCAGCTCTGCTGATTCACTTGCGAGCAGGCGCATGCGTCCGTCCACACGTTGCGTGGGCATGTGAAGGGAGGCGCTCACCAGCCAGTCACCTCGGCTGATATCTGATTTTTCAATGCCCGCCAGATTGACGGCGAGGCGTTGCCCGGCCTGGCCTGTCTCTGACTTTTGGTTCTGCGCGTGGATGCCCCGCACACGCACTTCTTTGCCACTGGGGGAAAGCGTCAAATGATCACCTACAGAGACGCTGCCGCAGAAGCACCCGCCAGTCACCACGGTGCCTACACCTGCGAGTGAAAAGCTGCGGTCGATGGACAAACGAAATCCCGTCTCTAGCCGAGATGAGTGCGAGGCGGAAGTGGCTTGCATGCTGTGCAAATGAGCTTTCAATTCCGGTATGCCAAAGCCCGCCAATGAGGACACCGGAAAGATAGGCGCATTTTTCAGGCAGGTGCCTCTCAACAGCGCTGTAATTTCGCTGCGGGCGGTTTCAAGGCGATCAGGTTCGACCAAATCACACTTGGTCAGAGCCACTGTGCCTTGTTGCAGGGCCAACAGATCCAAAATTGCCAAATGCTCGCGGGTTTGGGGCATGGGGCCGTCGTCCGCAGCGATGACCAGCAAGACGTGGTCGATGGCCGTGGCCCCAGCCAGCATGTTGCGCACCAGTCGCTCGTGGCCGGGAACATCGACGAATCCGATGGGTGGGCCATTGCCCACGGGCAAATAGGCAAATCCAAGATCAACCGTGATGCCACGCTCTTTCTCTTCCTTCAACCTGTCGGTATCGACGCCGGTGAGCGCCTTGACGAGCGAAGTTTTGCCGTGGTCAATGTGACCGGCGGTTCCGACGATCATGATTTAACTTTCCTGGTGCTACCATATCGGAAGCACCTAGGGAAAACCACAAGGAGTAGGGTAATTGCGGTCGTTAACATAGGTTATGTTTGAGGGGTGTAGGTTTGTGCTGCGCATTAATTTTGAGGAGATTGGAGCATGAAAACTGACAGTGAGCGCGTAAAGCGGCGCACCTGGCTTGGCTCGGTGGCAACACTGGGCGCGGCAGTAGCGGGGTCGGTGGCGCTTGCGCGTCGAAACCCTGTGGTCGATGTGGCTACGACGCCAAGTGCCGTTGTTCCAGAATCCGCCCCGAATTCGGGCTACCAACTCACCGAGCACGTCAAGCGTTACTACGCGACGGCGCGGGTTTGAATTTCACTTAGGAGGCATCATGTTGTTGACTCGAAGGTCGGCCAGATCCACAGCGGCGTCACCGCGCCGTGGGCTGGTTGATGGACTTGCACGGGGCCTTTCCCGCGCGATGCCAACGATGGACAGGCGCAGGTTTCTGCGTAATTCCGGGCTTGGTGTGGGCGCAGGTTTGGCGATTTCCCAACTGACCTTGGTGCGTAAAGCCGGAGCCGCTGATACAGCGGCTGCAGGATCAACCAAGGTAGAGGTCAAACGCACGGTTTGCCCGCATTGCTCAGTGGGTTGTGCCATCGACGCGGTGGTGGAAAACGGCGTTTGGCCTCTACCTTGGTTGATCCTGCAGCCGCTGTATCAGCGGCTCCGGCTTTACGCACCAAGGTCAGTTGGGAAATCGC
>JANOXL010000305.1:0-3523 GCA_031418395.1 Rhodoferax sp. | reverse complement strand
TCCAGGTTCATCATGGCGAAGAAGCTGGTGTTGTACAGGCCGCCAGGGAAGGTAGTGGCATGTTTGATGATCTTGTCGATCTTGAACCCTTCGTAGGATTCTGCCGGGAACAAGGTGCCATCCATCACGCCGCCGGCGAGCAGCTCGTAAGCCTCGGTGGATGACTTCAAGGTGACATTCATGCCCAATGTTTTTGTGACTTCATTGACCATGCCGCCACCCACACGAAACTTCAAGCCATTGGTGTCTTCCACCTTGGCGATGGGCCGCTTGGTGTTGAAAATGATGCCAGGGCCATGGGTGAAATAAGCCAAAACCTTCACACCAGGGTGCTCCGCGCCAAATGCCGGGTTCTTGCTGGCAACTTTGTTGAAGGCGACTGAAATGGCCTCCGAGCTGTTGCCCAGGAAGGGGAACTCCGCCATCTGAGTCGTGACAAAACGCCCCGGTGTGTAGCCATGCACGGTGAACGAAATGTCAGCCTGTCCGCTCTTGATTGCGTCATAGGTTCCGGGGGGGCTGGTGACACCGCGCGGCAGGATGTTGCATTTCATTTTGCCGCTGGTGTTTTTTTCCAGCTGGTCACACCAGTCTTTTTGCGCGACTGCCAGCGCATGGGTCGGGAAAATCCAGCTGGAAGCGGTCAGCACGGTTTGGGCGTTGGCAGTGCTGGCGGCCAGTAATGTCAGGGCCGCAGTGGTGGCTAAAGCAAAGTGTTTCATTTGGGTCTCTCCGTGAATTTGTGAGCAATGAGTGATGTTAAATCGGAATGAAGGCCAGCTTTCCTGTGTTTACCCGAATTAACCGACCAAGTGGTTGGTGAATTGTCGTCGCTCGTGTGCGGCTTAGGTGTTTATAATAAAAAAGCACGATCGTTCTTTTTTGGCAGCTATTTGGCGAAACTTGAATTTGTAGCCCCGACTTCTGCGCAATTGATGCCCTGTCAGGTGTCAGGGCAACAGTCCGCGCGCCGAATAGAATCTGAGGCGACACCCAATCCGCTGCTTTCGCGCCGATGCCGCGCCAAATCCGTTTCGTGGGCCCCATGCCGGGGTCTGTGCATTATTTGAAACTCTGGAGTGAAAAACATGAAGATCCTCGTCGCCGTCAAACGCGTGGTCGATTACAACGTGAAGGTCCGCGTCAAGTCGGACAACACAGGTGTAGACACCGCCAACGTCAAAATGAGCATGAACCCGTTTGACGAAATCGCCATCGAAGAGGCCGTACGCCTCAAAGAAAAAGGCGTGGCCACAGAAGTCATCGCCGTCTCCTGCGGCGTCACGCAATGCGGCGAAACCCTGCGCACCGCCATGGCGATTGGCGCAGACCGCGCCATCCTGGTCGAAACCAGCGCCGAACTGCAGCCTCTGGCCGTGGCCAAGCTGCTCAAGGCGATTGTGGACAAAGAACAACCCGGCCTCGTGATTTTGGGTAAACAAGCCATTGACGATGATTGCAACCAGACCGGCCAGATGCTCGCCGCCTTGTGCGACCTGCCGCAAGCCACGTTCGCCAGCAAAGTGGAGGTCGAAGCGGGTAGCACCGCAGCTGCGGGCAAAGCCAGTGTCACCCGCGAAGTCGATGGTGGCCTGGAGACGATTTCCATCACGTTGCCCGCCATCATCACCACTGACCTGCGCCTCAACGAGCCGCGTTACGTCACCTTGCCCAACATCATGAAGGCCAAGAAAAAACAGATGGACGTGTACAAACCCGAAGACCTCGGCGTTAACGTCGAGCCACGCCTCAAAACCCTCAAAGTCAGCGAGCCGCCTAAACGCGGTGCCGGTATCAAAGTGCCCGATGTAGCCGCGCTGGTCGACAAACTCAAAAATGAAGCCAAGGTGATCGCATGACCGCATTAGTAATCGCAGAACACGATAACGCCTCCCTCAAAGGCGCCACCCTCAATACCGTAACCGCTGCTTTGCAATGCGGAGGCGACGTGCACGTGCTGGTCGCCGGTCACAACGCGGGCGCAGCCGCAGCGGCCGCCGCAAAAATTGCGGGTGTGGCGAAAGTCATCCACGTCGAAGGGGAAGGCTTCGCTCACGGTTTGGCGGAGAACGTCTCGGCGCAAGTGTTGGCCCTGGCAAGCAGCTACAGCCACATTCTGTTCCCGGCCACTGCGGCAGGCAAAAACGTGGCACCCCGTGTCGCCGCCAAACTCGACGTGGGCCAGATCTCCGACATCTCGAAGATCGATAGCCCGGACACCTTCGAGCGCCCGATCTATGCCGGCAATGCGATTGCCACCGTGCAAAGCCTGGACGCCACCAAGGTCATCACCGTGCGTACCACAGGTTTTGATCCAGCGGGTCAATCGTCTGGTGCATCAGCCGCTATTGAAGTAGTAGCAGGTGTTGCCGCGAGCACGCAGGCCGTTTACGTCGGCAGCGAGATCGCCAAAAACGACCGCCCTGAGTTGACCGCCGCCAAAATCATCGTCTCAGGTGGCCGCGCCTTGGGTTCGAACGAGAAGTTCATGGCCGTCATGACGCCCCTGGCAGACAAACTCGGTGCCGCCATGGGCGCGTCCCGCGCCGCTGTGGACGCCGGTTACGCGCCGAACGACTGGCAGGTCGGCCAAACCGGAAAAATCGTTGCCCCGCAGCTCTACGTAGCGTGCGGCATCAGCGGTGCCATACAGCACCTCGCGGGCATGAAAGACAGCAAGGTCATCGTGTGTATCAACAAGGACGAAGAAGCGCCCATCTTCAGTGTGGCGGACTACGGCCTGGTGGCCGACCTGTTTGTCGCAGTGCCAGAGCTGGTAGCGGCTTTGTAATTCCTACTTTGTAAATTGAATCCGCCGCGGGGCCCCGTGCCCTTGGCGGTTTCGCGCTGAACTGAATTCTGGAGAGTTTGAAATGACCTACAAAGCCCCTGTCAAAGACATGCTCTTCAACATCGAGCATCTGGCCCGCATCGACATGATCGCGCAACTTCCGGGGTTCGAAGACGCCGGGCTGGAGACGGCGCAGGCGGTGCTGGAAGAAGCGGCCAAGTTCAACGAGGGCGTGTTGAGCCCGCTGAACTGGGAAGGCGATAAAAATCCTTCAAGCTGGAAAGACGGTGTCGTCACCACCACGCCGGGCTTCAAGTCGGCGTTTAAACAATTTGCCGAAGGCGGCTGGCAAGGTTTGCAGCACCCGGCGGAATTTGGCGGGCAGGGTTTGCCCAAAACCATTGGCGCGGCGTGTATTGAGATGGTCAACAGCGCGAACATGAGTTTTGCGCTGTGCCCGCTCCTGTCGGATGGCGCGATTGAAGCGCTGCTGACTGCGGGGTCTGACGAACTCAAGGCGACCTATCTGGAGAAGTTGGTCAGCGGCCAATGGACGGGCACGATGAACCTGACCGAGCCGCAAGCCGGCTCTGATCTGGCGATGGTGCGTAGCCGCGCCGAGCCGCTTCCCGATGGCACCTACAAAGTCTTCGGCACGAAGATTTTCATCACCTACGGCGAACACGACATGGCCGAGAACATCGTCCATCTGGTGCTCGCCCGCGTGGTCGG
>JANOXL010000304.1:0-4444 GCA_031418395.1 Rhodoferax sp. | reverse complement strand
TTTTTTGGAACGCACCATGTCACTCACCCCCATCGTCGCCATCCACATGACCGCCGCCATTTTGGCCACCGTCACCGGCCCGGTGGCGCTGTGGGCGCGCAAGGGCCGCACGACGCGCCCACGCCTGCACCGCGCCTTTGGTTACGCCTGGGTCACCCTGATGCTGGTGGCGGCGATCTCGGCGATTTTCATCCGCAGCGAGATCGGGCTGCACCTGACGCTGGGTAGTTTTGCCTTCAGCCCGATCCACCTGCTGATTCCGCTGGTGTTGGTGATGTTGTTTGTGGCGTTTCGCTTTCTCTTCAAAGGCAATATCCGTGGCCACCGTCTGACGATGGTGAATTTGTACATCGGGGCTTGCCTGGTGGCGGGCTTTTTCACCCTGGCACCGAACCGCTACCTGGGCCGCCTGATCTGGGGCGACTGGCTGGGCTTCATTTAGTTGATCGTTATTTATATATTTTAACTAATATTTTGTATATTTACTGATACTATTTTATATCAATAAATATAGCAATAAGTTAAATATTTACGAGACCTAATAGCCAATTTTATCTATTAATTTAATGGAAACTATTTATATCATGATTCTCCAACTCATCACCCAACACCCTGAATCAATCCTTGAAATCATCAAACGCACGCCCGTGTGGGTCTGGGGCCTTCTGGCGGCCTTGCTGGCGCTCGGTGTCAGCCAATTGCGCGATCGGCAGCTGAGCCTGGGTCGCGTCATCGGTGTGCCCATCGGCATGCTGGGTTTTGGCCTGTACGGGCTGTGGTCGGCCTTTGGGAATAGCGCGCACCTGCTACCGGCGGCCATCGTCTGGCTGGCAGCTTCGCTGATGGTCAGTGCGTTGGTGTTGTGGCTGCCCACCGGCTCTGGCAAGCGCGCTTACCGGTCCAATGAAGCCACCGGGCCCCGCTTCAACCCGGCCACAGGCCAGTTGTCTGTACCCGGAAGCGCCATGCCGCTGTTGCTGATCCTGGGCATTTTCATGACCAAATACTTCGCCGGTGTCGAGCTGGGCATGAACCCCAACTTGGCCAGTGACGCTGGTTTTGTGATGCCGATTGGCTTTTTGTATGGCGCGTTCAACGGCGTTTTTGCGGGACAGGCGCTGCGTTTGGTCCGTTTGGCACGTCAAGGCGCCTCTGCGCCGACAGCGCTGCGAGCACCCACTGGCCAGTGGCCGCGCCCGGCCTGAGCCCATGTCACCATCAGACCAACCACCTCCTTACCAACCCACAGCCACTATGACCACCACACAACGACTGGGCCGCATGGCGCTGATTTCCTTCGCTGCACTCTCTGTAGTCGCCGCACTGGTGCTGACGGGCGCCATCCTGTGGGGCGGCCCGAAACCCATCGCCGCCAAGGAAAGCATCAATGCGCCGTTCAAGGGCCTGGACTACAGCCAGATGCCCGTTATCACTCGCTTTAGCGCACGTGACGGCGCTTCGCTCGCCTACCGGCACTACCCGCGTGCGGACGCTAAACGCCGCATCGTGCTCGTGCATGGCTCCTCGGCCAGCAGCCGCTCGATGCACCCGATGGCCATGGCGCTGGTGGCCGGTGGGTTTGCGGTGGACGTGCTGGACATCCGCGGCCATGGCGACTCCGGCCCGCGTGGCCACATTAGCTACATCGGCCAACTCGAAAACGACGTCGCTGATTTCATGAAAGCCGTGCCGCACGCTGGGCCGAACACGTTGCTGGGTTTCTCAGCCGGTGCCGGATTTACGCTGCGTTTTGCCGCTTCACCCCAAACCGCGCTGTTTGACCGTTACGTCTTGCTTGCCCCCTTCCTGGTGCAAGCGCCGACGAACCGGCCCGCGAACCCGTCAAGTGGCGGCTGGGCCTCAGTTGGCTTGCCGCGCATCATCGCCTTGACGGTGCTCAACCGTTTTGGTGAAACCGGCTGGAACAACTTGCCGGTGACGCAATTTGCCCTGAATGCCGAGGCCGCCAAGATCCTCACGCCGAGTTATTCCTACGCGTTGGCCACCAATTTTGGGGCCCATCTGGACTACGAAGGCGACATCCGCCGTTCGCCCAACAAGCTGAAACTGATCGCCGGTGTGGACGACGAGTTGATGTTCCCCGAGCGTTTTGCCGAAGTGTTCAAAGCCGCTGGTAAAAACTTGCCCGTGACCCTGGTGCCCGGTGCCAACCACATCGGCCTGACACTCAATCCAGGGGCGCTGGCGGCGGTCATAGCCGCTTGTCAGGACTGAAGCCTCAATTCCGCTCTTGCCTTGGCATCAACTCACACCCTGGCACCAGCATTTCGCGCCGCTGGAAGCGCGTTTCATCGCAAACGCCTCGCAAGCAGGAGCGGCCCCAGGCAAAGTCCATCCATCGCAAGACCACCCAACGTTTATTTGAAGGAAATCCACCATGAGCCGCACCGAACATTTCACCAACGACCTGGAACGCTTGGCGAACAAACGCGCCGGGCGGAAGTTGGGCTGGTACCTGCACGCGCTGGTCTTCGCACTGGTCAATCTGAGCCTGATCGCGATAGCGGCCCTGGGCGACTACCACTGGCACACGTTTCAGACTTTTGGCTGGGCACTGGGCTTGTTCATTCATGGCCTGATGGTTTTTGTCTTCATGTCCGGCAACGGCCTGCGCGAACGCATGGTGGCGCGTGAGCGCGCCCACTTGACGGGCTCGACCGCCATGCTCGCCAGCGCAGGCCCCACTGCGCCAACTGCCCAGAGCGACCCCTGGTAATCGAAAAGGACGCCGTTATGACCTCCACTCCCCTTGCCCTACGCAAATCGTTGGCCACCACCCTGGTGGCAGCCGCTTTTGCAGCCCTGACAATTTTCCCGGTTCGCGCCGCGACTGGCCTTGCGACCTTGGCGGCTAAAGCGGGCAATGGCCCCGTCACGGTGTTTTACCCGGCGGCGGGCGCAGACCAAACCGTGCAGCGCGGGCCGTTCTCTTTCCAGGCGCTGCCTGAGGCCCTTCCCGCCAAAGGCAATACGCGGCTGATCGTCATCTCGCACGGTTCCGGCTCCGCGCCCTGGACCTACACCGAGTTGGCCCGCCGCATGGTGGCCGAAGGGTACATCGTCGCTTTTCCGGAACATGCCGGTGACAACTGGCAGGACCGATCCAAAATCGGGCCCGAGTCCTTCCGCCTGCGCCCGCTGGAGGCGGCCGCCGCTATTGACGCGGTGCAGGCCGACCCGCGCTTCGCCGCCTTGGCCGACTTCAACCGCGTGGGCCTGTGGGGCATGTCCGCTGGCGGCCACACGGCACTGACATTGGCCGGGGGCCGCTGGTCCGCCGCGCAATTGCGCAGGCACTGTGAGGATCATCTGGCCGAAGCCACCAACGCCTGCACCACCGGGGCCATCGAGCTCAAGGGCGGTCCGTTGGACGGCATCAAAAAAGCGATGGCGTTGACGGTGATCCGCCACAAGCTGGCTGACGAAACCTGGCACAGCCACATCGACCCGCGGATCAAGGCCATCATCGCCGGGGTGCCGTTTGCGGCGGATTTCGACATGACCAGCCTGGCCAACCCGGTGGTGCCCTTGGGCCTGGTGCAGGCGCAGCAAGACCTGTGGCTGCTGCCCAAGTTCCACAGCGGTGCCGTGTTGCAAGCCTGCAAAACCTGCGAGGTGGTGGCCGACCTGCCCGCCGCAGGCCATGGCGCACTGTTGGCCCCGCTTCCACCGCAACTAGACGGCTGGCTGGGTCGCATGCTGAACGACCCGGCCGGCTTTGACCGCAACCGGGACCTGCCGCCCGTGTACGACAGCACGATGGGGTTTTTCAGGAAACACTTGCTGCCGTGACGGCCATCCTTCAATTTGCAAAACCGCGCTCTGATCCCGCGACCTCTAGAATGAAACCATCATGCCCACAACCCTGAGCCCGGAAGACATCGACAAACTCGCCCGCAAACGCGCCGGTGCCAAACTCGGCTGGTACATCCACGTCACGATCTACGTTGTGGTCAACCTCGGGCTGTTTTTGAGCTCCAACCTGATGTTCGGGCACCACCGCTACAGCTGGGGCCCGGTGCTGGGCTGGGGCATTGGGGTGGTGTTTCACGGCATCTCTGTCTTCATGCTGGGCAATGGCAGCGGCTTGCGCGAGAACATGGTGGCGCGCGAGCGTGAACGCATCGAGCGCCAGCAGCGCGGCTGATCTTGGGCCGCGCCATCCGTACTGGCCCCCAGCCAAACCATCTATTCCACCCACCCAGCCGCACCTGAACATGCCCATCGACTGGCTGGAGAAGCTGCGCTATTACCTGCAAACGCTGGCCTTTTGTCTGGCGGTGTCGGCGATCCAATATGCCTTCCAGCCCTCCAAACCGTATGAACTTCCGTTGGTGTATTCGCTGTGTATCGGCAGCTTCACCTGGGCGCTGATCGACCTGGGGCGGCATCTATTCCCCTCCAGCGCCGAGACGGGCTGGCC
>JANOXL010000303.1:0-29536 GCA_031418395.1 Rhodoferax sp. | reverse complement strand
CCAGCTTGGCGGCAGCGGCAGCAACCATCTGAGCGTATTCGACGCCACCGGCGCTTTCAATCGACACCACCATGACCTTGGGGGCCTTGAGCTTCAACAACTCGGTGTAATACCCGACGCCGGTTTGAGCCATTTGTGGGTAGCCGCAAAAACCGCCATAAACCAGCGGGGATACTGGCTCAGACAAGGGTTTGGTGGTGGTGTAGGTGCCCACGATGGGAACCTTTCCCGAGCGAATGGCGGGCGCGAGGGACACCTGAGAGCTCGAGGAGCCCATGCCCGAAATCGCCAAAACCGGTGTTTGACCGACCAATTTTTCGTAATTGATTTTGTCTTGTGCCGGGTTGAAGCGGCTGTCTTCGGCCAACACGTTGATCTTGCGGCCATTGACGCCGCCGGCCTCGTTGAGTTTGCGCATGTAAGCCTGGAAACCATTGGCCCAAACGCTTTGCGATGCGGAAGCGGGTCCGCTCAAATCCATCATCACGCCCCAGTCGATGCGGTCTTTGTAAACACCATCTGCCGGCGATTCGAACTGCGCCATCGCACCTGCCGACAAACCTGCCAGCGTGAGTGCGACGGACATTTTGCCGACCATGCGGCCAAACTTGTTTGCGGATGAGTGCTTCTCTTGTTTGAGGGCGCTGAATGCTTGGTTGAATGTCATGCTGTCTCCAAGGTAATGCACCCGGTTAACGGTGTGCGGGGGTTGACGATGTTGCCCAATTCACTGGCTCACAAAATTTCGATATCTCGAAATTTAATCTTTCTTTGTGAAAATTATACCACCCAGTAGCTTTTTGGTATGGATGGGTAGGAGATCTGAATAGGTGTTTTCCCTAGGCGTTACAAAGCCGCGCCACCGTCCATCGCGAGTTCGGAGCCTGTCATATAGGCACTCTCGTCGCTCAGCAAAAAAAGCACCAGGCCTGCAATTTCTTCTTTGGTTCCCAGGCGTTTCATCGGCACCTGTTGAACGCGGCGCAGATTCTCTTTGCGCGAGCGCACATTCAGCATGTCGGTGTCAATCGGGCCAGGATGCACTGAATTGACGCGGATGTTTTTCGGCGCAAGTTCGAGGGCCGCCGCCTTGGTCATGCCGCGCACAGCCCATTTGCTGGCGGTGTAGGCTATTGCGTTGGGCGCACTGCGCAAGGCTACAGTGGAGGACATGTTCACAATGGCGCCCCCACCATTGGCATCCATCGCGGCAATCACCGAGCGCATCCCCAAAAATGTGCCCAACTGGTTGACGCGGGTGTGGCGCTCGAATTCGGTGGCATCCGTGTCGAGCATGGAAACTGGCGCATACACCCCGGCGTTGTTGACCAAGCCGTGCAGCTTTCCGAGGCGCTGCGTTGCGGCGACTGCGTCGCGCCAGGACACCTCGCTCGTGACGTCCAACGGTTGAAAAACGCAAGCAGCGCCCAGCTCAGCAGCCAGTTGGTGACCCTCTTCCATGAGAACATCACCGATGACAAGCTTGCCACCCTCGGCCACGAGACGCCGCGCCTGGGCAGACCCCAAGCCCCGTGCGCCGCCAGAAATCAGAAAAACTTTGCCCGAAAAACGGTTCACTGAAGACTCCTTGCGTTAAACCATCAAAGGCTGATGCCGCCGTCTATCGCCAACTCAGACCCCGTCATGTAGCGACTTTCATCGGAAAGTAGAAACAGCACCAAACCGGCGACCTCGTCGGCGGTTCCAAAACGTTTCATCGGAATACGTTGCGTCCTGGTGTTGTTTTCCTCTTCGCCACGCACCCGCATCATGTCGGTGTCGATAGGGCCTGGATGTACCGAGTTCACACGGATGTTCTTGGGTGCGAGTTCCAGTGCGGCTGCCTTGGTCATGCCACGCACAGCCCATTTGCTGGCGGAATAGGCCATGGCGTTGGGGGTCCCGCGCAGACCAGCGACGGACGACAAGTTGACAATCACGCCACTTCCGTTTCGCTCAAGGGAAGGCACAACGGCCTTCATCCCCAAAAAAGTACCCAATTGATTGATACGCGTAAGGTGTTCAAACGTCGTGGCGCTGGTCTCCATCATTGGCAGCATGAGCAGCACGCCAGCGTTATTAACGAGTCCAGACAAGAGGCCTTTTCTTTCTGCGGCCGTGACCGCAGTAGCCCATTGCTTTTCATCGGTCACATCCAACGCCTGAAAGCTGCAGGCCGACCCCAAGTCGGCGGCAAGCTTCTCCCCCTGGTCGAAAAGCACGTCGCCAATCAGCACCTGTGCGCCCTCTGCGACCAGCCGCCGAGCCTGCGCTGCGCCCAGGCCGCGCGCGCCTCCAGAAATCAAGAAAACCTGGCCAGAGAATCGGTTCATTTGGAATTCCTCAAACGCTTTCTTCTTCAGTCTGGACCAGGCGCGTTCCGCTACGCTGAAATTGAAAACCTCGATAGGCATGGGCAGCGACATCGTTACAGATGTCCGTATAGGCACCCAGGCCGCCGATATAGGGCAAAAAGACACGCGGTTTACCCGGGATGTTCGCGCCCATGTACCAGGACTGTGTGCCGGTAAACAGGGTTTTGGACGCCACCTCGTTGACATGGGCCACCCAGTCATCCTCTGCCTTCTGTTCCGGCTCGGCCACGTGCCGGTCGCCTGCCTGCATATGGGCGAGGCAATCGGAGATCCATTCGACATGTTGCTCGATGGCCATGATCACGTTGGTCAGCACCGAAGGACTGCCGGGGCCGGTGATGAAAAACAGGTTGGGAAAACCTACCGTCATTAAGCCCAAGTAGGTGCGGGGCCCGGCGACCCATTTGTCTTTCAAAGCCAGGCCAGCCTTGCCACGGATATCGATGCGATCCAGAGAGCCTGTGACGGCGTCGTAACCGGTGGCAAACACGATGCTGTCCAGCTCGTAGGCGGTGGCGGTCGTGCGGATGCCGTTCGGCGAAATCGACTCTATCGGCGTGGCTTTTAGATCAACCAGGCTGACGTGCGGCAGATTGAAAGTTTCGTAATAATTGCTGTCCACGCAAATGCGTTTGGTGCCAATCGCGTGATCCGTGGGTGCGAGGGCCTTCGCCACTTGGGGGTCTTTGACAACGCTGCGAATTTTGTTGCGCACAAATTCTGCCGCCTCGTCATTGGCCTTGAGGTTGGAATAGATGTCGTTAAAGGCGTGGGTGTAGTTGGCGCCGCCCTTGGCCCAGCGCCGCTCATATTCTTGCTGCCGCTGTGCTTCACTGACATCGCCACTGGCAAAAGCACTGTAGTCGTACAAGATCCCGGAGCGTGTGGTCTTCGCTTTCTTGCGATGGTCCGCGTAGTTGACTTTCCAGGCGTGTTGCTCTTCCTGTGGCAATGGCCGATTCCAGGCGGGAATGCTGAAGTTCGCCGTGCGCTGGAACACCACCACCTGCGCGGCCTGGCCCGCGATGGCCGGAATACTCTGGATACCGGATGAACCCGTGCCGATTACGCCCACGCGTTGCCCTGTGAAGTCGACCTTTTCATGGGGCCAGGTACCGGTGTGGTAAGTCTTGCCCTTGAAATCAGCCAGGCCAGGCATGTCGGGAACCCGCGCCGCTGAGAGGCAACCGCCTGCCGAAATCAAAAAACGCGCAGTGACGGTGTCACCCTTGTCGGTCTTGACGGTCCAACAGTTGCTGACCTCGTTGAAACTAGCGCCAGCCACCCGCGTTTTCAACTGAATGTCACCCCGCAAGTCGAAGCGGTCTGCCACATGATTGATATAGCGCAAAATTTCAGCCTGTTTGGGATATCGCTCAGTCCATTCCCATTCCTGCTGCAAAGCCTCGGAAAACGAATACGAATACTGCATGCTTTCGACATCACAGCGCGCGCCGGGGTAGCGGTTCCAGTACCAGGTGCCACCAACGCCGTCGCCCGTTTCAAATACCCGCGATTTCAGCCCGAGTTGTCGCAACTTGTACAACATGTAGAGGCCGGCAAAACCGGCGCCAATCACGACGGCATCCAGGCGATTGGACTCGGCTGTGTTTGTAGAGCTCATCTATTTCTCCAAATGGGTAGCGCAGCGCAGTGTGGGTCAGGCGACAGGCTGGCCGTGGTGCATCGCCGCGCCAATAGCCGCGCCGATTTGGTCTATGACCCTGTTGCTTGCGCGGATCAGTTTGCCGTGCATCACCATACCGTGCATGTGGTCACTCAGGTGGATGCTGGTGACGCGTACGCCTTCGTCTTCCAGGCGTCGCGCGTAGGCACGGCCTTCGTCGCACAGGGGGTCGTGGGCAACCGTGAGTACTAGCGCTGGCGGCGTGCCTGCCAGGCTGGCCGCTTTCGCAGGCGACGCGCGCCAGTCGAGCCGGTCGCTGGCTTGGGGTGTGTAGTGGTCGATGAAGTAATGCATCGTCGCCGCCGTCAGTGGAACGCCGGACGTCACCCGGCGATAGGAATCGCTGCTCGCCGTCAAATCCAAAACCGGGTAGATCAAGGCTTGGAAAATAGTTGCCGGCGCCGAGCCTTCGCGCCCCATCAAAGCCAACACGGCAGCCAGGTTGCCGCCCGCGCTGTCGCCACCCAAGCCAATGCGGCCAGGTGTGATGCGCAACTCGCCGGCGTGCTCACTCACCCAACGCAGCGCCGTTGCAGAATCGTCCAGCGCCGCAGGAAAACGATGCTCTGGCGCAAGCCGGTAGTCCACGCCCACCACGCAGATGCGCGCCCGGTTCGCAAGGGCGCGGCACAAGCGGTCATGGCTTTCCAAATCACCAATAACCCAGCCACCTCCATGCAAGAAGACCATGCAGGGCAGCGCCTCCTCGGCAAGTGTGCCGTGACCGCGATAGATGCGCAACCGCAAACTCCCGCTCGGCGTTGCAATGGTCTGATCCCGCACATTGGCCACCTCTTCGGTTGCAGGTTGCATCACGTCTCGCCCTGCGGCATACGCTGCTCGAGCTTCTGCGGGCGTCAACATTTCAAACGGCCGGGCACCAGCCTTGCGGATCATCTCCAGCAGTGCTTCAACTTGCGGGTCCAATGCGGGCATGGGAGTGACTCCAAAAAAATAGATGGGTGAAACGAGAAAAGTTTTGTGCTGAGACGCTGGAAACTAGGTTCCGGTCCAGACCGGTTTGCGTCGTTCGGCGAATGCCGTTGCGCCTTCACGTGCGTCGGCCGTCTTCAACAGGTGGCCGGTGATCGCCTCCTGGCGGGCAAACATCTCAGCCAGTGGCCAATCGCGTTGTTCGACGATCACTTGTTTGCTCGCGGCCACGGCCAGGGGCGCGTTGGCCATGATCCGCCGCGCCAGTGCCTTGGCTTCTTCCAGGGCTTGGCCGGGCTCAACCAAGGTGTTGATCAGGCCGTATTGGTAGAGGCGCTCGGCAGAGATCATGTCGCCCGTCAACGCGATCTCCATGGCAATGCGTTGCGGGATGAGGCGCGGCAGCCGCATCAGCCCACCCGCCGCTGCACCCAAGCCACGTTTTACTTCGGGCAAACCAAACTGCGCATTGCGGGCGGCCACCACCAGGTCGCAGGCGAGCACCGATTCAAAGCCTCCGGCCAAGGCAAATCCTTCGACAGCGGCAATCAGCGGCTTGCGCGGTGGCGTCATGGCCAAGCCCAAAATGCCACGACCCTTGACGCGCGTGACCTCGCCGCGCAAGAAGGCCTTCAAGTCCATCCCCGCGCAGAAAGTGCCACCGGCCCCGGTCAGGATGCCGATGTGCAAATCGCTGCGGTGGTCCAGCTCGTCAATCGCCGCACAAACGCCGTAAGACACGGCGCGGTTCACGGCATTTTTGACCTCGGGCCGGTTGATGGTGACGACCACCATGCCGTCAATGTGTTCGACCAGTACTTCGTCGCTCATCGGGTTCCTTGTAGGTTCAGGTCAACTGGGTTATTCGTCCACTGGATTCAATTTGCGCAGTCGTTCGATGGCCTGCAGATACTCCACTTGCAGTTGCAGCATCACGTCGCGCACGGAGCTTTCTTCCTTGATCATGCCGACCACCTGGCCTGCCGGGAAAGAATACAAATCAGGACGCTTGGCGCGCACTACCCGTGCGTGGGCTTCGTTGTAGAGAATGCCTTGCAAGGGCGTTGGCAGATAGTCCGGTGCGCCCGTTTTCTCCCAGGCTTCCGACAAGCTGCTCTTGAGCATACGCACGGGCTTGCCTGTGCGGGCACGCCTGCGCACGGCATCTTCTGTGCGCGCCGCAAACAGCAACTGTTTCTCAAACGGATCCAGCTCACTTTCACGAGTGCCCAGCCAGAGGGTGCCGCACCAAACGCCTTGAGCGCCCAGCGCCAGCGCAGCGGCAATCTGGCTGCCTTTGGCAATGCCGCCCGCCGCCAACACGGCTACCTGATCGCCACAGGCTTCCACCACCTGCGGCACCAGCACCATGGTGGCGACCTCACCGGTGTGGCCACCCGCCTCGGTGCCCTGTGCAATGATGACCTCAACCCCCGCCGCGACGTGACGCGCCGCATGCTCCCCTTTGCCACACATGGCGCCAATCACGACCTTGCGCGCGCGCAGTTCAGCCACCACATCGGGCGGTGGTGAACCCAGCGCACTGACGACAAATTTAACCTGTTCGTGGGCCAGGGCCACGCGCAGCAAGCGCCGTGCGCCGTCGGGCGTCATGTTGCCACGCCCATCGACGATTTCTTTGTGGATGCGCACCCGTTCGTCTTCGGGTAAAGGTGGCACACCTGCGTCTGCCAGGAGCTTGTCCATGAAGGAGCGGTGCTCCTCGGGGATCATCTTCTCCAGGTCTTCGGTGCTGCGTTCGGCTTCGCGGTCGTATTGGGTCGGGATGATGACGTCCACACCGTAGGGTCGGCCCTGCACGTGTTGGTCAATCCAGCGCAGTTCAGCTTCGAGCTGCTCGGGGGAAAAGGTGGATGCGCCCAAGACGCCAAAACCACCGGCTTTGGTGACTTCGACCACCACATCGCGGCAGTGAGAGAAGGCGAAAATGGGCAGTTCGCAGCCAAGTTTTTCACAAAGTGCCGTGCGCATGGGAGCGTTCTTTCAAGGTGCCGAGAAACTGCCAATGCGGCGGTTTGACGGGCGATTCGATCCATTCAAGGAGAGTATGGCCAAACTAAACGCTATACAATTAATAGCTACATCTCCAAATATTACGAGACCAAGATCCTGATTTTTCATAAATATTCGGAATTTTGCCTCAGAAAGCACAGCAGTTAACACCCATGTTAATTGTGACAAATTCCGAAGATCACAAGGCAATACCCAGCTTCTTCACGACAACCGACCAGCGCGCCACTTCACCGGTCACGAAGGCTTGCGCCTGTGCGGGGCTGGATTTGACAATCGGCTGAATGCCCAGTTGCGCGAGTCGTTCCTGGATGGCGGGTCGCTCCATCACGCGAGCGACGGCACGAGCAATCGGTTCGATGATTTCGCGCGGCGTACCCAGGGGCGCGGCCAGCAGATTGGAGGTGCCCGCGAGCAAGTCGTAACCGCCCTCTCGCGCGGTGGGGATGTCGGGGGAAATTTTTTCTCTGGCCTCTGCCATCGTGGTGATGATGCGAAGTTTGCCTGCCTTGTGGTGTGGCAAAAGTGTGCCCGAAGTCTCCACAATGAAATGCACGGTGCCGGAGATGGTGTCAGTAATCGCGCCAGCGCTGCCTGCGTAGGCAATATCGGCAATATCAACACCCGCTTGTTCTTTGAAGAGTTCAGCGGCCAGATGCACCGTGGTGCCCAGACCGGCGTGGCCGTAGGAGAGTTTGTTGGGTCGCGCCTTGGCGTAGGCGACCAGACCTTTCAAATCAGTGACGGGCAAGGCTGGGTTCACCGCGATCACGAAAGGCGCGTTTGAGAGATGCGCGATCCACTGGAAATCATCGACCGGGTTGTAGGGCGGTTTGGCGCGGGAGATCGGCGCAGACACCGCTGTAGAACCCGTGGCCAACATCAGTTGACTGCCATCTTTGGGTGCGCGCAGAAAACCGACCGCGACAGTCAAGCCACCCGCACCAGGTTTGTTTTCGATCAGCACCGGGCGCGACAGCTCCTCGCGCAGGGCGTCCGCCAGGATGCGGGCGAACAGATCGCCCGAGCCACCGGGCGGAAAACCCACCGCGATCTTGATGGGCACCACGTCGTTTGCCAAGGAAAGGCTTGACGTCAAGCCACAGGCGATGGCGGCAATGCCGGTGGTGACGGTACGCCGTGTCAAGTTCAATTTATTCATTGCTAGCTCCTTTTTCAGGGTTTGAACCCGGGTTTCATGGTTTATCAATGCGCCAGCGATGCCTGAACTCGTGTCAGGCCAAGGCTGGTTCTTCTTCCTCGCTGAATGCGGCGCGAAACTGTGGTTCGGCCAGGGCCGTGATCAGTTTTCGCCGCTCAGCCAGTGTCGTTGCGCGGATATCGGCGATGCCGTGTTCCGTGACAATGACATCAATGTCACTTTGCGCCGAAGTCACGTAGGCACTGTTGATGCGCGCCACCACACGGCTTTTCGATGCCGCGCCGACACTGGCCGGCAAGGCCAAGATGGCGAGTCCCCCGGCAGAGCGCCGCGCCGCGCGAAAGTAGTCGGACTGCCCGCCGATCACACCGACATATCGCTTGCCGACCAGCTCTGCGTTCGCCTGCCCGTACAGGTCTACTTCGAGCGCTGAATTGATCGCCATGAAAGGCGCGCCATCGGGCACCACGAGCTGCGTCGGTGTTGCGAAGCCAAGCACACCCTCCAGGCTGGCGCAATCGTAGATTTTGCGGGTGCCCACTGCGAGCGAGGCAAGGCACGCCAGAGGATCCGTGGTGTCGATCGCGCCGCTGGCCAGCAGCTCCGGCAACCAGTCGCCCACCATGCCGGAGCGCACCCGCAGGCCTCGGTGCTGCGACAACGCGCGCGCGACCGCCGCCGCCATGCTGCCAATGCCCAGTTGGATGCTCGCGCCATCAGGTACGAGTCGCGCGACGTTACGGCCAATGCTGAGCTGGCGCGCATCCGGCGCATCGCTCGGGAGTTCGGGCAGCGGCAGAGCAATGTGGCCCGCCACCACCACGGCGCTGCGGTGCAAGCGGCAGGCGGATCGTGTGCGTGGCACGTTCGGGTTGATTTCGACCAGGACGACGCGCGCAGACAATGCGGCGTTCCACACGTAGTCAAGCACACAACCCAGGCTGTGGTACCCGTCTGCGTCTGCCGGCGACACCTGTAGCAGCACGACATCGGCCTTGAGCACGCCGGAATCGAAGTACGAGGCCAGTTGCGACAACTGCGCTGGGATCACGCGTGCCGCGCCGCGCCCAACCATATGTCGGATCGTGCCCACGGCGCAGTAAGTCGTCACGCGCAGCGCCGGGTCGATGGGACCGCCCCAGTCCGGGTTAAGCGAATAACCGCAGAACACGTTGAGCTTCCCAAACCCAGTTGCGAGTTCAAACAACTCGCTCACCAGCCCCACGGGCTCAGCGGTCGCCTGGCCGACAACCACATGATCGCCAGGGCGCAAATGCTCGGCCAGAACGGAGTGATTCATGGGTGTGCTTTCAATCCAGAGGCGTGACGTTATGCCGCCTTGGTCGACTTTGCCATTCCCGCTTCAAGCCAGGCCGGTGGGCGACCGGCGATGGTGAAGGTCATGCTTCCAGTTCCGGTGCTGGCTGCACCGTTGAAATTGGCCCGGATTCCGACGGGCTGGATGCGGTGCCAGTGCTCCTTTTGTGATCCGTCGGGCAAGACCACCTTCGATGGGTGCGAGACGTCCCACACATCAGACTCCAGGTGGTCAGGGGCACGCCAGGCGCCCAAGCCACGGCCGTCGTTGTATCCGCCGCTGTAGCCCAGGCCTTGCATCGCGATTGACGCGCCAAGCCCCTTCAGGTCTAGAAGCAGTTGCCTGCCGTCGCTGAACGTCGCGCGCACCTGCGCTGTGCGAAAGCGGCGGGTGCCTGGGTGCAAGTCAGCCGACAGCTCGATTTTTTGCGCGATGTAAACGGTCTCGCCACCCTCTGCCGTGGCGCGCCCGGTCACTACGCCGGTGGTATAGGGTTCATCGTCGCCGCGTGCTTCAAACAGCAAGTGGCCACTCATCGAATCGGTGGAGAAAAACAGGAAGGACATCACGTGCCCTTTGTCCGCCAGCGCAACCTTGGGCCCTGTGACCGGCTCCGGCACACCCATGCCACGGCGTACGCCCCAGGAGTGGTCGCGGCATGACCACCAGTCATTGATTTCGATACGCCGACCCTCAATCGCCATCCAGCCGCTGGCCAGTCCGATCTGGTCGAAGCGGCGGTAGTCCTGGACGGTGCGCCCATGCAGGCGCTCGTAATGCGGATGCTCCTCGCGCGCGGGCTCGACGCAACGCCAGCGGAGGACACCTGAAATCGCGTGCTCGCCCGGTGCGATGGTGATCTCGAACTCTTCGAGCGGCCTGACCGGGGTGATGCGAATCGGACCGCACACCGTCTGCGCGTCGCGGTTCAGTGATCTCGACACCCGCAGGTTGTATTGCTTGCCGTCCACCGTCATGACCGCGCCGCCATCGAGTACGTTCATGTTGCGGTAGGCACCCATGGTGATCTGAATCGCCACCCGGCCGTCTTGCGCATAGATCGCAAACCAGTAGCGGTCGAAAAACCGTGGGTCGCTGGTCCAGACGTGGTCAAAGGTGGTGGGCAACTGGTGCCAGAGCGTGTCGTCAAGTGGGGTCAGCATCAGGTTGCCTTTGCGGAAGGGGAAGTGGTGGAGACGTAACGCATCGGCGCAGCAGCGGCACGCGCGCTCATGTGGGCCAGTGCCGAAGCGCGCAGCTGAGGTGTCAGGCCTGCGTCACCGAGCGCCTGCGACAAAAGTTCACGCAGCTCGCAGTTGCGTTGGTCCAGGGCCGCCAGGTCGGCGGTGTCGGGCTCGGGTCGGCCCAGGGCAGGCGCAATCAGCGCGGCCAAGGCGGGCGCAACAACGGCCTGAAGCTGCCCAAGCAGTCCGTGCGTCGCCCGGTTGTCGTTATGGAGGAAGCCAGGAACCGCCGGCAGCGCACTACTCAGCATGCGCAGATTGGCGATCAGGCCTTCAAGGATGGTGCGTGCGTATGGATCGGCGACGCAGGGCGAAACCACCGTGTCGAGGATCCGGCAGGTGCCCAGCAGTTGTTCTTCGACGGTCGGCCTCACGCGGATTTCTCCATCAGCTGAAACATGGGGCGATACAGCCAAGTTGGCGTCTGGAATACGCGGTCATAACGACCAGCGACGAACTCGCTCACAGCCGTCAACTGGACGACGGCTAACTTCCAGCAAGAGAAAACATTCCACCAGCGCAGAGCCGTTTCGTTGACCTGACGCCCGGTATGGCGGCTGTAGGCGGCGACGATTTGCTCGCGCTCCCACACACTGGCGATCTGGTGCTCGCGCTTGCGTACCGGGTTAGTCACCCAGCCCAGATCTTCCAGAGGGTCGCCCAAATGCGCTGTCTCCCAGTCGAGTTTGGCGCTGATGTGATCGCCTGCAATGAGGGCGTTGCCCGGCTTGAAGTCGCCATGCACGAGAACAATCACTTCGGCCTGCGGTGCGTTCAGGCGCAGCCAGGCCAGCACGTAGTCGAGTTCGGGATGGGGTTCGAGTCGTACCCGGTGGTATTCGGCCTCCCAGTGCGCCAGTTCGACCCGCGACGGCGCGCCGACGGGCACTTCGAGCACCGCGCCCAGGCCGCCGTCACGCCAGTTGACCGCATGAATGCGCGCCATCAGGTCGGTGAACGCACGTGCCAGGTTCAGCCGTGTTTCGAGCGGGCGATTGCCATTGAGCACCAGGTAATCGCATGCGCCGGGCATGCGATCCATGACCAGCGAGGGCCCGCCAAGTCGGTGGCCGTCGTAGTCCACCCAGTGCGCTTTGGGCGCCTGCACAGACGAGGCCTCCAGCGCCTTGAGCACTGCGTACTCGCGCTGGCGGTCGGTCGAGAGCAGCGTGCCCGCGGCATCGCGCATCAGCATGAGGCGGCGCGACTGGGCGCCCGTGGCGTCAACCCAGGTCGCATCGAGCGACCAGTTCTCGCGCGACAAACCGCCCGCAGCGCGCTGCACGCCGGTGAAGCTGATGTCGTGTGCTGTCGGGATCGCATCCTTGATCAAGGCCTTCAGGCCTGCAACGACCCGCTCGACCGAGGTCGCGGCGGAATCGGTAGGCGCACCCACGCCAACAGCGTGATGGGCGACCGGCGTTGCTGCCATATTCAAGTCGCCGTCCGGCGTAAGTTTGCCCTGCCTAGACAGGAAAGCAGCGCCACTCCCAGCGCGAGGGGTCGAACGGCGTTGGTTCCACCTACCGCGCCGCCAATTGCCGCGACTTGAGGTCGCATCGCCATACATAAGCTCCTTGGTTTTCGCTCGTTACAAAATTCGAAAACACGAAATAAATTGCTGATTTACGAAAGTCTATCACAAATTCTACCGATCGGTAGGTTTTTATGCACCGCCAAAGCCTGGTTGGCGGGTGGCCCTGCCGCTGGGCACCAAGTTCGGCGAACACCAATGATATACTCATTGGTAGAAAATAATCCCAAAGAGAAATGAGACGCTCTATGACAACACTTCCATTGGCCGGCGTGCGCGTACTCACCATGGCCGAGCAATACCCAGGACCCTATGCCACGATGTTGCTGGCCGACCTGGGCGCGGACGTTATTTTGGTGGAGCGACCCGGCAGCGGCGATCCCTCGCGGCGTTTCTCCGGCCTGTTCGCGTCCTTCAATCGCAACAAACGATCCGTGACGCTGGATCTCAAATCAGCGCAAGGGCGCGCCGATTTTTTGCGTTTGGTGGACACCGCCGACGTGGTGATGGAGGGTTTTCGTCCAGGCGTCATGGCGCGCCTGAAAATTGATGCGGAGAGTTTGCGCCAGCGGAAACCATCGCTGGTCTACGTGTCGATTTCGTCAGTGGGACAAACGGGGCCGAATGCCGGGGTAGCGGGACACGATTTGAGCACCCAAGCGGCCGCTGGGATGATCGATGTGCCCTTGGGTCAGGAAGAGGGCTTGTCGCTGCCAATGCTGCCCCTGGCTGACATTTCATCTGCCATGTTTGCCGCCTTGGGCGTGGTCAGTGCCTTGTATGCCCGTACCCGCACGGGCGAGGGAACAACTATTGATGTGTCAATGCTGGATTCCCTTGTGAGCTGGATGACGCCGTTTCTGGTGCCACCCCTCAACAATCTCCCTACCCGGAAGTTGCCGCCACAGGATCCAGGATACGGTTTGTTCGCAACCGCGGACGGCAAACAGATCACACTGAGCATCGCGGGCGAAGACACGATGTGGGCAGCCCTGTGCCAACTGGTCGGATTGAACCAGTTTGCAGGTTTGAATGAGGTGGATCGCAGTGCGCGTGCCTCAGAAATTGGCCCCCAACTGCGCGCCGCAGTTTTGCAATGGCCCTATGAAGCCTTGTACCAACAACTCGAGGTTTTAGGCATCGCATTCGGCCCGGTGCGTCGCTTGCACGAGGTGCTTGAAGACCCTCAAATGGCCTCGCGGTGCATGGCGCTCGATGTGGATGGACCCAACGGCAAGCAAACTTTTTTGCGTCAGCCGCTGTTGCTCAATGGGCTGGGCAATGTGATCCACTCTCAGGCGCCCGCTCTGGGTCAACACAACCACGAGGTATTGGGCGCGTTGCCTGCCTGAGCCGGACTCCGGGCGGCTATGGCTTCAGGGGCTTTCTCTTTGGCGACTTCTGATTTGTCTTGGCTGTGGCGCTGGTGGCTTGGTTGGCGCCCTGCGACGGCTTGGCCTGAATCATCGCCAACACCAAATTCGTGACGCTTTGTGCCGTCTCCAATGGGGTCAGCCTCCCGGTTGGGCGATACCAAACATAGGACCAACTGACGATGCCGCCAATAGCCAGTGACGCCATCTGAACGTCATCGACGATAAACTCACCGTTGGCCACACCTTCGTTGAGCAAGGCCGAAAACTTGCGGTCAAACTCGCGCCGCATATTGTCAATAGCGTCGCTGTCCACTTTGGCTAGATGTTTTTGCTCTCGCGTATAGATGGCGATGTGGCCCTGGTTTTCCAGCACCGCCAGCATAAAGTCCCGCACCATGGTCTGCACCTTTTCCGTGCTAGTCCCTTCAGACGCCACGGCCCGGTTCAGAACCTCGAGCGAGGCGCGGATGCCATGCGCGCAAATCTCCGCCAGCAGTTCGCTTTTTGACCTGAAATGTGAATAGATGAACGGTTTTGTCACGTTCATCCGGTCTGCCACTGCCTCCAGCGTGGTGTTGCCCAGGCCGTTGTTGTGAAACAGTTCGACGGCGGTAGCGATGATACGCTCTCGCTTGAGCCGGGTTACCGCGTCCCGAATATCCTCCATCGGACTCGCTGAGGCAATACTGCTTTGGGTTTTTGAGGGGCGATTGCCAGTGGACTTAGCGGCAAGCTTGTCGCCCTTGGGCAAAGGGGTCTTTTTCATACCCGCGAGTATAACTTCAGACTTTTGCCGAAAATACCAAATCAACACCGCCTTCGCGTGATTCAAACTTGCCAATGACGGGCAGGCCAATCGCCATCGTCGGGTCACCGCGCCAGCGCCCGAGCGCACGCACGCCTTCATCCAGATCGACCGTAACCAAAAGATAAGGCAACTCCGACGCAAACGCCGGATGAAAAGCGTGGTGGGCGGTTGTCCAGCTATGAATTTTGCCGATCGCGTTGGAGGGGAGCCAGGTAACGGCATCGCTGAAGCAGGCGTCACACAGCAGGCGCGGGTAGTGCCGAATCTTGCCGCAGGCACTGCAAGACTGAAGAACGAGCCGACCTTGTGCGGCGGCTTCCCAATAGGGCCGCGCCAGCGCACTGGTGGCGGGTGTGGGTTTTGGCACCAGGCTTGTTGAGGTGTTGGACATGTTCAGCCCCTTCGCATGATGGCCAGGGCCCCGTCGCCCATGTCGCCGTAACCGGTCACCAGGCCCAGCTCCGCATTTTTGACCTGCGCGCGTCCCGCATCGCCACGCAACTGCCGCACCAACTCCACAATATGGTTCAAGCCCCACACGTGCGCCTGCGACAAAAGCCCGCCATGGGTGTTGGTCGGCAAGGCGCCGCCTAATTTGAGGCGACCACCCTGCACAAACGGGCCGCCTTCTCCTTTTTTGCAAAAACCCATGTCCTCGAGCTGGCGGATAACCGCATAGGTGAAGCAGTCGTAAATTTCCGCCACCTGAATGTCGGCCGGTGTCACACCTGCCATCTGGAAGGCGCGTGGTGCGGCCTTGGCCAGGCCCAGGCTCGTCATGTCGGGCCGTTGGGTAATGGCACCGGGTGAATCCGGGTGACCCTCAGCCACACCGGAAATGTAGACTTTGCGATGCCGAAGATCGCCCGCGCGCTCGGCGGCGCTGATCACAATAGCCGCGCCACCATCACTCTCGAGACTACAGTCAAGCAGGCGAAACGGGTCAGCGATCATGCGCGAATTGCGGTGATCTTCCAGGGTGATGGGCTTTTTCATCACTGCGTTGTCGTTAAGCAAGGCATGTTCTCGGCAGGCCACAGCAACTTCACCAAACTGTTCAACCGTCGTGCCATACAGCTCCATGTGGCGGCGTGCCATCGGAGCGTAGAGCTGGGCTGGCGCAATCGCGCCCATGGCGTATTCGAACTCCGTCACAAAGTGGAACTGCGGCATGTTGTGAATACGCGCGCCGGCTTTGTTGGCTGCAGCGCTCACGTTGCGGCCAAAGGTGATCAAGACGTGATTACATGCCCCACTGGCGACGGCCGCAGCAGCGCACTGCAAGGCCATCGACGGGCTTGCGCCGCCATGAGGCACCACCGCCGAAAAACGCAGGTCTGGCAAACCGAAGTTGTCGATGAAATCGTCTGCCGTGCCGCTGACCAGCCCGATCGGGATGACGCCGTCGATGTCTTTGGGCGTCAGGCCCGCATCGCTGATGGCCTTGAGCGAAGATTCAATTTGCAGCTCAAACGCGGTTTTGGGTGAACCCCGCATGTACGCGGTCTCGCCAATACCGGTGACACAGGCTTTATCTTTTAGGGTCAAAAAGGCCTCCCCAACGGAATCGACAACTTTGGAATTGATCTACTTGACATCGATTTAGTCCATCTTCGCGCCAGAGATTTGAACCACTTCTTTCCATTTCACGCGCTCGCGCTCAGCAAAAGCGGCCGTTTCCTGCGGCGTGCTGGATACCGAACGTGCGCCGGTCTCCAGAAAACGCTGCTGCATCGCTGGCTCAGCCGCAATCGCCTGGATGGCCGACGACAACTTGTTGACCACCGCCGCAGGTGTACCTTTGGGCACCACGAAGGCGCCCCAGGAGGTAATGACGAAATCGCGCACACCCGCTTCGGCCATGGTCGGAATATCGGCCATCGTGGGCCAACGCTCGGGTGCGGTGACGGCTAATGCCCGCACCTTGCCCGACTTGATCAGCGGCGTGTAGCTGGCAATGTTGTCAATGGCAAAGTCGGTATCACCCGCGATCAAGGCCGGCATGGACTGTGCGGCGCCCCGAAACGGGATATGCACCGCTTGCAAGTTGGCGCGGACCCGGAACAACTCCCCGGCCAGGTGCGGTGTGGTGCCCACGCCGGCCGAGCCAAAACTCACGCCTTTAGGTTGTTTGCGCGCCCATTCGATGAATTCCTGCACAGTTTTTGCGGGATGATTGGCGGGGACGACAAACACATTGCAGTTCTGCCAGATCATTGACACGTATTCGAAATCCTTCACCGGGTCGTAACCCAGATTGGAAAATAGAAACTGGTTGATCGACAGGGTGCCAATGGTCGCCGAGGCAACGGTATAACCGTCAGGCTGCGCGCTCTTGACGGCCTGCATGCCGATGTTGCCGCCCGCGCCGGTCTTGTTGTCAACGACGAAGTTCTGACCGAGCCGGGCCTGCAGCTTTTCTGCCAGCGCACGCGTCAACACATCGGAGGCCCCACCGGCAGTAAACGGCACCACAATTTTGACGGCGGCTTCTGGCCAGTTGGTGGGCTGGGCAAACGTTTGAGTCATATGCCCGGTGAGGAGCAAAGCCGCCAGGCAGCTTGTGGTTTGAATGAGGGAGCGTTTGGTGATCATCGTATGGTTTCCTTTTGATAGTGGGGACAGGGTCAAGCAGCGACAGGTTTGTCGACGTGCGTCATGGCAAGCATGAGGCCCGCCATCTGACGGGCGATTTCTTTGGCGGGCAAGCGTCCACCGGGGCGGTACCAAACGCTTGCCCAACTGGCGACACCACCGATGGCCAGTGCCGCCAGGGGCGTCTCCTCAATCATGAATTCACCATTGGCGACGCCCTGGTCGAGCAGGCCCGTCAGTTTGCGGTCAAATTCGCGCCGCATGTTCTGGATGCTGGCCCGGTCTGCAGGCTCTAGATTCTTCTCTTCGCGGGTATAAATTGCGATGTGTTTTTGGCTTTCCAGAACCGCCAGCATGAAGTCATTGGCAAACGCCGAGAGGCGTTCACGCGACGATCCGCCAGATGCCAGCGCGCGGTTGACGGCTTGCAGTGAGACACTGATCCCCTGCGCGCAAATGGCGGCCAGTAGTTCCGTCTTGGAGCTGAAGTGGGCGTAAATGAAAGGTTTGGTCATGCCCATTTGCACCGCCACCTGGTCCAGCGTGGTGTGACCAAAACCGTGCTCATAAAACAGATCCACCGCAGTGGCCACGATGCGTTCGCGCTTGAGGCTCATTACGGCTTCGCGGATATCGTCGTTCATGATGGTTTCAGCTTGACTTTGCTACTTTGGGGAGCAGCGCATTGCCAATAATCTGACGCATCACCTCGACTGCACCACCCCCTACGCGGCACATACGCGCATCGGCAAAGGCGCGGGCAATCGGGTACTCCCACATATAACCCCATCCGCCGAAAAACTGCAGGCACTCATCCATCACCCGGCCCTGCAATTCGGTAGTGACCAATTTGGCGGCGGCGGCGTCGGTTGCATCAAGTTTGCCTTGCAGGTGTTGCTCAATGCAGCGATCCACAAAAACGCGTTGGGCCATCACTTCAGCATGCAGCCCGGCGATCTTGAAGCGCGTGTTCTGAAAATCGCCCAAAGTGTGGCCAAACATCTTGCGCTCGGTCACATAGTCGATCGTCCACTGTAGGGCGGCCTCGGAGCTGGAGACGCCCCGAATGGCCTGAATCAGTCGCTCCTGCGCAAGTTGCGTCATCAGCATGGCGAAGCCGCCGCCTTCGTGCCCGAGCAAGTTGGAGGCCGGAACCCGCAAATCGGCGAAGAAAAGCTCGGACGTATCTTGCGCCTTGCAGCCAATCTTTTCGAGCTTGCGCCCGCGTGTAAATCCAGGCCGATTGGTCTCGACCAAAATCAGGCTGACGCCTTTCCCACGTGCCTTGGGGTCGGTCTTGCAAGCCAACAGCAGCAGGTCGGCACTGTGGCCATTCGTGATGAACACCTTTTGGCCGTTGATCACATAGTCGTCGCCGTCACGAATGGCCTGTGTGCGCATGGCCTGCACGTCGCTGCCGCCTGAAGGCTCACTCATGCCCAGTGCCACCACCACTTCGCCGGTGGCCATCTTGGGTAGCCACTTCTGTTTTTGCGCCTCGGTGCCAAAGTCAACCAGGTACGGGGCCACGATGTCCGAATGGAGGTAGAACGTGGGGCCGGTTGCGCCCACGCGGGCCATTTCCTCGATCAATATCGTGCTGTGCAAGAAGTCGCCACCCATGCCGCCATAGGCATCGGGCACGTTGCAACACAAGAGCCCCAGCTCGGCGGCCTGATGCCATAACGAGCGCGGCACTTGGCCCGCTTTTTCCCAATCTGCATGGTGTGGCACTACGTGTTCGGCAATGAAGCGGCGCACCGAGTCGCGGAAAACGTCGTGATCGGGCGAGAAAAGCGTGCGTGGAATCATGGGTTTTGTCGAATGGCGAAAGTCGTTATGCGGCTGCGGCACAGACGCCGCCGGGCGCGGTCAGCTGCTGAATGCTGGCGTCGTCGTATTGGTATTCGCGCAGGATCTCGGCGCTGTGTTCGCCCAGATTGGGCGGCAACAAGGTGATCGCCGGTGGCGAGACACTCATGCTGACCGGGTTGCGCGGCATACGCAGCGTGCCTTCGGTGGGGTGCTCCCGCATTTCCCAGAAATTGACGCTCTGCAAATGCGGGTCGGTTGTGAGCTCTTCCAGGCTGTTGACCACCGAGAAGGGAATGTCCTGCGGGGTCAACAAAGTGAGCCACTCGGCATTGGTCTTGCGTGCCACTTGGCGCTCGATTTCATCCCACACGTCGCGAAAGTGTTTTTGCCGTGCCGCAAATGTTGAAAACCGTTCGTCCTGCATGATTTGGGGTTCACCGGCCAGCTCAAAAAAGCTGCGCCAGTGTGCGTCTGAATACGGTAGCAGGGCCAAAAATCCGTCTTTGGTTTTGTAGGGGCGGCGGGAGGCGGAGCTGACGGGCAGGTAACCCATCGGCCCCATCGGCGGCTCAAATGCGTACCCCCACTGGTGCTCCAACATGTTGAAGGCGGCCATGGTTTCGAACATGGCCACGTCCACCTGCTGGCCTTCACCTGTGCGCATACGGTGCATCAGAGCCAGCACGATCGCGTAGGCCGCGTGAACGCCACTGATTTTGTCGGCCACGATGGTGGGAATGAAACGCGGCTGGCCCGCCACCACGGTTTGCAACATGGCCAGTCCAGAGGCCGCCTGGATGATGTCGTCATACGCGGGCCGTTCGCCGTAAGCGCCTTCGTCGCCGTAACCGGTGAGGTGGCAATACACCAGAGCCGGATTGATGGCTGACAAGCTGGCGTAGTCCAGACCGAGGCGGTTGGCCGCAGGTGTGCGCATGGAGTGCAGCAACACATCTGTCTTGGCCATCAGTTTCTGCAAAATTTCGATACCTTCGGGTCGTTTCAAATCGACCACGATGCTGCGCTTGCTCCTGTTGCTGGTCAGGAAGAAGGCGCCCATCTTGGGTGATTTACGGGGGCCGATGGAACGCGTGAGGTCACCTTCGGGCGGTTCCAGCTTGATCACCTCCGCGCCCATGTCGCCCAGGTATTGCCCGGCGACGGGGCCAAAAATCATGGAGGCAATCTCCAGGACACGAATGCCGTCGAGAGGACGTTTTTTCATAAAACTGCAACGGGAGATAGGGGGCTGCCGGTCGCGCCCACAATGGGCAAGGCACTGGCAACAAAGAGGAACTCGTGGCGGCCCGCGGCGACGAGCGGGTCGAGCATGAGGCCTTCAAGCAGGGGCATGCCGTAGTCGCGGATCAACATCTGATGCACTGGAAACACCTTGCCTTCAGGGAATGGCATGACCTCAATCGCGTAGTTGTCGGCACCGACCATGGCCACGTCGTGCTCGACCAACCAGTTGGCGGCGTCTACGTCGATGCCCGGCTCCACATTGAAATCGGGTTGCTTCACGCCCTTTTGTGACTCCAGCCAGCCCGTGCGCAGCAAGACCGCGTCACCACGGCCCACTTGCAGGCCAGCGGCCAGGGCGGCTGCCTGCATGTCGGCGCGGCCAATCGACTCACCCGCCGCGAGCACACGGCCCTTGAGCTTCACAAAGTCAAGGAGCACCCCTCGCGTGAAGATCGGCGGCATTTTTTCAATGCCTAAACGCCCTGCGCCGGTGGTGCTTCGAATGCTGTCGCCGAGGTAGCCGTTGTAAAGCTTGTCGTCGTACCAGGCGTGGCACAAGGCGTCCATGTGGGTGCCGATGTGCAGCGGCATCACCACGGTATCTTCGGCAAACTGGAAGCCTCCTGGACGCCTGCTGCCCGCGATCGCGTAGTCACCACCGTCGCGCGCCATGAAATGCTGCAAACCACAGCGGTGCGCGGGCACGGGGGTTTTGCTGGAAAGCAACTGTGCCAGGCGCAAGACTTCGCCCGTGCGTACCAGGCCGCTGGCGCGTTTGACTTCGTCCGGGCCGATGAAATTGAGCGCGCCCTTTTCATCGTCCGCGCCCCAGCGGTTCCAGGCGTTTGGTTTTTCAATTGATGTGGTCATGGTCGGTGTCCCAGTCGTGTCGACAAGCGCAACGCGGCATCCCGCAGCTTGGTGACTGCCGGGTCGTTTTCGTTGAAGCTAGCCTCGCCCATCATGGTTAGCGCCAGCACGATGGCGCCTGCGGCATCAAATACCGGGGCGCTCACGGCGTTCACGCCCAGTTCGTTCACATCCATGATGATCGCGTCGTAAATCGACGCGAGGCGATGCTCGCGCACCACGGCCAGGTGCGCGTCCACCGCCTCACGCGTGCGAAACGGCGAATCGGGCAGGTGCTGCACAGCAGCAATTTCGGCATCCAGATAACGCGCGGTAAGTTGCGACTCAGAAAATGCAGCAAATACTTTGCCAGTCGATGAGCCCAACAGCGGCAGCACCATGCCGCAACGCAGGCGCACATGCAGGGCCTTGCGTGCTTCGATCCACCAAATGAGCGTAGGGCCCAAATTGCCCCACACGCCCAGGCCCACGGTTTTGTCCGTCTCGCGGTTCAGGTCCTCCAGAATCGGGCGGGCCAGGTGCACCGCGTTGAGTGTGGCGACGTTGCCAGAGCCCGCGCCGGTGTCTGCACCGCTGTCATACGGGTGTACCACCATGTATTTGCCCGCGCCAAACGCCAAAGGCTTGCGTGCGCTTCCCACAATACGCTCCACGCGTCCAAGGAAGAGCAAGTGATCGCCACCGGGGTAAGTCGCTTCGGTGCGGCATTCCAGATAGGCCGAGCATCCGTCGATCAGCGGCAGGCCGTCAATGCCGGGCGTCGTGGCGACACCGTCAAAACGGTCTGGCCCCGATTTGGCAAAACGGTTCGACACCTCGACTTGCTCTTCAGACAGGATGTTGACAATGAAACGCTTGGCCTTGCTGTAAACCGGAAACGTGCGTGCGTTGGTGCGCAGACTCCACACGATCAAGGGGGGGTCCAGCGAGACCGAGTTGAACGAGTTGGCCGTCATGCCAATTGGTTTGCCCTCGTCGTCCAGTGCGGTGATCACGGTAACGCCCGTGACAAAGGAGCCAAGGCAGCGGCGCAACTCCGCCGGGTCGATAGCGGCTGGCGCCACTTCCTGGACGGGTGCGTTCATGGTTTGGTTCGGCATGGATTGATCGGTCTTGGGCGCGCGTCTGCCGGGGTCAAGCCATCAGGTTCTGGCGGAAGGTTTCACCTTCGTATTCGGTGCGGTACACGCCGCGTTTTTGCAAGATCGGAACGACTTGGTCCACAAAATCATCCACGCTATCAGGGTTGGTGGTGGGGCTCAGGTTGAAGCCGTAACAGCCGGTCTCGCGCCAGGCGTGTTCGATTTCGTTGGCCACCTGCTCGGGTGTCCCGATGACTTGCGGAATCGCTACAGAAAGTGCCCACTGCGCCGCCGCAGCGCGCAATGTCACCGCCTTGCCGTCCGATGAAGTGAGCGTGGCCGACATCAGCCCGCGCGAGGCCTGCGTATCCATTTCAGACAACGGCATTTCCGGGTCAAACTTGCTCAAGTCCACGCCAAACACGCCCGAGAGGCGGGCCAGGATCGCGTCTAGCGGAATACGTTCTTTCAGTTCCTCGGCGCGTTGCTTGGCTTCCAGTTCGGTGCTGCGCACAATCGGCTGCAGGCCATACAAAACCTTGGGCTCGTCGCTCTTGCCGTGCTCTTTGGAGGCAGTACGTAACTGCTCCATGCTTTTCTTCATGCCAGCCACATGGCCCTGAATGGCGAAGATCACCTCGGCATGGTCCATCGCGAACTTCATGCCGCGCCCGGAGGAGCCGGCCTGAAAGAGTAGTGGCATGCCATAGTCAGAAGGCAGCACCGGCGCCACCGCCTTGCAGCTCAAATATTTGCCTTTGAAGTCGACTTGTTTGATCTTGGCCGGGTCGGCAAACTGGCCGGTCGCCGCGTTTTTCAAAATCGCGTCGCGTGGCACGCTGTTCCACAGTTCATAACAAATGGCCATGAATTCGTCGGCCTGGTCATAACGCTCGTCATGCGCCATCTGCACGCCCATGCCGTTGGCCATATGTTCGGCGTTGCTGAAGCCCGAGACGATGTTCCAGCCCACGCGGCCCCGGCTCAAATAGTTGAGTGTCGAGATACGGCGTGTGGCCAGATAAGGCGTAGTGCCGGTGGTGGAAAGCGTGACGCCGATTCCCAGATGCGTGGTTGCCGCCGCCATGATGGCCACCAGCGGCATCGGGTCGTGGTTGGGCCACGAAGCGCCGTATTGCACCGAGGGCACGACGCTGCTTTTGTAGACAGCGTGGGTGGCTGGGCTATCAGCAAAAAACACCCCGTCGAATTTGCCGCGCTCCAGCGTACGCGCCAGGTTTTGCCAATAGGCAAAGTCTTGCAGGCCGTCAAGCTGCTCGTCTTTCGGATCGGCCCAGCCCAAGAGGGTGTGGGTGCAGGCTGTGTGGATCAGCATCTGCATCAGGTGCATCTTGTTCGACATCCTCAGATCCTTCTAGTTTCTCTTGGGTTTTGTATCGATTTGCAGGCAAATCAGCGAATCAAGGAACGCACATAGTCGTCGCCCAAGCCGACTTCGCGGCAGTGTTTTGCGTAACGGTCCAGGCGCAGAAACACATCGTCGTAATCGGTGGGATTGCCCGCGTCATCCACATAGACCAGCGGGCCGTTGACATGGAATATCGCTGTCATGTGGCCCACATCGGGGTGGATGTACAAGGTGTGGATGTGCCCGGCAGGCTCGTAGGCAAAGCTGCCCGCGCGGGCCACCCAGTCGTGCTCGCGGTAACCCCAGGCGCCGTCGAGCGTCCAGGCGGTCACGGGCGATGCATGGCGATGCCGCTGGATCGTGCCCCTGCCCTCGGCCTTCAAAATGCTGACCCAGCCGCCATTGGCCACGTCAAACAAAAGCGGGCGCACCTTACCCATTTTGCCCAGCGCGTACCATTTGTTGTCCTCGACCATCACGTCAGGCTGGTACATCTCGGGCAGGGTGTAGGGTGAGTTGGGAATATTAATCACGGGCCGATTCCTTGTGTGCAGCGGGCAATGGCGGGCCAACGCTGATTACTGTCTAGTTTTTCAATATGCGTTATAGTAATTTTAATCTACTGATGAGTATACAAGGGTTTTCCCCTGGTATCCACCCGCTGCGCATAACCACGACCCTACCCCCGACGGTTCGCCGCATTCACCTTGCAAAGGCGTTGTCAATGCGCCGGGGCCAAACTCACCAATTGCAGGCAGGCCAGCAAACGGCGTATAAACACTTGCGCGAATGCCAACAAAACAAAGCCCACCCTTTGGAGACACGATGCCCCCCACGATGAACACCCCTCTCGAATCGATCTGCACAAGGCCCCGTTTGAGGTCTGTCAACGCACTGGCCGTTTGGGCCGCCCTTGTCGGTGCGGCTGCGATCACGCTGGCAGGCTGCGCCAGTGACGGCGCGTCGCCATCAACAACGCCTGCCGCAACCGCATCGGTCAAACCTGGCGACTGCGCGGCACTGACAGGCGTCTCGTCAGAAATGGCGACCGTCACACAGGCGGCACTGGTCGCGGCGGGCGATACCGTGGGCACCACCAAAGTGAACGCGCCCTTTTGCCGCGTGCAAGGTGTGGCGCGACCCTCGAGCGACTCCCACATCAACTTCGAGGTGTGGCTGCCTGCCAGCGCCAGCGCCTGGAGCGGCCGCCTCAAGACCGACGGCACGGGTGGTTACGCGGGTGCCACGCCGCATGCGCGCATGGCCGCCGACCTGGCGCAAGGCTTCGTGGTGGCCGGTAGCGACATGGGCCACAGTGGCGGCGAGTCCCATGAGTGGACGCTGAACCGCCCTGAGAAAGTCAAAGACTGGGGGTACCGCGCCCACTACTTTGTGACCACAGCGGCCAAAACGGTGACCACCAACTTTTACGGCAAACCCGCTGCCAAAGCCTACTTTGAAGGCTGCTCCAACGGCGGCCGCCAGGCGATGATGATGGCACAGCGTTACCCCGATCTGTTTGACGGCATCGTGGCGGGCGCGCCCTCGCAGTTTTATGGCGACACGCTGTTGTCGCTGGTCTGGACAGGCCATGCCCAAGTGCCCGTGCTGGGCCAGCCGCCCGTCATCTCAGACGCCAAACGCCGGATGATGAGCGCTCGCGCGCACGCCGCCTGCGACGCGCAAGACGGCCTGGTGGACCAGCAGATCACCAACCCGCGCGCCTGTACCTTTGACCCCGCCGTGTTGCTGTGCAGCAGCGCCGAGACGCCCGATTGCCTCACCGCCCCGCAACTCAAAGCCGCACGCGATGTCTACCGTGGCATTCCCGCACCAGACGGCAGCCAGCGCTGGAATGGCCCCGTGGTCGGCTCCGAGGCCGACTGGATTCCGGCCTTTGCCGACAACGGCGGTTACGGCGTTTTCATCGGCCACTTCGTCTATGGCCAGCGCACACCACCCTTCGCACCGCGCAGCTTTGACGTGGCCGCTGAATACGATCGCGTCAAACAAGCTGTCTCGCCCTTCATGGTGGCCCCGAGCCCCGACCTTTCGCGCTTCAAGGCGCGCGGCGGCAAACTGTTGCAGTACCACGGCTGGCATGACGCTGTGGTCGCGCCGCAAAGTTCACCCAACTACACCCACGCGCTGGCGCAGTTTGAGCGGCTGAAAGGCCTGCCGCCCGCGGCGTTTGACCAGGCCGTCGAGGCGCTCACCGCCGCCGACGTGGCCGCTGCCGCGCAGACCCACGCACCTGCCGTGCAGCAGTTCCACCGGCTCTTCATGTTGCCCAACGTGGCGCATTGCGGCGGCGGCTCGGGCCCCTCGAACATTGGCGGCGGCACCGGCGACCCACCCGCCGCCTTGCGCAACGCACAAACCGACTCTGTGCTCGCACTGGCACGCTGGGTTGAACAAGGCACAGCGCCCGAGTTTCTCGTGGCCACCAGTGTGAAAGACGGTGCCGTGACACGCCAACGCCCGGTGTGTGTCTACCCCAAACAAGCGCGCTACAAAGGCACGGGCGACATCAACGTGGCCGCCAACTTCAGTTGTGAAATGCCGGGCGCAGAGCAGCCCGGCGTGTCAGCCGCGGATTTGAACCAGATTCGCAACGCGCTGCGTCAGCGCGCTTCGCTGGGACCGGTGCGGTAACTCGCCGCCACGGCATGCCGCGCCGTGTCATCGTTTGGCATCGGCTGTCGTAGGGCGGGCGCTGGGGCGCTGCGGGTTGCGCGTATCGATTTGACGTTAAATTCAACAGCTATACTATTAATAGCAATATACGTATATTTCACGAGACCTAGTGGCCTAATGTTCATAAATTTGTGATTTCAGCCGGTTTGGATTAAAATAATTAACATGGGTGTTAACAATAAGAATATCTCAAAGACCTGGCAGGCTACCTGGCTGGCCGCAAACCCGAAGCCTTCTGCCACGCGGGCTCCTAACTCATGGCTTTTTCAATTCGCCTGAAATCCAGCAGCCTTGTGGCTGCCATCGCAATAGGGCTTGTTTTTGGACTCGCCACAGCGGCATAGGTAGGTCTCACTGACCTTGTTGCAGGTGCGGCCTGTACCACTGACCACTTCCAAACTGCCTTGCACACGTAAAGGGCCATTGGCGATAGGCATGATCGTGACCAGCCCGTTGCGAGTCGATAACGCGTCAAACGCTTGCGTCGCAGGCTCGCCGCTTGCTGCAAAACCAGCCCCTACGTGACCGCCGTCGCAGTAGGGCTTGTTCTTGGACTGACCACAGCGGCACAGCGTGGCGCGCGGCGTCGGCTCAGGCAGGCCATTGATCTGCAATTCCGCCTCAAAAGCCAAGGGCCCGTTTTCCCTGACTCGCATCGTGTTGACTAGCGGCAAGCCGTCTGACGGAGCGGCATCGCCCGCCGCATTTTCTGTGGAATTGCGGGTCACGCGAATCGCGCCAGAGGGGCAGTTCTGCGCGATGCGAATCAGTTCCTGCACGGGTTGCGCATCAGGGTGTATCCAGGCACCCTGAACGTTTGGCACAAATACGTCGGGGTGCGCCAGTACGCAGTTGCGGGAGTGGATGCACCTTTGCGCATCAAAGTGGATCGTGGCCTGTTTTCCAACGACGATTTCGATAGTCATGATGCTGTTCCTTGGATGGATTGAGCCGAAGTTAACGCAAATGGTGCAAAGCCGCAAACCGCACGGCAGCTAAGCCTCACAGCGCTATTTTTTGCTCAAGTCGCGGTAAGCGGCAGGTACATTCAGCCCAGGGTGAACCCAGCCGAACAAGGCATAGCCGCCGAATTCCGGCATGCTTGTCTGCTGCACGGTTTGCTCCAGGGTTAAGCCTTTCTCAACCGCCGCCTGAACCTTGGCTCGAACGGTGGCCAGATAGTCGATGTGCCACTTCATGTCTTCGCGCGACATCGGCACGCCATGGCCCGGCACGATGCGCGCATCAGGCGGGAGGAAGTCATACACCCGCTTGAGCGTCTCCAACGTGGCGACGAGGTGACCATCCAGCAACCATGGCAAGGCGGGCTTGGCAGCGATGATGGGATTGCCGGCCCAGATGATTTTGGATTGCGGCTCCCACACCCAGAGGTCTCCGCCGGTCTGTGCGAAGCCGAAGTCGATGATTTCCACGACCTTTCCACCAAGATCCAGCGCCGTGCGGCCCATAACCGGCACCAAGATATCGCCGGTGCGCGCCTTGATCGGTTCGATGCCGCGGCCCGTGCCGAAGTTCTTGATCATGAAGGCTTTGTCATCTGCCAAATGGTTGGTGATGTAGCTTCGCGTGTTGACGTGCTGCACGATGCGGGTGGACGCAGGCAAAAACATGTTGCCAAAGGAGTGGTCGCCGTGTGAGCTGGTGTTGACCGCATAGATCAGCGGTTTGCCGCCCAGCTTGCGGCTGAGCTCCTGAACCTGCGTGTTCAGCCGCTGGTTAAGCATGGTCTCAATCAACAAGGCACCCTTGCTGCCCACGATGAGCCCACCGCTGGTAGCCGCTGCACGGCCCTGGGCGTTGAGTTCACGCGCATTGGTGGCATAGAAAGCGAACACGCCATCGGCCATTTTTTCACTTTGCATCTGCACTTTGTTGGCGTCCCAGATCGGTTCTGTAGCGGTGGCGCCCCCGGCAACCAAAGCCGCCAGCAGGGCCAGCACCAGCATCGGATTTCGCATTGGATTAAGCATCGGTTTCATCTTGAACTCCTGAAGTGAATGGATGGCAAAAGTTTAGATACTATAATTTTGCAAAGCAACTACCACTATTTGCAATTTCTATTTGCAAAAATGCAAGATCATGCTGGATTTGAACGACTTAACTTATGTTGCCGCGGTTACGCGAACCGGCTCCTTGGCCGCCGCCGCGCGCGAGTTACAGGTCAACCACGCCACCGTGTTCCGCCGTATTGCCAGCCTGGAAGCCTCGTTGGGTGTGCGTCTTTTTGAGCGTAACAATGGCCGTTATGTCGCGACGGTTGCAGGCGAGGAGCTTGCGGCTACGGGCGCCTCTGTGAGCGACGCAGCCGAGCGCTCGCTACGCAAAGTAGCGGGTTATGAGATGCAGCCCAGCGGCGTCGTGCGCATCACCACCACTGACAGCATTGCTACCCATTTACTGAACAGCGGCCTGCAGCAATGCCGCGCCACGTATCCAGAGATCAGTGTGCACGTAGGCGTCGACAACGCGATGCTCGACTTGGCCCGACGCGATGCCGACATTGCCGTGCGGCCAACCCTGCGCCCGCCAGACTACCTGATTGGCAACCGAATCGCGCCCTTGGCATTTGCCGTTTATGGTGCACAAGACTACCTTCAGCAGCAGCCCGACCAGGATCTCGCGGACCACCAATGGCTGGCCCTGAGCGAGGCCTATGAACGCCATCGCAGTCTGCAATGGCTACAACGGATCGTGCCCCTGGAACGCGTGGGCCTGCGCATTGACGGATTTGCCGGTCTCGCCCGAGCGTGCGAGGACGGTCTGGGCTTGGCGGTGTTGCCCTGCTGGATCGGTGACGCAGCATCCGCGCTGCGCCGCGTGCAGGAACCTCAAGCTGAGCTGGCCTCCGAGCTGTGGGTGCTCACCCACCCCGACCTGCGCAACACCCCCCGCGTGCGCGCCGTTTTCAAGACGCTGCTGGCGGCGCTAGGCTTACGTCAACAAGCACTCCAGGGGCTGGGGCCCGCACGCAGCTGGATTCCCGCTGCCGCCTGATTGATTCGCTGGAGGTTCAGTTGCGAAATGCCGGGTGCCGAGCAACCCGGCGTGTCTGCCGCCGACTGGAACCAGATTCGCAACGCGCTGCGTCAGCGCGCCTCGCTGGGGCCGGGGCGGTAACACGCCGCCACGGCATGCCGTGCCGGGTCATGGTTTAGCATCGGCTGTCGTAGGGCGGGCGCTGGGGCGCTGCGGGTTGCGCGTATCGATTCGAAGTCAAATTCTTTCGCTATACTATTAGTAGCTAGATAGGTATATTTCACGAGACCTAAGGGCCTAATTTTCGTAAATCTGCATTTGCAGCCGGTTTTGGCCAACAGAATTAACATGGGTGTTAACACATTGAATTATCAAGAGGCAACCCGATGTACCAGTTA
>JANOXL010000302.1:0-7878 GCA_031418395.1 Rhodoferax sp. | reverse complement strand
CCGCTCAAGGCCGCGCGCACGCCAGCGCACCCATAGTGGCCCACCACGATGATGTGTTTGACCTTCAGGTGCTCGACCGCGAACTGGATGGTTGACAAGGCATTCAAATCACTGTGAACCACCAGATTGGCGACATTGCGGTGCACAAAGACCTCACCAGGGTCGAGCCCCGTGATCTGGTTGGCCGGCACCCGGCTGTCGGCGCAGCCGATCCACATGTATTTCGGGTTTTGTTGTTGAGCCAGCCGCGTGAAAAAACCTGGCTCGCGGGCCTCGGTTTGCGCCGCCCACTGGCGGTTGTGTTCAAACAGCTGTTCGATGTCGTTGTTCATGCAGGACCTGGATCAAATGTGCAGAAGGATGTTGCCTGCGTTCACATCGTCTCGGCAAACAACTCGCGCCCGATCAACATGCGGCGGATTTCACTGGTGCCAGCGCCAATTTCATACAGCTTCGCGTCGCGCCACATGCGGCCCAGCGGGTAGTCGTTGATGTAGCCATTGCCGCCGAAAATCTGGATGCCTTCACCCGCCATCCAGGTGGCCTTTTCAGCCGTCCAGAGGATCACGCTGGCGCAATCCTTACGAATGCGGCGCACGTGGTCGGTGCCCAATGAGTCGAGGTTTTTCGCCACCGTATAAGCAAACGAGCGCCCGGCCTGCAGCACCGTGTACATGTCAGCCACTTTGCCCTGAATCAGCTGGAATTCGCCAATGCTCTGGCCAAACTGTTTGCGCTCATGGATGTAGGGAATGATGTTGTCCATGACAGACTGCATGATGCCCAGCGGCCCGCCACTGAGCACAGCGCGTTCGTAATCCAGCCCGCTCATGAGCACCTTGGCGCCATTGTTCAAGCCACCGAGTACGTTCTGCGCGGGCACTTCGACGTTGTTGAACACCAGCTCGCCGGTGTGGCTGCCGCGCATGCCGAGTTTGTCGAGCTTCTGCGCGACGCTGAAGCCCTTCATGCCTTTTTCGATCAAAAAGGCTGTGACGCCACGCGCGCCGAGTTCAGGCTCGCTCTTGGCATATACCACCAAGGTGTCAGCATCGGGGCCGTTGGTAATCCACATCTTGCTGCCATTGAGCAGGAAGAAGCCACCTTTATCTTCTGCACGCAACTTCATGCTGATCACGTCGCTACCCGCGCCTGGCTCACTCATGGCCAATGCGCCGACATGTTCTCCGCTGATGAGTCGCGGCAGGTACTTGCGCCGCTGCTCCTCGCTGCCATTGCGTTTGATCTGGTTCACGCAAAGGTTGCTGTGCGCGCCGTAGCTCAAACCCACCGACGCAGAAGCGCGCGAAATCTCCTCCATGGCGATCATGTGGGCCAGATACCCCATGCCCGCACCGCCATATTCCTCACCCACGGTGACACCCAAGACGCCCAAGTCCCCCAGCTTTCGCCAGACATCCATCGGGAACTGGTCACTTTGGTCGATCTGGGCAGCGCGCGGCGCGATTTAGGCGTGGGCGAAAAAGCGCACCCCAACACCCCGGGCGTTGTTTTCGTCACCGAGTTGAAAGTCAAGACCAGGCAAATCCATCATGTTTCCTTTGTTTGATTGGCTGATTTTTCAATACGCGCCAGCAGGGCGCGGGCTTCTTTTTCGTGGGTTTTCACCTCGTCCAGGTTGGCCTGCAACTCGGCCAGTTGCTCCTCAATCTGGGAGCGGTGCGCCGCCAGTACCGCCAGGAATTTTTTCAGTTGCGCGCCGGTGTCGCGCGGACTGTCATACAGGTCAATGATGTCTTTGGCTTCGGTCAATGACAGCCCCAACCGTTTGGCCCGCAGTGTCAATTTGAGCCGCGTGCGGTCACGCCCGCTATAGGTTCGGTTGCGCCCACCAGGTCCCGTGCGGGAAGGCTCCAGTAAACCCATGTCTTCATAGAACCGGATCGCCCGCGTAGTGAGGTCAAACTCGCGCGCCAGATCGCTGATGCTGAAGGTTGCAGTGCTCATATTGCCGCTAAGAGGGTTGAACCGGGGTGACAGGCCCACCCGAAGGTGCGCCCTACAATGACTTTTAGATTGACGTTTACGTAAACGTCAATCAATGCCCGAATTATGAATCAAATTTTGCGACGTCAACCCAAGACCTTATGAACGAACTTGAACGCGAGTTGCATTACCCTTTTGGCGACACCTTGCCTGAATTGGGCACTACCTATCCGGTGGCTGACGGTGTCAAGTGGATCCGCATGGGCCTGCCGTTTGCGCTGAACCATATCAACCTGTGGCTTCTGCGCGATGAAATGGACGGGCAGCACGGTTCGAAAGAAAAAATACAAGGCTGGACGGTGATTGATACCTGCATCGCCCGCGACGAATCCCGCGCCCAGTGGCAGGAGATTTTTGATACCGAACTGGAAGGCTTGCCCATTCTGCGGGTCATCTGTACCCACATGCACCCGGACCATATTGGCCTGGCGGATTGGTTGTGCCAGCGTTGGAGTACCTCCACCCACACCTGCCGCCTGTGGATCAGCGCCACCGACTTTGGTGTGGCGCGGCTGGCTTCACTGACGACCAGCAATTTTGGCGGTGGCGACCCTGCCGCGGATTTTTACGCGCTGCATGGCATGCAAAGCGCAGATGACCTGGCCGCCGTACGCGGACGCAAACACTATTTCAGCAATTTGGTGCCCTCCGTACCACGCACCTTCAAACGCATGCAAGAAGGCGATTTGATCCAGATTGGGCAGCGGCAATGGCGTTGCATCAGCGGTTTTGGCCATGCGCCCGAGCACATTGCCCTGTATTGCGCCGAAGCCCGCTTGCTGCTGGGTGGTGACATGATGCTGCCGCGCATCTCCACCAATGTGAGCGTCCACGAGGGTGAGCCTGAAGCCAATTCCCTGCAGCAGTTTCTGGATTCGATTGATAAATTCAAACCCTTGCATCCTGACACCTTGACGCTGCCCTCCCACGGAAAACCCTTTGTACGGCTGCACAAACGGATCGAACAGCTCCATGCACACCACGCCGACCGCCTGGCCGAGGTGATGGTGCTGTGCGCCCAGCGCGCTGCCAGTGCCATGGACGTGGTGCCTGTGATGTTCAAGCGCGAGCTCGATTTGCACCAGATGACCTTCGCCATGGGTGAGGCTGTAGCGCATTTGCACAAGTTATGGTTTGACGGCAAATTGCACCGTCGGCTGGATGCGGATGGGGTTCTGCGTTTTACACTTGCCTGACGCTTCACGCGGCAAGTCGCGTCAGCATCAATTCCCTTATTGGCACCCTTTATTCCCTTTTTATCGGTGATTCGAAAGCTCCGTTTCCGCTCAGAAGTCAAAGGCGCATTGGCTGGCGCCGTACCGGGCCTGATCAACGCCATCAGCCCTGTCCTGTTGTTTGTGAGCCTGTTGGGGCCCCAGGTGGTTATGGCAGGATTTTGGGCATCATTGGTCACTGCCAGCCTCGTGCCCGTGCTGGCGCTGCTGCTGCGAGGACAGGCCGCCGTCATGCCGACGGCTCGCACCGCCTCTTTGGTGGCTTACATTGCCCTGGTATTGCAAATGTGCGAGGCCTTGGGCGGAACCAATGGCCGCTTTACATTTGAGCAACTGACCTTGGGCCTGGCAGCCGGCAGCGTCATGTTTTTGGTGGCCAGCACATTGGTTTTTCTGACGGGGCTGCTCAGATGGGGCAATGTCTTCAAAATGATCCCGACACCGGTCACAGTCGGCATTGGAAACGGCATCGCCCTGATGCTGCTGACCTTGGCCGTTCAGACTCTCACTGGGAATAGCTGGGCCACGTTGGCCATTGCCATGCAAATGCTGCTGATGTATCTGGTGTGGCCGTGGCTGCAGCGGCGGGCGCCGGTGTTGGGGGCAGTGCCCGCAGTGATTGCCGCTTTGCTGCTGGGATTGGCCACTACCTGGCTGCTGGAACCAGCCGGGTTCAAGGTGGTGCCGGGCATAAATGCCAGCCTGAGCGCAGAATGGGTTTCGGTGCTGATGTGGCCACGATTGGCGGGTCAGGACCTCCTGAAATTGGCAACCATTGGCCTGCCAGGCGCGGTAACGCTCGCCTTGGTCATGATTCTGGAGACCTTCACCGCCACAGCCATCATGGAAGCCCGTTTTGGCGTGCGAACCAACGCCCATCGTGAATTGGTGGCATTGGGAGGTGCCAACATCGGTAGCGCGCTGTTGGGCGGTTCGCCCTGCACCGGCAGCCCGTTGCGCAGTGTCGCCAGTTGGGTGGAAGGCGGGCGTGGTGCAACAGCGGCGTTGCTGTGTGCGGCGATCACCACGGCCCTCATCGCCGTTCTGGGCCATTGGCTGGTGGCCTTACCCGCCAGCCTGATGGCGGGTCTGTTCATGATCCAGGCGATGATGATGCTGGACCCAGCGTTCGTGCAACGCTTACGCGCCATGCTGGCGCGCAGACAGTCGCAGCGAAACAACCGCGATTTAGGTTTTTGGATCACGGTCGTCATTACATTTGTCGCGTTTTTTGGCAACTTGGTCTGGGCCTGTTTTGTCGGCGTCGGCCTGTCGTGCCTAGCGGTCTTGCGTCGCCTGTCGATCAACTTGACGGCGCAATGGGCTTACCTGGAGCAATACCATTCGCGCCGGGTGCGCAGTGCAGGAGAGTTGCGCAATTTGGCACGCCGGCCGCATCGGGTGGGTGTTTTACGCCTGACCGGCCATCTTTTTTTTGGCAACAGCGCGCGCTTGACGCAACTGGCCGATGACCTGAATCCGCAGGCCGCGGCCGTGGTGCTGGACGTCCGTCAGGTACAGGACGTAGACTCCAGTGGTGCAGATGCCGTGCTGTGGCTTATCAAGACACTGGTCGAGCGGAAAGTGAAGGTGGTGGTGACAGGCGCGCGCCAGTGCAAGGCGACCCTCCTGCGGGACGGCTTGCAAACCAGCCCAGGCGTGCAGCATTGCCAAGACCTGGATCGTGGCCTGGAAGTCTGTGAAGACCTGGTGCTGATGAATGCCAGTGTGCTGGCCGGGTCCCTGCAATCACACCCGCTGGCCGAAAACGGTTTGCTCAGCGATTTGACGCAGTTACAGGTCACCGCAGTCTTGATGCTGGGTGAGCTGCTGGACGTGCCCACTGGCAATGAACTCTTCCACAAAGGCGACCCGGCAGACGGCATCTGGCTGCTGGAATCCGGCGTAGTCAGCATTCTGGTTGGTCTGGGTGAAGACTCGGTGCGACTGGCAACCTTTGGACCCGGACAGTTTGTCGGCGAAATGGGGTTTGTCGACGGCAAAACCCGTTCAGCAACAGCCTGGGCCGACACGCCGGTAAGGGCTTTGTTGCTGAACCGCCAAGCCGTGGCATTGCTGGTTTCCGAACACCAAGACGCGGCACTCAAAATCACCCGTAACATCGCACGAGAACTCTCGCAACGAGTGCGGTTGTCGTCCGCCTTGATGGCCGACCAAACCGCCGACGCTTCAGCCGTATGGGCTGATCATGCCCTGGGAAGCCCCTCGCAGCTTTGACGCCCCTCTCACGGCATCGTTGCTGATCGACAAGCCCTGGCCCGCCAGGTCTCAATTCCAGCGTGGGATGGAATCGTCTTTCAGCTGCCCGCGAAACTGGGTGTAATCAGGCATCACCGTGGCCACGGTGTCCCAGAAGCGGGGGCTGTGGTCCATCACACGCAAATGGCTGAGTTCATGCACCACCACGTAATCAATCACGGACTGGCTGAAGTGAATCAGTCGCCAGTTCAGCCGGATTGAACCGTTAGCGCTGGCGCTGCCCCAGCGTGTGCCCGCGCTGCTGAGCGACAACTTCTGCCACTGCACCTGAAGCTTCGGCGCAAAGTGATTGAGCCGCTCCGTGAAGATGCGTTTGGCCTGACGCATCAGCCATGCCTGCACAGCGTCACGAATCTGCGCGGGCGTGGCGTTGTGCGGCAATGCCACGTGCAAGGTCAGCCGTGGAACGCCCGCCAGCGTGAGATTGGGTGCAGATTCATCGGTATGAAGCACTGCCCCCACTTCGCCAAAGGCATGGCGCGGGTCGAGCACCACAATCACCTGTTCCCCCAAAAACGGCAAACTGGTGCCATCACGCCATTCGATGCGGTTGGACTCCAACTGCGCCCGCCGTTCGCGCGTCTCGTTGAGTTTATTGACAACCCATTTCGCCTTTTCCTGCAAGGCAGCTTCAACTTCGTACAGCGGCACCCACTTGGGTGCGCTGATCACCAGGCCGTCAGCACCGACTTGAAACCCAATGGTGCGGCGACGTGAGCGTTTGAATTCATAGGCCACCACGGCGTCAGACAAGCGGGATTCGCGGTTGGCGCGTGGGTGGCGGAAGTTGGTCGGCGCCATCACGTCCTGCAAGGCTTCGCCTTTGAATACCTCTGCTATTAGTGGGCTTTGAATTGCTACATTTGCAGGAGCTTCTTGCGTCCAATTTGTCTGACCCAGTGGCCCTTTTTCTTTAAGCAACTGATGATTGTGCTGCTGCGTCATGGGGAGCGCAGGCGCTGGATCAAACAAATCCAGCGTCAATTGCAGCAGGCTTTTGAGCGGGTTCATCGATAGGCTTCGGGATCCAGGCGGCGCATTTCTGCTTCGATCCAGGTTTGCACCTGCAACATCAACTCATCCGCTTGCCGCCCCTGGCTGGCGATGGGTTTGCCTATCGACACATCTACCATGCCGGGCCGTTTGATGAACGCCTTGCGCGGCCAGCATTTAGCAGAGGTTACGGCAATCGGTATTACCGGCGCGCCCGACTCAACAGCCAATCGCGTACCGCCCGTCTTGTACAGCCCGACTTTGCCACGAGGAATACGTGTGCCTTCCGGAAACATGATCACCCAGGTGCCCTGCCCCAGCAGGCGTTTGCCCTGCTCGATCACTTTGCCAAAAGCTTGTTTTCCCAACGAGCGGTCGATGTGGATCATGTCGCAGCGGGCAATACCCCAGCCAAAAAATGGAATGTACAAAAGCTCTTTTTTGAACACGTAGGCCAGTGGCCTGGGCATGATCAGTGGCATCAAAAAAGTTTCAAACTGTGACTGGTGTTTGACCAGCAAGATCGCAGGCAAGGCCTGCCCGTTGGCATCCAGGCCCGGCAAATTTTCCATGCCCGTCACGCGCCAGTTCACTCCGCAGATCGCACGCAAGCCATAGATTGCGCAAGCCAAAAAGAAATTGGCAGATGCCAGCATGTGCCGGGCGGTCGCAAAGGGCGCAGCCGCCATCATGTAGAACGCCGTAGGTATCACGGTGATCAGCATCCAAAGCATGTGGATGACGGAACGGATAGCGGACATGGTGGATTGTTTTAAGAAGTAAAGCTGTGAACGGCTCAATGGTGAAACACCGAGTGTTCGAAATCGGGCACAGCCGCCAGCAGCCATTCGGCAAACGCTGCCAGGTCGTCATGCACTTGGGTGTCTTGTGGATAAGTGTCAGGCAGTGGCCGCCCGCGCAGCGCCGCACCATTGCCGGTCAATACCAAATGCGGCTGGCAGCCCGCACGCGCAGCCGCCACGAGGTCGCGCAAGCTGTCGCCCACCGCAGGCACATTCTCCAGATCGACACCGTAACGCTCACCAATTTGCTCAAACAGACCTGGCTCGGGTTTGCGGCAGTGGCAATTGTCATCCGGCGTGTGCGGGCAGTAAAAAATCGCGTCCACCCGGCCACCGGCGACGGCCAGAAGCTTATTCATCTTGGCGTGCATCGCGTTCAGCGAAGCCACATCGAACAGGCCGCGCCCCAGTCCCGACTGGTTGGACGCCAGCACTACATGCCAGCCCGCGTGGTTCAGCCGCGCAATCGCCTCCAGCGCGCCAGGCAGCGGCTTCCACTCTTCCGGCGATTTGATGTAGTCGGTGCTGTCGGCATTGATCGTGCCGTCGCGGTCGAGAAT
>JANOXL010000301.1:0-4031 GCA_031418395.1 Rhodoferax sp. | reverse complement strand
CCAGCTTTCGCCCACCTCCTCAAACCGGGTCAATGTGCCCACACCGTCCACATGGCCCGACACAATGTGCCCGCCCAGCCGGTCTTGGGCGCGCAAGGCTTTTTCCAGATTGACCGGACCGAGTTGCTCCAAACCAGCAGTGCGGGCCAGAGATTCGGCGGAAACGTCAACCTGAAATTGGCAATTGGCGGCATCGATCGCAGTGGCGGTCATACAGGCCCCATTGATGGCGATGCTGTCGCCTAAGCCGACATCGTCCAGGTAGGCCGCAGGACAAACAACCTGTAGCCGTTTGCCATGGGATAAAGAGCTGCCAAGGGCATGAATGGCGTCGATGCGCCCCACGCCGGTGATGATTCCGGTGAACATGGGGGTATTTTCGCAGGAATCAGGGCGAGATTTTGAAACTGGCTAGAACTCGTCCCGTCCGCTGATGCGGGCAATGATCCTCAAGTCGCTTCCCACCATCTCGGTCGATCGGAAAGTCAGCGGCAACGCATCTTTTAAAGCGGCAAGCGGGCCAAAATTGGCCATTCCAAGCCCTTGCCCGATCAGTTTTGGCGCGAGGTAGACCAAAAATTCATCAACCAAGGCCTCTCGAACAAGTGAACCATTGAGCTTGAACCCGGCTTCAACGTGAACCTCATTCACCTCGCGCCTGGCCAAATCCAGAAACATAGCGCGCAAATCGACCTTGACCGGTCCAAGGGCGTCCTCGCCTGAAATTTGTGCCATTTGAATCACTGTGGCGCCCCGTGCGCGCAAAGCGGCTGTTTTTTCCTGATCGTCCACAGCGCAATAAATGAAAACTTGTCGCGCTGGCTTGAATAACTCGGCATCCAGCGGTGTTTGCAACCGGCTGTCCACAATCACCAAATGAGGCTGGCGAACCGATTCGACGTGGCGCGCATCCAGCTTCGGGTTGTCGTCCAGAACCGTGCCGATACCTGTCAGCACGGCGCAAGACCGAGCCCGCCAAGCGTGGCCATCAAGACGAGCCCGCTCGGAGGTAATCCACTGGCTTTGACCATTCTCAAGCGCCGTTTTGCCGTCCAAAGACGCCGCTACCTTTAGTCGCACCCAGGGTGTTCTGCGAATCATTCGGCTAAAAAAGCCAATATTCAACTCACGCGACTCCTGTGCGCCTGGCCCGACCTCGACTTCCACGCCAGCCGCACGAAGGCGGGCGAAGCCCAGGCCAGCAACCAATGGATTCGGGTCGGCAATGGAGGCCACCACTTTGCGTATGCCAGCAGCAATCAAAGCGTCGCAACAAGGCCCTGTGCGACCCTGGTGGGCGCAGGGTTCAAGGGTGACGTAGGCTGTGCAACCTGTGGGCGAAACGCCTCGAAGCGCGACATCGCGCAAAGCCATGACCTCGGCATGGGGCCCGCCCGTGCGTTGGGTTTGGCCTTGACCCACGATTTCCCCGTTCGGGGCCACGATCAGGCAGCCCACTGCGGGGTTGGGTGGCGTTAAGTTCCGGGCGGATTCAGCTAGAGTCAGCGCTATCTTCATCAGGGGCAACATGTCGCCTATTGTGCCGCTGAGCAGCCAGCTGTGGCCATTTGTCAGATTTTGAGTGCAAGTGAGTGTCCCGTATTGCATCATTCGAACTTAAGCGCCAACTTGAATGCAACTTGACTCAAGATGAGTCTTCGTTGGCCAGTTTTGATGTGATGGGATTGTCTGGATATGCTGCCGTGGAAAGACACACGCTTTTTGCTAGCGCTTGCTTTGGCGATTGCATTGCATGCTGCTGCGCTGTTGCCGTTCGCGGAAAAGATCAAGATAGGTGGAAAGTCCAAGATTTCTGAAAAACCCTTGATATTGGCCCTGCGCGTTGAGGCTCAAGTGCTTGATGCCATAGTTGAAAACCAAGGCTTGACGCCACAAACCGCAAACTCAAATATCGCAGTTTCAGTAGACGATTCAAAAGTGACAGTGGCAAAGGAGCTACTTCGCGCCGCCGAGCGCCGAACCGATTCCAAAACAGAAGCAGTACCCAAAGTTGCCAAAGAGATCGCGACGTCCACTGTCGAATCCGGCCCGAAGGACAAGGTGGAAAGTTGCGTCTCTGCGGCGGACTTGCCGACCAACGATGACGGGTCGCTGGATCGCCGAGCACTTGGACAGAGGACTTTGTGTGAGCAGGGCTAGGTACAAGTGCCTACCGTCTGGCGGCTTGCCCCTACCAGATGTCGGAAGTTGCTGGCCTGTATAGGCGCCTTGCGTGGAGAATTCAACAATGAAAATACGGCATCGTGGTTTTACTTTGATTGAGTTGCTGGTCACAGTGGCTTTGATCGCTATCTTGGCGGTCATGGCTGTGCCGAGTTTTCGGACGATGTATTTAAAGCGGTCGGTTCAGGCGGCTGCGGAAACACTGGCGTCTGATATTCGCTTTGCAAGATCTGAGGCCATCAAGCGGTCAACACGGACTGTGATTTGCCGGTCAAGTAACGGCACTTCTTGTTTGGGGACTGTAGGTAGCTGGAGCGTCGGCTGGATCGTGTTTGTCGATCTCGACTCTGACGAGACCGTGGATGCCGGGGAGGATATCGTTCGGGTTCAGCAGGCCTTGCAAGGTATTGAGTCGATTCAAAATGCAACGACGCCTGCGAGTACCTTGCACAATTTTAAGTATGAGCCGACAGGTTGGGCAAAGGCCGCTTCTCAAACTTTCAACGTTACGCCCACAGGATCAGATGGCGCTAGTTTTATGCGCCTGTTGTGTGTGTCAAATACTGGCAGGGCTGCGATACGCGTGGAGGGCACTGCCGCATGTTAAGACCAACAAATCAGCGGGGCGTTTCGCTCATTGAAGTCCTTATTTCAATTGTGATCGCGTCGATCGCATTGTTGGCATTGGCCGGCGTCAATGCCTCGGCCGTGCGTTACACCAAGATGTCGCAATATCGCACGATTGCTGCGCAACTGGCAGCAGACATTGGAGAACGGATGCGGGCGAACAAGGGCACTGCCGCAGTTGCTGCCATACCGCCCGCTGCGGCAATTCCAGCTACAGGTTTTCTGGCCGGTGGATATGACATTGGCGCTACCTTTGCAGCTCAATCTGCCATTGCGGTCATGCCTGGCACGACTTGTGACACGGCAGTCAGCAATTGCACAGCGAATCAAATTGCAGCCGTCGATATTGCGCAATGGCGCATTAATGTGCGTCAGCATTTGCCGGAAGGGTCAACCTTCATCATCCGCCAGGCCAATGAAGTCGCGGCTGATGTGTGGGTGGTTTGGCGTGACCCGGCTGTGGCGAATACCGACGAAGCGCCCGAGGCGGCCAAGGAGTGCCCGGATGGCTTGACTAAGGGAGGGGATTTGAGCATCCGCTGTAGTTTCTTCCGGATCAATCTATGAATAAGTCAAAGAATATTTTGAGGCAATCCCGCCAGCGAGGGCTCTCGCTGATCGAGGTGATGATCTCCTTGGTCATCGGCTTGGTGGTGGTGGGTGCCGTGTTGGTCAGTTATATCGGCTCTGGCCAAACCAATAGACGGCAAGCGGCCTACGCTGAAATGAATGAAAACTCGCAAATTGCGTTTTCAATATTGCGTCGCGAGCTCCTGTTGGCGGGGTATGCACAGGCAAATGGTACCCAAACAGTGGGCGGCGTGACGACATTTGCCAGAACTTATGCGCAGCGCGCAGTTTTTGGTTGTGATGTCGGTTTTGATAGCTACAACTCTGCTGCGAATGCCATTTGCAAGGCAGGAGCCGCGGAAAAAGCGGCAATTGAAGTCATATACGAAGCCGATGTTTCCAGCACGGTTTCAGTAGATGTTGCTGGCGTGGCTACGCCTTCTGACTGTTTGGGTTCGAGCCTGAATGCGCAAGTGGCCGGTTCGGTCACTTATTCCGTGACAAGAAACCGTTTTTACCTGGCCACTGGTGCTACGGGGCGAAGTGAATTGCACTGTGCCAGCAGTCGCACACCCGCTACGCCGGGTCAGCCCTTGGTTGACAACGTCGAAGACATGCAATTTTGGTACGGTGAGGCCAGTGCTGTGGGC
>JANOXL010000300.1:0-1933 GCA_031418395.1 Rhodoferax sp. | reverse complement strand
ATCATACCTAAAATGGGTATGAAAGGGGATCCGGATATGGTGTTTGGTGAAAAGCTGCCAGTAGGTCTCGTATTTATTGAATATGAAGATACTAAATATATAGCGTTTGGAAAATACTTAAACCCCAATTGAACACCCCATAAATGCTTCTCGAAATTCATGAGTCCGAAGTTGAGGTGACTGCCATCCGGGCGCAGGGCGCGGGCGGGCAAAACGTCAACAAGGTATCGAGCGCCATCCATCTGCGTTTTGATATTCCCGCGTCCAGCCTGCCGCCTGATGTGAAAGAGCGGCTTCTGGTGCTGCGCGACAGCCGCATCACGACCGAGGGCGTGTTGGTGTTGAAAGCGCAAAGCCACCGAACACAAGACGCCAACCGGCTCGATGCCTTCGCCCGCCTGCATGAAGTCGTCAACAGCGTCGCGGTGCCACCCACACCGCGCCACGCGACGAAACCCACCAAGGCCTCGAAGCTGCGCCGCCTGGACGGCAAGAGCCAGCGATCAGTCACCAAGGCACAACGATCCAAAGTACCCGGAGATTTTCATGGCTGAACCTCATTCCTCCAACGCACCCCAAGCCGGTGGCAAGGCCCGCGTGGCTTTGATCACCGGGGCCAACACGGGCATTGGCCTGGTCACCGCGCGTGAATTGTGCGCCCAGGGTTTTCAGGTCTTTATCGCCTGCCGCTACGCAAGCACGGGGCAGGCTGCGATGCAAACGATTCAAAAGGCCGTGCCGGGCGCGCAGGTGGAATTGTTGTCTCTGGATTTGGGCGATTTTGCTTCCGTGCGGCAATGTGCTGCGAGTTTTTTGAAGCGCAATTTGCCGTTGCATTTACTCATCAACAACGCAGGTTTGGCCGGCGCCAAAGGCTTGACGAAGTCAGGCTTCGAGCTGGCGTTTGGCACCAACCATCTGGGTCATTTTTTGCTGACCTCCTTGCTGCTGGACCGGATTAAAGCCTCAGCGCCAGCGCGTATCGTCACTGTGGCCAGCCGTGCGCACTACCGGGTCAAAAGTCACGCCGATGGTCTGGACTGGGAGGCGCAGCAAAAGCCCAGCGCCTCAGGCACGGGCCTGCCGGAATACAGCGTGTCGAAATTGGCCAACGCCCTGTTTAGCGCAGAGCTGTCAAGGCGGCTTGCGGGCACGGGGGTGACCACCTATGCGTTGCATCCGGGCGTGGTCGCCTCTGACGTGTGGCGCTCCGTGCCCGCGCCATTGCGCTGGCTCATCAAACACTGGATGATCACCGTGGAACAGGGTGCGTTGACGACGCTGCACTGCGCCACGTCGCCCGAGGCCGCAGCGCAAACCGGCCTGTATTACGACAAGTGCCAGGTCAAAACGCCCAGCGTCTTGGCGCGTGATGCGGCGCTGGCGGCCGAGTTATGGCGACGCAGCGAGGCGTGGGTCGCATGAGTAGAAGAACTTGCAGACCAAGAATGCTATAAAATAGATAGCATGTTGTGCCTATTTTCCGAGACCTGAGGGTCGATTTCGATAGAAAACTGTGTAAACCTGCCATTTTTGGAGGTAAAATTAACATGGGTGTTAATTTGTTCCAATGCTGCCTTCAGGGCGTCCAGTGTGTACCCAACGGGAACCAAGAGGGCATCAGGCAAGAGGGCATCAGGCCGGCGTGAGGTGCAGCGGCAGGCTCGCCAGCGTGCGGAGCGAGTTGTTCAAGCGGCGCACCGGCGCGCCCGCGAGTGTGATGGCCTGGAAGCGTTTGGCCAAGCCCGCCAAAATCAGTTCGCCTTCGAGTCGCGCTACCACCTGCCCCACGCAGCCGTGGATGCCGCTGCCAAAAGCCATGTGGCCAATGTTTTTGCGTTCCACGTCGAAGCGGTGCGGCGATTCCCATTGGCGGTGGTCGCGGTTGGCGGCAGCGAGAAATGTCAGTACTTTGCTGCCTTCGGGAATCTTC
>JANOXL010000299.1:0-6781 GCA_031418395.1 Rhodoferax sp. | reverse complement strand
CAACATCGCCAACATCGGGTGGTACCAATTGCCCCTGGACTACCTCGACACCTGGACGCAGGCGGTAGAAAAAGTAACGCTGGCCGACATTAAAGCCGCCTTTGCGCGCAAGTTGCAGCCGGACCGGATGGTGACGGTGGTGGTGGGGGGCGGGTCTTGAAAAACATCGATCATTGGGCGATCAATCGGACAAGTCTTGACGCGGGCAGTGTGGGCGGCCGAAGCTCAGTAGCCCGTCCGTTGAGCGAAAAAAAACACCCAACCCATCCGATCGGGGGAAAGAATCACGAAATCCGCCTCATTGGCGGCATGTGGAAACGCACCAAGCTCAAGGTGGTGGACAAGCCGGGTCTGCGCCCGACGCCCGACCGGGTGCGCGAAACTTTGTTCAACTGGCTGGGGCAAGACTTGACGGGGCTGCGTTGTGTTGATGTTTTTGCGGGCACGGGGGCGCTCGGGTTTGAGGCGGCCTCACGCGGAGCGCGTGAGGTGCGGCTGGTGGAGTCTGACAAAACCCTGGTGGCCCAGTTGGACTTGATGAAGGCGCAACTCAAAGCCGACGCGGTGACGGTTATTCGGGGCGACGGGCTTCACGCGCTAGCCGCCTTGGCAGCCGGGAGCGTCGATGTGATTTTTCTGGATCCACCCTTTGATTCAAAGCTCTTTGAGCCGGCACTTTTGGCCGCTGGCAGTGTTGTCGCAGCGGATGGTTTTGTCTATCTGGAAGCGCCCAAGAAATGGTCAGACGAGCAACTGGTACCGTTCAAACTCAGTTTGCACCGGCATGCCAAGGCGGGTGCAGTTCACGCGCACTTACTCACGCCAATCAATTAACCATCTTCGCAAACTCGCGTCGAACGCTTCAGTTGCGCGCCACACTGCATAATGCCGCGCAAGGGCCGACATTGGCCCTAAGCGAGGAACTTTTATGAGCAATAGCGTACTGGCCGTTTACCCCGGCACTTTTGATCCGTTGACGCGGGGGCATGAAGACGTGGTGCGCCGTGCGCTGCAATTGTTTGACCGGGTGATAGTGGCCGTGGCGGCGGGCCACCACAAGAAGAACGCGCTTTTCACACTCGAAGAACGCCTGGCCATGGTGCGCGAAGTGGCGCAGGGCAATCCGCAGATCGAGGTAGACAGCTACAACGGCCTGCTGCGTGATTTTGTCGTGGCCAAAGGGGCCAAAGCCGTGGTGCGTGGCCTGCGCGCGGTGACCGACTTTGACTATGAGTTTCAGCTGGCAGGCATGAACCGCAGCCTGATGCCGGATGTGGAAACCGTGTTTCTCACACCCAGCGACAAGTACCAGTTTGTCAGCAGCACCTTCGTGCGCGAGATCGCGATTCTGGGCGGCGAGGTAGAGAAATTTGTGTCGCCCTCGGTTTACCGGCGGCTGATGGACAAGGTGGCGACGCTGCCCAAGGACTGAGATCGAAATGTCATTTGCTATAATAAATATAGCATATCGCGTTTATTTCACGAGACCAGGGGGCAAAATACTCAATATTTGGGTTGATGGAATATGGAATTAACATGGGTGTTAACAATTAACAGCCCCGACGATCGCACAACCATTCGCCCAACCAATTACAAGTCCAGGTGCCTTGCCAAAATGCCGGGACAATTGCTGCGTCAAACGCCCTGTCAATCACGGCCCTTAAACCACCCGACGCAGCCAGAGCGCCAGAGCGGTGTTCACCTCGGCAGGCCGCTCCATCGTCAACATGTGGCCGCATTGCTCGATGGTCTTGAATTCCGCGCCTGGAATCAAGGCCGCGATCTCTTCCGAGCATTCGGGCGGCGCCAATTGGTCGCAGTCGCCACACAACACCAGGGTCGGGCAACGCAGGCGCGGTAGATGCAGGCGTGCGTCGGGCCGAGCCATCACGGCACGGTTTTGCGAGATGAGTTGGGCGGCACCGGCTTGCAAAACAAAGTCGATGTAGGTTTGAGTGAGTTTTGTATCACTCGCTCGGTTTTTGTGGAACGCCATAGGCAGGTTGAACTTGAGTACTTCTTCTGCGCGGCCCTGCTCAAAAAACACAATCGCGCCTTCCCGCAACTGGCGCATCTGCGGGGATTCAGGCCGGGCGCTGGTGCCCAATAGCGCGAGGCCTTTGACGCGTTCGGGCGACTGGCGCGCGACCTCCATTGCCAACATGCCGCCCATGGAGGCACCACACAGAATCAGCTCGCCCTCGTGTTCTGCCAGTAGCGCTGCAGCCATGGCCTCCAGGCGGTCGAAGCGGGTGTGAACGTCGGTCACTGCGGGTTTCAGCGCGGTGAAAAATGCTGAGAACGGTGCGGTGGCCAAAGCGGCGAGTTGATGTTGCCACATCACGTGGTCACAGGCCAGGCCGGGCAGGAAGAGCAATTGCGGCATGAGGGAGTCGTGTCAGTGCGCGGGGCGGGGCATTGCCGAGGCATCGGCATGCATCTGTTCGAACCAGTCGCGCTGGGCGTGGCTGCCGCCGATGTGGGTGAGCCGGGGCAGTGCTTGCGCCAGATGTTGGGCTGCTTGCGTTTTGTCACCTCTGGCGTGGGCGACCAAGCCACGCGCTGCGGGCACAGCCACCTGTTGCCAGACGGGGTCGCGTTGCGCAAATGTCTGGGCGTGGGCCTCGATGTTGCGCATCAACACATCGGCCTCGGGCTTGCCCGCACGGGCCAGGCCGTAAAGGTAATGCAGATCGAGAAAGGGCGAAATTTGATCTTGCGTGCGCGAGGTGAGGAACCCCGCCACGTCTTGCCAGCGCGCGCCGTCCGGCCCACCCACGTCCACGCCGTGCAGTTCTAGCCGCGAGAGCAGTGAAACGGCGTTCACCTGGTCTTGCGAATAGGTTTTGACCACGCCCCAAACCTGTTGGTCAAAAAGGCGCAGCGCTTCCTCGAAGTGTTCCAGTTCGATGGCAAATAGTGCTTGGTGCCACCAGTTGTGCGTCACCATAAAGGAGTTCAGACCCGTCCAGGTGGCGCTCATGGCTTGCATGAAATCATGGCCTTCGGGGATGCGCCCCTGCGTGAGCATGACGTGCGCGACAGCGTGTTGCGCCCAGGGTTCTTTTTGGCACAGGGCTATGCCGCGTCGGGCCGCTGCTTCTGCCAGGTCGAGCTGGTGGCACTGTTCATGGCCGAAGGCCAGCATGCCGAAAAAGTAAGGTACGTCGGCCGCCTGGGCTTGCGCTGCCAGCGCCAACCGCAGCATAGCGGGCGAGTCACCTTGATTGAAGCAGTGGTACTGGCCGATTTTGAGCGAGACGAGGTCACGTGGAAACTCTTCTGCCTGCTCGGCATGCAACTGGCGGGCGCGGGTGATGTCGCCTGTCGCCCAGGCTGCAATAGCTGCGACAAAACGACGCTCACGCTGGCTGACTTGGGTGTCTGCGGCCAGGGCTGCCTGCGCACGTTGCAGAAAGGGCGCTGCGGCGCTGCTGGCACCCTTGGATTCGCCAAAGAGTTGCAAAGCGGCGCAACAGGCTTGCACGATAGCGCTGTGGTCGGTGGCGGCCACCTGGAACACGTTGACGCAACGCGCTTCGCAGGCGATCACACCTTCGACAAAATCGTTTAACGCGGGCAGGCTGCTGGCCTGCTGAAGGGTGACGGCGTTGCCTAGGCTGTCGGTTGGCATTTTAGGTAGGACGAGCACAATTTTTCGCTGGGCCGCCCCAAGAAAAATTAGCCCCCCCCCTAGCGAAGCGCAGGATCGCTGCGCAGGGCGGCGACCCGCGAAGCGGCGGAGCGTGGGGGTACATTTGGCCAGGGCCGCTGAACGCCGCGCAGCAGTTCGTAGGCGCGCGAGAGGCGCAACACACCCAGGTCGTCAAAACGCTGCCCGGCGATCTGCAGGCCGATAGGTAAGCCGCTGGCGGTGTAGCCGCAGTTGATCGACGCCGCAGGCTGCTCCGACATGTTGTAAGGCACGGTAAAACCAATGTGCTCCAGCCCGTGCAGCGGGTCGTTGGTGGGCGAAGGCAGCTCGGCGGCAAAGGCGGAGTTGGGTGAGGTCGGCGAGATGACGAAATCAAAGGCGCTACAGGCCTTCACGCTGGCCAGGCGCACGGCATATGACTGGCTGCTGGCCACAAACACCTGCTTTGCGGTGAGTTGGGCCGCGCTGTCGGCCCACTGGCGAATGTAGGGCAACACCTTGTCGCGCTGCGCAGCGGGCAGGGCATTTAAATCAAGGTGGGAGCGCATGCGCCAGTTGTGGTCCAGGCCGTCGAGCATGTCCTGCGTCATGAAGGGGCGCATCGGGGTGATGATGGCGCCAGCGGCTTCGAACACTTTGGCAGCGGCCTCAACGGCGGCGCGTATCTCGGGCGTGACGGTCAGGCCACAACCGGCCTCCAACAGCAGGCCGATTTTGAGGCCGCGCAGCATCGCCGTGCCTTGGTCGAACTCGCCCCAAGCGATATCTTGATACGGCAAACTCATGCTGTCGCGCGCATCGGGCAGTGAGAGTACCTGCATCATCAAAGCCGAGTCGCCCACGCTGCGCGTCATCGGCCCGGCGGCACGGCCGGTATAAGGCGGGTCAATCGGGATGCGGCCCAAGCTGGGCTTCAGGCTGTAAATGCCGCACCAGCCTGCAGGCAGGCGCAGTGAGCCGCCGATGTCTGTGCCCACGTGCAAGGGGCCATAACCCGCCGCAGCAGCAGCGCCCGCGCCCGCGCTGGAGCCGCCGGGGCCTTTACTCAAGTCCCACGGGTTGCGTGCCAGGGCGTGAAAGGTCGAGAGGCCCGAGGACAACATGCCGTAATCAGGCATGGTGGTTTTGCTGACCAGCACCGCACCGGCTTCACGCAGGCGGGCGGCAGGTGGTGCGTCTGCCGCTGCCGGTGCGAGCGGCACGGCGGCTGTGCCCAGTGGTGTGGCGTCGCCCTGGGTGGCGATGTTGTCTTTGATCGTAACGGGCACGCCATCCAGCGGTCCACAAGGTGCGTTGTTCAACCAGCGTGCCTCAGACGCTTTGGCCTGCGCCAACGCAGCGTCTGGTCGCAAAAGCCAGGTCGCGTGGATGTGTGGCTCCCAGCGCTCGATGTGGCCCAGCACCGCCTGGGCGACTTCGACCGGCGAGAGCGTGCGGGAGCGGTACGCGCGCAGGAGTTCCTGCGCGCTGAGGTCATGTAATGGCGTCACTTTGAACGTTTTTTCGCAGGGCCGCCCCAAGAAAAAATGCGGCCCCCTTTGGGGGGCAGGGAGTCAAACTGCGTGGGCGACCGTGGGGGCCACATTTCATGACCAATGCAGCGCTGCCAGATCATTGGCAAAAATCGGCATGTCTTTCCACAGGCCTTTGAGGTTCTTGTTGTGCAGCGATATCCACTGTGGCTGGTACAAAAACCCGTGGACGGCCTCGTTGGCCAACATGCGCTGGGCGTCGCCCAACAGTTTGGCGCGGTCGGCGGCACGTGGCGAGTTCTTGATCTTGTCGAACAAGGTGTTGAACGCGGCGGACTCGTAGTTCCAGTAATAGCCCGGCTTGGCGAAATTGCCCAGGTCAAACGGCTCCACGTGCGAGATGATGGTAAGGTCGTAATTCTTGTTGGTGTAGGTGCCCGACAGCCACTGCGCCCACTCGACGTTCTGGATTTTGGCGATGATGCCGACTTTGGCCAACTGGGCCGCGATGACCTCGCCCCCCTGGCGTGCATAGGGCGGCGGTGGCAGCGTCAGGGTGAGTTCCAGCGGCGTTTTGATGCCCGCTTCGGACAACAAGGCTTTGGCTTTGTCGATATTGAAGGGGTTCACACCGGTGGTGTCGACATAACCGAAGCCGCCCGGCACATAGTGACTGCCGATGGGCGCGCCGTAGCCGTCGCCCGCGCCGTCGATCACTGCCTTGCGGTCGATGGCAGCGGCAATCGCGCGGCGCACGCGCACATCGTCGAGTGGTTTCTTTTTGTTGTTGATGGCCAGGATGGTTTTGGCACGTGAGCCGCTCACCAGGACCTGGAACTTGGGGTTGTTTTTGAACTGGGGCACGCTCCGGGGTGTGACGCGCGGGAAGGCATCAATATCGCCCGCGAGCAGTGCCGCCACCTGCGCCGCCGGGTCGCTGATAAAACGGAAGGTGACTTTTTTGAGTTTGACCTGCGCCGCATTGCGGTAGCCGTCCCATTTCGACAAAACCACGGACGAGCCCTTGTTCCACACGTCAAGTTTGTACGGGCCGGTGCCGGTGGGTTTGGTGGCATTGGTGTCCACCGATTTGGGCTCGACGATGATGGCCGTGGCCTGGCCCATGAAGAAGAGGAAGTCCGGGTCGAGTTCTTTGTTGATGATCACCAAAGTGTGCTCGTCCATCGCCGCCACACTCTCCATGGTGGTGAAGGTACGTTTGTCTTTATTCGTGCTTTTTTCGCCAGCAGCGCGCTCGAAGGAGAATTTCACCGCAGCTGCGTTGAAAGGCTCGCCGTTCTGGAACTTCACACCCTTGCGCAGGGTGAAGGTGTAGGTTTTCAAGTCCGGCGAGACTTCCCACTTTTCGGCCAACAGCGGCGTCACCGAGCCGTCACTGTTGATCTTGGTCAGCGTCTCGAAGATGTTGTAGTGCGTGATCTCGGCGATGCTGGACGCGGCGCCGCCTGTTGGGTCCAACCCCGGCGAGGGCTCCAGCGTCATGCCGATAACGGCGGAATCTTTTTTGCTTTGCGCAAGCACCTCTAAAGGCAAAGTGGCCAGTGCGCTGCTGACAGCGGAAGTGGCAATGGCGTGTCGGCGATTGATCATGAAGTGACTCCAAGTTGACGTGGTCAAACGATAGCACCAAATT
>JANOXL010000298.1:0-8229 GCA_031418395.1 Rhodoferax sp. | reverse complement strand
CCTATGCCAAACGTGTGCTGGCCATGCCGCAGGCCGTCCTCGGCGTGGCCTTCAGTTTCGGGATTCCGATGGCCTTTAGCGCCGTGTTGGGCCAGGTACCTCCGTTGGCCTGGCTGCTGCTTTTGGGCAACCTCTTTTGGGTGCTCGCCTACGACACCGAATACGCCATGGTGGACCGGGATGACGACTTGAAGATCGGCATGAAAACCTCGGCCATCACCCTGGGTTCTTTTGATGTGGCCTTTGTGATGGCGAGTTATGTTGTGTATTTGGCCCTATGGCTGTTTGGATTTTTTGGAAATGTGGGCCTTGCCGGTCAGGTGAATAAACCGCAAACTGCCATCTTGCTCCTAGCATTTGGAGCGGCTGCAGCGCAGGCGGTATGGCACTGGCGGCTCATCCGAGGCCGTTCCCGCGAGGGGTGTTTCAAAGCCTTTCGCCTGAATCACTGGCTCGGGTTCACGGTGTTTGCCGGCGTGGTCGCGGCTTATGCGGTGACGTAGTGTTTCAAAAATAGAGGCGTAAAAAAAGCCACCTGATTCGGTGGCTTTTTTGCGGGCGTCAGTTGACGATCAAGCCGCTTTTTTCTTGCTCATTTTCTTTTTGCCAGCCTTTTTACTTTTGGCTTTGGCCTTCTCACCGGATTTTTCACCGGCCTTCTTGTCGGCTTGGGCCTGAATCAGCGGTTTGGCGGCCACAGGGGTGGAAAGGGTTGCCAAAGGCAGTGCGATGACTGCCGCGCTGACCAGAATAGAGAGCAATTTCTTCATGGGTTGAGTCCTACGGGTGAGGGAGTGTGGATGGGTGGCGAGAGAGGCACTTCGCAGCAATGCATTGCCGCGAGAAAAATTGTACCTACAAAATCTAGGGTTTATACGGTCGCCATGTCTGGTTCGACGTGATTTGATGGAGGCCGAAGTGCGCTAATTTTGGCATCGCATATGAAAAAAATCGATGCTGGCGGGGACACCTGGCCAGGTTCACAATGACCTTGAAGGCAGGCATCCGCAGGCGTAACCTTCGTGATTAGTTAGCACGGTCAGATGTTTCGTCACCTGATTTTTAAGGAGTTTCCCATATGGACAATTCGGCAAAGGATCATTCGATAGGCGATCATTCAGTCAACCACACGCGACGCAGCTTGCTGGGCGCTTCAGTGGCTGCCGGTGGTCTGGCCGGCGCAGGCGCCTTCTTGTCCGTCAACGCGCTGGCGCAGGGCAAGGAAAAAATCAACCTGCAACTCGGCTGGATCAGCGGCGGCAACCAAACCGGTGAAGTCGTGGCCAAACGCATGGGGTTTTACGATCAGGAAGGGATTGACTTCGCCATCCAGCCAGGCGGCCCGAGCATCGACGGCGTGGCCATCGTGGCGGCGGGGCGTTTTGAAGTGGGTCAGGTCTCCAGCAGTCCGTCGAACATGTTGGCGGTGTCGCAGGACATCCCGGTCAAAGTTTTCGCCACGGGTTTGCAGCAGCACCCCTACACCTTCTTTTCACTCAAGAAAAACCCGATTCGCACCCCGCAAGACATGGTGGGAAAAAAGATTGGCATCCAGCCCACCGGTATGGTGCTCTTGCGCGCCTTGTTGGCCAAGAACAAGATCAACGAGAAGGATATGACGATCATTCCGATTGGCAATGACATGACGCCGCTGCTCACCGGCCAGGTTGATTCCGTCACGGGCTGGCAGACCAACACCACGGCGTTGAAGCCTTTGGGCGTGGAACGTGTCGATCTTCGCTTGTGGGACACCGGCGTGCGCCTGTACGCGCTGCCGTATTACGCCACCGTCGAGACCCTGCAAAAGAAGCCCGAAGTGTTGCAGCGCTTTTTGCGCGCGACCACACGTGGCTGGGCGTTTGCCAATAAAAACCGGGACGCCGCCATCGACCACCTGCTCAAGGAATATCCCAATCTGAACGCGTCAGACGAAAAACTGGCCCTGGAGACCCAACTGGGCTACGCTTTCAACGCCCAAACCCAAACCAACGGCTGGGGCGCGATGGACCGCGCGGTGTGGCAGGACCAGATTTCGCAATACGCCGAGTTGGGCCAATTCACCAAACGGGTGCCCAAGGTGGACGAAGTCATGACGCTGGACATCCTCAACGCCACACGCGACTACCGGCTCAAAGCCTTTGCCGGCACCTGAAAGCACCAGCATGTCTGCGGTGTTGACAGCCCAGCCCAGTGGCGCTGGGGCAGGCGCGCGTTTGCCCCAGCGAAGCGAGCCTGGGCACAGTGTGCCGTTTGTTGATGACGTGCCAGAACCGGCCGTGAGTTGCCGCAACGTCTCGGTGCGGTTTTTCACCGAGCGTCGGTCGGTCGTAGCGTTGGATAACCTGAGTGTGGATGTGGCCAAGGGCGAATTCCTCACCCTGCTGGGGCCTTCGGGTTGCGGCAAATCGACGCTTCTGCGGGTTGTGGCGGATTTGATTGCGCCTACCAAAGGATCGCTGGATGTTTTGGGGGCCAGTCCTTCGGACGCCCGCCTGCGCCGCGACATTGGTTTTGTGTTCCAGGATGCGGCCCTGCTGCCTTGGCGCACCGCCTTGCAAAACGTCGAGTTGCCGCTTGAAGTGGCCCGCAACAAGCTCAAGGGCGAAAAACAAGCCCGCGCCACACCGCAGGAATTGCTTGAACTGGTGGGTTTGAAAGGCGTCGAAAACGCGTACCCGCATGAGCTTTCAGGCGGCATGCGCCAGCGGGTGTCGATCGCCCGTGCGCTGGTGAGTGACCCGCGCGTGTTGCTGATGGACGAACCTTTTGGCGCGCTGGACGAGATCACCCGCGACCGCCTGAACGAAGAGTTGCGCAAAGTCTGGAAAGAGCTGGGCATGACGATCCTGTTTGTGACGCACAGCATCTATGAAGCCGCGTATTTGGGGCAACGCGTGATGATGATGGCGGCCAACCCCGGGCGTGTTCAAGAGATGGTGCCCATCAATCTGCCTGAAGACCGCACCTTGGCTGTGCGGGAAACGCCAGAGTTTGTCGCGTTGACGGCCTATTTGCGCCGCGTGTTGGAGGTGTGTTGAGATGGCTTCCAACGACTTGACCGGTACTTCCGCAACCTCACCCATCCAGGCGAGAGCCCCCGTATTGGCTGACACGGCGTTCACCGTTGATGACGCCGAAACCCTTAACTACAAGGCCAGTCGCCGCCGCGCCTTGTGGCGCCAACGGCTGATGCCAGGCATCGGCATCGCTATCTTGTTGTTCGCCTGGTGGGCGGTGGTCACGGCTTTTAATGTGCGCACCTTCATCGCGCCCTCGCCGCAGCTGGTGCTGCAAACCCTGTTTGAAAAGCGCCATGTGTTGTTGAGCAACCTGATTCCTACCGCGCTGGAGGCGGCAGGGGGCTTTTTTCTCGGCAACTTCGTGGCCATTGTCATGGCCACGATTTTTGTCCACAACAAGACGCTGAACGACATCTTCTTCCCGGTTGCGCTCATGTTCAACTCCATCCCCGTGGTGGCCAAAGCCCCGGTGCTGGTGCTGCTGATGGGCAACGGCGTCGAGCCCAAAATCGCCATCGCTGCGCTGGTGTGTTTCTTCCCCTCGCTGGTGAACATGGTGCGCGGGCTGAATTCACCGAACCCGCAGGCGCTGGAGCTGATGCGGGTCTTGTCAGCCAGTAAAACCGAGGTGTTTTTCAAGCTGCGGCTGTACAGCTCGTTGCCCTATCTGTTCTCGGCACTGCGTATTTCCGCGTCGATGGCGGTCATTGGCGCGGTGGTGGGCGAGTGGATTGGCGCCACGGTGGGCATCGGCGCCTTGATCATCCAGGCGACTTTCAACTTTGATTCGGCGCTGTTGTATTCGGCGATTGTGATGAGTGCATCACTTTCTGGCAGCTTCTTTTTGATCGTGGCGTTGGTAGAGCGTGCGGTGGTCAAGTGGCAACCCGAGCAAACGCATTAAATAGAGATGAAAGGGACTTGTCTATGACGAAGATTGGCGATTTGATCCAGCGGCCCGCGCGCGGCGTGCGTGTAGCGGCCAAAGCCGACGTGGTGGTGGTCGGCGGCGGCCCGGCAGGTTTTTCGGCAGCACTGGCGGCGGCCCGCAATGGCGCAGACACCATCCTGCTGGAGCGTTACACCCACTTGGGCGGGCTGGCATCCGGCGGCATGGTGCTGGTGTTGGACGACATGTGGGACAACCACCTGAACGAAATCTCGGTGCGCGGTGTGTGCATGAACTTGCTCGAACGCATGACCGCCATGGGACTGGCGCAGTTTCCGCGCCAGAACGACTGGGGCGGCGCGGCGGCCAGCATACGCAAGTGGTCACGTTGGGGCGCGTTTGACTTCAACACCACCTACCAGCCGCACCCCATCGTGTTCGCTGCTGCCTTTGACCCGGACGCCTGGAAACGCGCGTCACTGGAAATGGTGCAAGAGCAGGGCGTGAAGCTGCGGCTGCACTCCTGGTTTTCAGAGGCGCTGGTGGAAGACGGAAAAATCAAAGGCGTCATCTGCGAGAGCAAAGCCGGGCGCGAGGCGATTTTGGGTGACATGGTGATTGATGCCACTGGCGATTTGGACGTAGCTGCCTCGGCAGGCGCACCGCATATTGGCGGCAACTACATCATGACCACCGTGTTTCGCCTGGGTGGTGTGGATACGGATGCGGCAGAAGCCTTTGAACACCAAGAGCCCGAAGCCTTTGCGCTGCTGGACAAACAGATCAAGAAAATCCTCGGGGGCTCCTGGGGCTACTGGTGGCTTAAAACGCCGCTGCCCGGCATCGTCTGGTGCAACTGCCCGCACATGGCCGGGCTGGATGGCCTCAAAGTCGAAGACCTCACCCGCGCGGAAATGCAGGGGCGCAAACACATCCACGCGCTGGTCGATTTTGTACGTGGCAAGTTGCCCGGTTTCGAGAAATGTTATGTCGTGGACGTGGCACCGCAAACCGGCGTGCGGCAAACCCGCCTGCTGGAAGGCGAATATGTGTTGACCAAAGACGACCTGGCCGCACGCACGCGTTTTGACGACAGCATCGCCCGTGGGCGCGACTACACCATGCCTTACCGTGTGTTGTTGCCCAAACTGGTGGACAACCTCCTGGTGGCTGGGCGGCACTATTCCGTGACGTCGCAGGCGCAGAAGATGTCGCGTGAAATCCCGCCTTGTATGGCCATGGGCGAAGCTGCCGGCGTAGCGGCGGCGTTGGCTCTTAACGCCAACGTGACCGCGCGCAACGTCGATGTGCGGGCTCTGCAAAAAGCGCTGCGTGCGCAGGGCGCAGACCCTGGCGACCAGACCGGGCTGAACCCGGATGTGCCATCGATCGCGCATCCCTTGGGGCAAGGTGTTGCCGTTCAGGCTCAAAAAATACTGGAGGCCGCATGAGCGCCCCAAAACCAAGCGCTGAACTGCCGGGTAACGACCTGCCCTTGAGCGGCATCCGTGTCATCGATTTCACCCAGGTGATGATGGGCCCGGTGTGTACACAGATGCTGGCTGACTACGGCGCTGACGTCATGAAAATCGAGCGCAAAGGCGCGGGCGACTTGAGCCGCTCCACCTTTGCCCCGGTGGCCGGTGCCGACAACCCGATTTTTTGCAGCCTGAATCGCAACAAACGCAGTGTGGCGCTGGATTTGAAGGATGCGGGCCACATGGCCGCCGTTAAAGCGCTGATCGCCGAGGCCGATGTCGTTGTCAACAACTTCCGTGCCGGTGTGATGGATCGTATGGGTTTGGGCTACGACGACTGCAAAGCCTTGAACCCGCGTGTGATTTACGCTGTGGGCACGGGTTTTGGTGAGAGCGGGCCGTATGCCCACAAAGGCGGGCAAGACGTGTTGGCGCAGGCCATGACGGGCGTGATGGCGCGCCGCGCCGACGACGCCATCCCCGTTTCGATCTACCCCACGGCGCTGGCCGACTATTCGGCGGGCATGCACATGGTGCAAGGCATCTTGCTCGCACTTTTGCACCGCGCCCGATCGGGTGTGGGGCAAAAAATCAGCGTCTCACTGTACAACTCGATGTTGTCGATGCAGATGCAAGAAGCGGCCATGATCATGATGAAAGACTCTGAGGTCAACTGGGCCGCCATGCCGCTTTCAGGCACCTTTGCATGCAGCGACGGCGTGCTGGTGCTTGTGGGCGCGTTCAAAGCCAACCCACTGCAAGATATTTGTACGGCGTTGGGCCTGCCTGATCTGTCCAAAGACGCCAAATACTGCGACCTCAACCAGCAATTTGCCAACAAGGCCGAGCTGCATGGCCTGTTTCGGCAGAAATTTGCGAGCAACACGCGCGCGCATTGGCTGGCAAAACTCGAAGAACAGGATTTGCTCTGCGCCCCAGTGCGCGACCTGCGTGAGGCGCTGGTCGATCCACAGACCCTGCACAACCAGATGATCGTGAAAGGTGCAGGGGAAGGGCAGGCGCTGAGTTTTATCACCAGCCCGATTCAGATGTCGGGCGCGCCCGTTAAGCTGCGCCGCGCGCCGCCGCGTTTGGGGCAACACACCGATGAGGTGCTGGCCAGCGTGGCTGAAACGGTGGGGGCCAAGTGAGCGTCAGCCTGCAGATTGAGGGCCATGTCGCCACGGTCACCATCGACCGGCCCGAGGTGATGAACGCGATTGACTTGCCCACAGAGGCTCGCCTGCAAGCCATCTGGAGCGAGCTGGAGGCCAGCCGCGACGTGCGCGTGATCGTGCTAACCGGTGCGGGCGAACGCGCTTTCTGCGCCGGTGCCGACATGAAAAATGACACAAATACGCGCCCCTTGACCGGCCTTGAATACTGGGCCGCGCCACGCCCCGGTGGCTTTGGCGGCATCGCGCTGCGTGAGACGCTGAACATCCCGGTGATCGCGCGGGTGAACGGTTTTGCCCTAGGCGGCGGCTTCGAGATGGTGCTGGGTTGTGACATTGTGGTGGCCTGTGAAGAGGCCAGCTTTGGCCTGCCCGAAGCGCTGGTGGGCCGCCTGCCGCTGGACGGCGGCATGACGCTGCTGCAGCGGCAAGTACCCTTCAGGCAGGCCATGGGCATGATGCTCACCGGCAAACGCATCAAGGCCGCAGAGGCTCTGTCGATGGGTTTGGTCAACCAGGTCGTGCCGCGTGCCGAGCTGGACGCTGCGGTGCAAAAGTGGGTTAACGACATCCTGGCCTGCGCGCCCCTGTCGCTCAAAGCGATCAAACAAGTGGTGCGTATGACCGGCCACCTCGCACCCGCGCAGGCGCAGGCCGCGCGCCTCCCGGCGCTGGTGGCGGCGCTGAATTCGGCGGATTCGCAAGAGGGCGTGAAAGCCTTTCAGGAAAAGCGCAAACCGGTGTGGTCGGGTACCTGAGCCATGATCGACCTGCGATGACTTGCTTGACATGACCTGCCTGTTATGACCTATGTAATCGCCGACGGCTGCATCGACTGCAAAGACGCCACCTGCGTGAGTTGCTGCCCGGTCGATTGCATTTACGAGGGCGTGCGCACCTATTACATCCAGCCTGACGAGTGCATCAGTTGCGGCATTTGCGTCTCAGTGTGCCCGCCCGAGGCGATTCATGAAGATGAAGAAATCCCGCCGCACCTGAAACACTTCATTGCCATCAACCGTGAGTTTTTCGAAGCCTCTGTGAGTGGCCTGGGCCGTCCGGGCGGGGCCGACGGCGTCGCCAGCCGCCAGTTTGACCACCCGGCGGTGACGGCCTTTGTGCAGCCTGCACTTCCAGCGCCAGCCGACCCAGCAGGGCGTGGTTAGTTTGTCATTCGTGTTGTCAACTCAAGTCACCGCGGGCCTCAACAAGCGCCGTAAAAGCGAGCCGGTGGAAATTAACATGGATGTTAATAAATGGTTATTTTGAGTCGAAAAATCCAGGGTTAATGATGTTTTTGGCATCTAGGTCTCGTATTATGTGCATAGATTGCTACTAAAATTATAGCGATCCGAAACACTATGCACGCCGTCGTTTTGAAGTATTTCCTCGAAGTCGCGCGCTGCGGCTCGATCCGTAAGGCGGCACAAAACCTGTTTGTCGCCTCCAGCGCGGTGAACCGGCAAATCCTGCGCCTGGAAGACGAGTTGGGCGCCGAGCTGTTTGACCGGGTGCCCACCGGCATCCGCTTGAACGCCGCCGGTGAGCGCCTGCAGCAACACATTCGCGGGACGCTGCATGATTTCCACCTGATGCGCACCGAGTTGGATGCGATGAAAGGTGAACGCAAAGGGCATGTATCGGTCGCCGCGATGGACTCTTTATTG
>JANOXL010000297.1:0-1591 GCA_031418395.1 Rhodoferax sp. | reverse complement strand
GCTGACGACGACATTTTTGCCGAGTGTGGGGTGACGTTTGGCGCCTTTATAGAGCGAGGTGCCGCCCAAGGTGACGCCCTGGTAAATGGTGCAGCCGTCGCCGACTTCGGCGGTTTCGCCGATGACGACGCCCATGGCGTGGTCGAAGAACACTTTTTGCCCCATCACGGCGCCGGGGTGGATTTCGATGCCGGTGAAAAAGCGGCCCAGGTGCGAGGTAAAGCGTCCCAGCCACTTGAAGCCGTTGTTCCAAAACCAGTGGGCGCGCCGATGCAAAACCAGCGCGTGCAAGCCCGGATAACAGGTGAGCGCCTCCCAGGCGTTGCGGGCGGCCGGGTCACGGTCGAGAATGGTCTGGATATCGGAGCGAAGGCGTGAAAACATGGATAGCTTCTGAAAGACGAGCCGCGAGTCTAGCGTTTATCCGCTTTGCCTGCGTCCAGCATCGCCTTGGCAACACCTCGCAGAATGTGGATTTCTTCTTGCGTCACGGCGGCGCGATTGAAAAGCTGGTTCAGGCGTGGCATCAGCTTTTTGGGGGCTTGCGGGTCGAGAAATCCTATGGACGTGAGCGCCTGCTCCAGGTGGGTCAACATGCCGCTGACCTGCGCAGCATCAGCCAAAACGGGGGCCGCGGTTGCCACCTGAACTGCAAAACCACCCAGCGCCAGACGCCACTCGTAGGCGATCACCTGCAAGGCCGAGGCCAGATTGAGCGAGCCAAATGTGGGGTTGGTGGGGATGCTCAAACAGGCGTGGCAGCGGTAAACGTCTTCGTTCGTCATGCCAAACCGTTCAGAGCCAAAAAGAAAGGCAACGCCCTCGGGTGTTTGAGGAAAACCGACCGCTGGGTCATGAGTTACGGGCGTGAGGTGCTTCTGTTTAAATAGCGTCTCAAAATGCTCACGCGGCGTTGTCGTGGGTGGCCCGAAGTCGCGTGGGGTCATGGCGGTGGCGCACAGGTGGGTCATGCCCTCCAGCGCTTCGTCCAGGGTGGCGACAATTTTGGCGTTGTTGAGTACGTCCAGCGCACCACTGGCACGCTGGATGGTTTCTTCACGCCGCAGCACGTTGGCCCAACGCGGGGCGACCAGCACCAAGTCGTCGAAACCCATCACCTTGATGGCCCGCGCGGCCGCGCCGACGTTGCCCGCGTGGCTGGTATTCAGAAGGATGAAACGGGTGCGCATGGTCGCTTGTGGGCCTGATTGAAATGTGCCGGTTAAAATTGCACCATTGTCGCCGCCTGCATCGCCGGGCCGACTACCCAGCTCTTCAATCCGTTGGAGACAGCGCTGACCCGTGTCATAGGGCAGCGGACTGTCCCGCAAACCAAAAATTCAAGCCATGTCCAGTCCCAATCTGCACCCGATGGTCAATGTCGCGGTGAAAGCCGCCCGTGAAGCCGGGAAAATCATCAACCGTGCCGCGCTGGATGTCGAATCCGTCCGCGTCTCGCAAAAGCAGGTGAACGATTTCGTCACCGAGGTTGATCAGGGCGCTGAAGCCATCATCATTGAAACCCTGCTGACGGCCTACCCTGGGCACGGCATTCTGGCCGAAGAATCGGGCCAGGAGCATGGCGCGAAGG
>JANOXL010000296.1:0-9979 GCA_031418395.1 Rhodoferax sp. | reverse complement strand
ACTGCGCCCAGCCCTGTGGGTCCACACTCACGGCTGTGCGCAAATAGACCTCGTTGTCGGTCGTGCCCGTGGGGCCCACGTCGTCCCACCAGTTGATGAAGTTGGGCTGCCAGCCCTCTAAAGCACGCTGCAAAGTGCGGTCTTCGCTCAGGTTAACGTTGTTGGGGATTTTTTCGCTGTAATTGATGCTGGTCATGCTGTTGCTCCTTTTTAATCAGTTGAGGACAGAGCTTGTTCGCTTCGCGTAACTGCGGTCTGTCCCGCAATCTCTCACACTCTATTCCAATCGAAGGCGACCTTCTCGCCTTTACCGTAAACCTTCAATGCACCCTTTTCGCCCACTGCGTTGGGCCGCTGGAAGATCCAGTTTTGCCAGGCGGTGAGGCGGCCAAAAATGCGGGTGTGCATGTTCTCTTTGCCATTGAAGCGCAGATTGGCTTCAAGACCCGTCAATGCGTCGGGTGACATGGCGATGCGCTCTTCGATGGCGATGCGAACTTCGTCGGCGTAGTCAATGTCGTCCGGGTTGCTGGTACACAGGCCCAGTGCAAACGCGGCATCAGCGTCAAGCGTTTGCCCGGCGACGGCGCGCACGGCGTCCAGTGCGGCTTGTTCGTTGTAAAACCGGCGGCCCAGGCGGCTTTCGCCAGTGGCCATCGGGTAGACACCAAAATTCACGTCCTCTACGGTGATGGTGGGCGACTTGGCCGCGTCATCCGGCAAGGCCAGGTGGTAAATGCGGTCCGCCGCCAACGCCAATTCAAAGAAGGTGCCGACAAAACACGAACCTGCCTCGACCAAGGCAAACAAGGTGCGTGAGGACACGTCCAGACGGCTGAGCGCACGGCGCAGCGCACCGGTGGTTTCGCGCACGAACCAATGATTTTTGTGCTCAGTGAGTGCCTGGTCCATGGCCAGCACTTTCGCTGCGTCCCCCTCGGTTTTGAGCAACCAGGTACCGATGTCGAGCTCATTCGTGCGCATCGACAAAATGGCGTCGTCCAGCTCGCGCGCCAGTACCAGCGGGTACCAGTTGGACGAGGCGGCTTCAATGGCGGTGATGGTGTTCTCAACGTCTTGCGCAGGCGCTTTGACGGTGAAGGTGGCCACGCGACGGGCGCGGTCAATCTCCACTTTGACGTGGCTGTAGGTCAGCGCGTCGGCCGAGATGCTGCGTTGAATCGGCGTCAGCGAAACCCCTTTGCCATCCGCCGGGCGGTCGCTCTGGGCGGCCAGGGCCAAGGCGCGCTCCTGTACCTTTTGGCCAAAGGCGGCGGTTTTGACGATCTCGTCGACCAAACGCCAGTCTTTGGCTTTTTGCCCACGCACGCCTTCGACGCTGGTGCAGAAAATGTCGGCCAGGTCATGGCGCACGTGGCGTTTGTCCGTCACCCGCGTGAGGCCGCCGGTGCCGGGCAATACGCCGAGCAGAGGCACTTCGGGCAGGCTCACTGAGGAGGAGCGGTCATCGACCAGATAAATCTCGTCACAGGCCAGCGCCAGCTCGTAACCGCCCCCGGCGCAGGCACCGTTCACGGCCGCCAGAAACTTCAGCCCCGAATACTGGCTGGAGTCTTCCAGGCCGTTGCGGGTTTCATTGGTAAATTTGCAGAAATTGACCTTCCAGGAATGGCTGGAAACGCCCAGCATGAAGATGTTGGCGCCCGAGCAAAACACCCGGTCTTTGAGACTGGTGACCACGACGGTTCTTACCTCGGGATGTTCAAAACGGATGCGGTTCACGGCGTCATTCAGTTCGATGTCCACACCCAGGTCGTAACTGTTGAGCTTGAGTTTGTAGCCAGGACGAAGACCGGCGTTTTCGTCAATATTCAGTCCCAGCGTGGCCACTGCGCCATCAAACTTGAGCGCCCAATGTTTGTAACGTGAAGGGTCAATTTGATAGTCCACTTGGGGGGCCGTCGTGTGGGCCTGAATCGCGGTGTCACTCATTGATGTCTCCTGCTTGGGGTGTAGGTGCCTGGGATTTTTTCGAGCTTGATGCTGTTTTAATAGTGATATGCATTAAATTGCATTTTCTTGAAAACATGCATTATATTGCAATCTTCAGAGCAGTCAAGCGCTTTGTCAACCTTTTCCCCACGCCTCGATTGCCTGTTGACATCACCTTTTTTACTATTATTTGCATAGCTAAACAAGCACTATATTCGAGACCTAAGTGCCAATTTTTCTCATATTTTTCACTAACAAGGATGCTTTTGATCCAATCAACCCCATATTGGGTATGATTTTGCCAGCCTCACCTGAAAATCTAGTACCCCGACTCAGAGGTTTCGAAATTTCTGAGTCAGGGTACTAGGCCCTGGCCACGCGAATCTGGTCGCGCAACAAGGCGTAGTTTTCTGCCTGCAAACGCCCCGAGGTGTCCAGCATCGATTGCGCCTTGCCGTACAGCGCGGAGCGGCTCGCCAAAATGCGTTTGAGGTCTTCCATCGCCTCGCGGTTACCCGCCATGGGGCGCAAGTCACCCTGCGTCACGACCCGTTGCATATGCTCTTCAGGCGAGGCTTGCAGCCACACGGTAAAACACTCCGACAGCAGCAGCTTGAAGGTGCCGGGGTCGGTCACGATGCCGCCGGGCGTAGCGATCACCGCATCCGGGTGGCGTGTAATCACCTCTTCGAGCGCGCGCCGCTCGTAGCGCCGGTAGGCCGCCTGCCCCATCAGGTTTTGAATCTCATTGACCGAACAACCGGCCACACTTTCTACCTCGCGCGTCAGTTCCACAAAGGGCACGCCCAGGTCGTCGGCCAGCATTTGGCCCAGCGTCGATTTACCCGCACCGCGCAGGCCGATCAAGGCGATACGGCGCAAGCGGGTGGCACTCGAGCCGGCCTCGCCAAACAACTCGGCCAGACTCAGCCGCGCGCGGATCAGTTCGTCTTCTGTCCGGCCCTGCAACAAAGCGCCGATCAACTGGCGTTCGGGCGAATTGCTGCCGTCGTCGCTCAGCAGTTGCGTGACGTGGCAGCCCAGCGCCTGCGCGACCTGCGCCAGCACCACCACCGAGGCATTGCCGACGCCCAGTTCGAGATTCGCCAGATGCCGCTCGGACACGCCCGAACTCAGCGCCAGCGCTTTGCGGGTCAGGCCCGCACGGGCACGCATCAGGCGTACACGTTCTCCCAACGCGGCAAGCAGCGGCTCACGTGGAACCGCGGCGTCGGGGCTGTCTATTGCAGGCTCGACGCGCAGGCTGGCAACAGACGGAGCGACTAGGGAGGCAGACATTGATGCAGTTTAATGCATGATGATCGCAAACCACAAACAATCGTTGCCGATATGATTACCATCGACCTTCAAGACACATGTCAAAACGCGTCAACCCGCAACCCTTCACAACTCCCAGAAAGCTGCCATGTTGAGTTACCAGATTGAACAATTCGGCCAACCCTTGTCCAAAGTGCTGCGCGATACCCCGACGCCCCAGGGCAGCGAAGTTGTGCTGCGGGTGCAAAGTTGCGGCGTCTGCCACAGCGACGTGCATTTGCAAGACGGTTATTTTGATTTAGGCGGCGGCAACAAAGTGGATTTGACGCGCTCCTTGCAGCCGCCGCGAACGCCGGGACACGAGATCGCCGGCAAAGTCGTCGCGGCGGGGCCCGATGCGGTGGGCGTCGCAGTGGGCGACCAGCGCGTCGCGTTTCCGTGGATCGGCTGCGGCAGCTGCGCCCTTTGCACAAGCGGTGACGAACACCTGTGTGGCGCACCGCGCAACCTGGGCATCAACCGCGACGGCGGCTTTGCCGACCACGTGTTGGTACCGCATCCGCGTTATCTGCTGGATTTCGCGCCGCTGAATATCGACCAAGCCTGCACCTACGCCTGTAGCGGTTTGACAGCCTTTGGCGCCCTGAAAAAATTGGGCAACCAGGCGGCGCAACTGAACGCAGGCGGCACCTTGCTGGTGATCGGCGCAGGTGGCGTGGGTCTCAATGGCATCCGCCTGGGTAAATTGCTTTACCCCAAGGCGAATCTGGTGGTCGCCGAAATCGACAAAGGCAAATGGGACATGGCCCGCGCCGCCGGTGCAAGCGACGTGATCGATCCCACGGCCGCCGGTGCCGTGAAAGAATTGTTAAAGGCCACCGGTGGCGTGGTCGCCGCGATCGACTTTGTTGGCGCTGCCAGCACCTTCGAGTTCGGTTTTGCCACGGTGCGCAAAGGCGGCCATTTGGTAAGCGTCGGGCTGTTTGGTGGCAACACTGTTTTGGCACCGGCCATGCTGGCGCTTAAAGTCATTACCATCAGCGGCTCGTATGTCGGTAATCTGCAAGAACTGGGCGAGCTACTCACTCTGGCGCGCGCCAACCCCATGCCCGACCTGCCCCTGGCCACGCAGACCCTGGACAAAGCAGACCAGGTGGTGGCCGATCTGAAGGCCGGCAAAATCAAAGGCCGCACAATTTTGAAACCTTGATGCCATTTTCATGAAATCAATGCGCCGCGTCATTCACCTGCTTTTTGCCTGGTTCTCGCTGGTTTCGTGCGCCTGGGCCGCGACTGTGCAGGTGCAGGTGCAGGACGCAAAAGGCAGGCCTTTGCAGGACGCTGTGGTGTTTCTGGAATCCGCTGAGGCGAGCAGCGCCCGACTTGCCACCAAACCACCCTCTGGAATTGAAATTGCGCAAGTCGGCCGTCAATTTGATCCCCGGGTGTTGGTTGTGCAATTGGGCACAGCGGTGCAGTTCCCGAATCGTGACAACGTTCGCCACCATGTTTATTCTTTTTCACCCGCCAAAAATTTTGAATTGAAGCTCTATAGCGGCACACCCGCCAACCCGGTGGTGTTTGACAAAGCAGGTGTGGCCGTTTTGGGCTGCAACATTCACGACCATATGGTGGCCTGGGTGATCGTGGTGGACACCCTGCACTTTGGGCGCAGCCCGGCAGCAGGCAGCGTCAGCCTGGCCAATGTGCCGCCAGGCACTTACCGGTTGCGCTTGTGGCACCCGGACATGCCCGTCGGCGCACCTGCGCTGGACCAGCCATTGACCGTGGAAGCCTCGGGCTCGGTGGTGACAGCGCGCATCCCTGGCGTCTGAGGGCCTTCCGTTGTGACCCGCTGCTTTTGACCAGCCGCCTCCGAATGGATGCACTTGCCAAGAAACGAGGCTGGGGGCTTTCCGGCCGCATTGTGGCGCTTTCACTGGCGCTCCTGTTGATCGTACAGATCGCTGTGTACGTAGCCGTGGGTGTCGGTATTGAGCAAAGCGCGCGACAACAAATCTCGGCTGAACTGCAAGTTGACGAACGCGTCTGGCTTCGCCTGATTGACCAAAATGCGCAAAAACTCGGGCAGGCTGCGGCAGTGCTTGCCGCCGACTTTGGCTTCCGCTCAGCAGTCTCGTCGGGTGATGTCGAAACCATGCGCTCGGTGCTGGACAACCATGGTGCCCGCATTGGCGCCTCGGTAACGGGATTGCTTGACAGCGAGATGCGTTTGCAGGCCGTTGGCGAAAAACAGGACCTGACTTTGCTCAAATCGATTGCAGCCCAAATTGCTTTGCCGCTGTCCCGAAACGGTGCGAACAGCCAGGTCGCATTGCTCGGCGAGGTACCTTTTCAATTTGTTTTGGTTCCGGTGCGCGCCCCGGTGCTCGTAGGCTGGGTGCTGATGGGGTTTCCCGTGGGGCAGGCTTTGTTGGGCGATATGCGCGCGCTCTCTGGCGTGCATGTGGTATTGCTGACTCAGGCAAAAGGGCAGTCGCCGCGATTGATTGAGAGTAGCCTGTCAGCTCAGGGGGCGCAGCAAATTGAGGCGTGGCAATCAAGGTCCGGTGGCGGCCAGCCGTGGCCCAGCGACGTGTTACTCGAGGGCAAAAGTCAAGTCAGCCATTTGGTGCGAATTCCGACCCTGAGCGCAGATGGAGGAGGCACCGAACTCCAGGCCCTGTTGCTGCGCTCTTTTGACGAAGTGATTGCCCCGTTTCGCAAGGCCCAAATCGCCTTGGCCTGGATTACCTTTTTGGGGCTGATCCTGTTTGGCTTCGGCAGCGTGTTGATGGCCAGGCGGGTGACCACACCCTTGAGGGATCTGGTGCTGGCCTCCCAAGAACTCGGCCGCGGTGACTACAAGACACCGTTGCGGCACACAGGGCGGACGGATGAAATTGGCGATTTGGCCATCGCGTTTGACCAAATGCGGGAAAGCATCGGCAACCAACAGGACGAAATTCGAAAGCTTGCTTTCCAGGACAGGCTGACGGGGCTGCCTAATCGCGTGCGTTTTCGCGAAGGTGTGCAGACCGCCATTCGCGGGATGGGCCTGACCACCGGCGGCGAGCGCTCTTTGGCGGTGCTGGTGCTTGATTTAGATCGATTCAAGGTGATCAACGACGCTTTGGGGTACGCGTTTGGCGACAGCGTACTTGAAGCCGTCGGGAAACGCTTGATGGGTTTGAATTTGCAAGCCGAAGACCTGGTCGCCCGGCTGGGCGGCAACGAATTTGCCATTTTGCTGTCGAACGCCGGCGCTGAACAAGCGCTTGGGCAAGCCCGGGCGGTGGCCGCTGCGTTTGAGGCGCCACTTGAATTCGCCGATCAGGCGATTGATCTGTCTGCTGCGATTGGCATCGCCTGCTGGCCTTTGGACGCCGCCGATGCAGACACCTTGCTCAGCCACGCCGAAGTGGCGATGTATTCAGCCAAGCGCCGCACCACCGGCATCCAGTTGTACGACCCGACACTGGATTCCGGCAGCAGCCAGACGCTGTCGCTGCTCAGCGAATTGCGCCATGCACTGGAGCATGGGGAGTTGCGCCTCTACCTGCAACCCAAAATCACGCAATTGCAATCCAGCCCGAACGCGGCGGAAGCGCTGGTGCGTTGGCAACACCCGGTTCGCGGACTATTGCCGCCCATGGCGTTCGTCCCATTCGCCGAGCAAACTGGTTTTGTGCGACAACTGACCTTGTGGGTCTTCAACGAAGCGGCGACCCTATGGCATGGGCTTCAAGCAGGTGGGATGCCTTTTCAAGTGGCGGTCAACCTGTCAACCCGCGACTTGCTGGATATCGAATTCCCGTCTCGGCTGGATACGATTTTGCAGCGGCATTCGGTGCCCGCCAGTGGCCTTTGCCTGGAGATCACCGAAAGCGCCATCATGGACGACCCGCAGCGCGCTCTTGTCACTTTGAACCGCTTGCACGAGAGAGGATTCAAGCTCTCAATTGACGATTTTGGCACCGGTTATTCATCGCTGGCCTACCTCAAACAACTCCCGGTAGATCAGCTCAAAATCGACAAGTCGTTTGTGTTGGCGATGGAGAAAGTCAAAGGCGACGCGATGATTGTGCGTTCCACCATCGACCTGGCCCACAACCTCGGTTTGAGCGTGGTTGCCGAAGGCGTAGAGAACGCCGCCACTTACCACGCGCTTAAAAAACTCGGCTGCGACGAAGCGCAGGGCTACTTCATTGCCAAACCAATGCCCGCCGAAGCATTTGCCGCCTGGCGCACCGATTGGAACAAGCGCCTGGACGAGAATCGCCGCAATTTCGGCCAGTCGATTCCCATGCCGCTGGCCTGATTCCCTTTCTAAATCATTCGTGAATTAGGCGCATCGACGACGACAGTGCTTGCGCAAGGCTAGGAGGTGCAACGACGTTCACGGATGATTTAGGAAGGGAATGACGAGTTTAAAAAGTCAGGCGCAAGCTGGTGGAAAGGCTGCTTTCCGTTCTGGACAATGGGCCTCCCAAGAGTGCGCGGGCTGGCCTGTCGCTTTGCACGGTCAGCCACTCGGTGACCAAGGCCACGCCGGGTTTGATCCGCCAGTGGTAAGCCAGCGCCAGCGCTTGCCCCGTTTCGCCATTGGGGTCGCCAGGGAGAATATCTTCGCGCCGCTCGGTGGTGTTGAAGCTGTCAACGCGAAGTGCGATCGTTCCAGGTCCCAACGGCCGAGTGGCCAATAGATACCACGCGCTAAAGTCGAGGTAAACCGCTGAGGGTCCCATCAAGGTGTCGCCTTGCAGGGACTGCACGGTAAAGTCCCAGCCGCCCACGCCGGTGACTTTCGCACTCAGGTGGTTAAAACGGGTCAGCCAGGCGTATTGGCCGCTCTTCAAAACCATCGGGTCGGCCCGGTTGTCATAACGCATGACGGTGGCTTCAAAACCTTGGGCATTGGCGTAATGGGCCGCTCCATACACACCCAGCCGCTGATCCAGTTCGCGAAACGCGTTGACGGCGCGGCTTTGGTTCGGCAAGCCACCCCCAGGCAGAAATACCGGCAGATTGGCCAAAGGAATGGATTCACGCAATCCAGTGATGCGGTCACTGACAGACCAGCCGCGCCAAGCGATGAGGGAGCCCGCCGGGTCGTTTGCCGCAAAAACGCCAGCTGTCAGCCCGTAACTGTGCGCAGACCCAGCCTGTTTGCCGTTTCTTGACAACTTGTATTCGAATCCGACCGTGCGCAACTCTTCACCAATCCAGCTATTGACCGCCGAACTGGAAATGGTGTCGCGCGGTGTCCAACTGATACTGCCGTAATCAAACTCAAGGCTCGAAGCCGGGAAAAACGCGCCGACCCTGACCTGCGATTTCCAGGCGCTTGATGGCACGGGGCGCCACTCCAGCCAGGCCTCATTGATGTCCAGCAGGCCGACGCGGTCGTCCTGCGCGCTGACGATGACCGTCGCGCCAATCGAATGGGTCAGATCACCTTCGAGCTTCAAAAAACCGCCCCCCAGGCGCAAACCGCCGCCGCCCTGGTCAAAACGGGTTTTGTCCAGACCCGCTTTCAAACCACTTTGGCGGGTATCGGTCGCGACCAGGCGCAAGTCGAGCAAGCCGCTGACGTCAACGGCAAGTACAGGACTTGAAGCTGCTGTGGCGCAAAACGCAGCAGCAAGCAGATGGCGCAGGTGCGTGATACGAAATCCCCTACTGTTGTGGAATACCTTTGGTCACTGGCCCCCACAGCGCCAGCTCCTTCACCAGTCGCTCTCCCAGCAGTTGCGGCGGGCCAACCCACACGTCGAAGCCGGATTCGACCCAGCGGGCTTTGAGCTCGTCATTGGCCTGCGCCTTGCGGGCGGCTTCGTTCAAGCGGGTCAGCAGGTCGGCGGGCATGCGGGGCGGGCCGAAGAGGGCGAACCAGCCGGTCACGTCGTAATCCGCCACGCCCAACTCGGTAAGGGTGGGCACGGCGGGCATGGAGGTATTGCGTTCGCGCGAAGTCACAGCGAATGGCGCCACTTTCCCACCGGCAATGTGGCCACGCGCCACGTTGGGGATGTCAAACATCATGCTGATCTGGCCGCCGATGACATCCGTCATGGCCGGAGCGCTGCCTTTGTAGGGCACATGCGTCATCTCGGTACCAGTGCGTGCGGCCAGCAACTCGCCGCTCAAGTGGTTGCTCGCGCCGATGCCAGCCGAGCCGTAAGTAACTTTGCCGGGGTTGGCTTTGGCATAGGCGATCAGTTCCGGCAGGGTTTTGTAGGGCTGGTTTTTGTTGACCACTAGCACGTTCGCGTAACTCACCAGGGGCGCAATCGGCACGATGTCTTTCACCGGATCAAACGGCATGGCTTTGAGCAGGTGTGGCGTGATCGTCAAGGTCGGGCTGGCGGCAAAAAACAGCAACAAACCAGCTGGCCCGTTAAAAGCTGACTTGGCCACCGCATCGCCACCCAAGGCACCTGCCGCGCCAGGGCGGTTCTCGACCACCACCGTCACGCCCAGCTCCCGCGCAAAATGCGGCGCAAACTGGCGCGCCGCCGTGTCCACCGGGCCACCGGGGGCGTAACCGACGACCAGTTTGACCGTGCCCGGCAGCGCCGTTTGTGCTGCCGCCGGCAGGTTAAGCGCCGACCAGGCAGTTAAACCGCACAGTAAGCCAGTGGCCAGTTTATGAACCCAAGTTTTTACATTTTTCGTCATGATTTCGCAGTCAAAAAACCCATACTTTGTTATACAAATTGCGTTGAGCTCTCGTGAGCCAGTGCAC
>JANOXL010000295.1:0-1786 GCA_031418395.1 Rhodoferax sp. | reverse complement strand
CCGACGATGATGCCCGGCGCAAGCACCAGTACGACAGGCCACAAAACCGCCCCCTGTTGATGGTGCGCCCGCACCGACGACAACGAGGTAAAACAAATGGTTGCCAGGGAGGTCGCCACCGCCGTCTTGACGATATGCGCCTCTGGAAAACCCTTTGCCGTGAGCACAAACACCAAAAACGGCACGATCAACATGCCCCCGCCAATGCCCAGCAAACCGGCAAAGTAGCCGATCAACAAACCCAGCGCCAACAACTCGCCAAACAGCAGCGGCTCAAATACCATGCCGCGCTTTCAACGGCAACCGAGTTGATCGGCCAAGGCGTTGAAATCCCGGGCGTGGTAGGTATTGCCCGCTTGGGGCGACACGTCTTTCGGGTTGGCAAGGCCAAATTCAGCGACACGTTCGATGTAGGCGGTCTGTAGCCCGCAGGCGCGCGCAGCGGCCAGGTCGTCGTGGTGCGCGGCGACGAGCATGACGTCAACGGGCGGCAGGTCAAACACCTTGGCCACACCCAAATAGGTGGAAGGATGGGGTTTGTAGGCTTTGAATACTTCCGCCGACAACACGCAGTCCCAAGGTAAACCATTGTGTTTGGCCATGTTGGTGAGTAGCCCGATATTGCCGTTGGAGAGTGAACAAATGGTGAATTTGCTTTTGAGACGGGTCAGGCCCGCCACGGCATCCGGCCAAGCGACGAGGCGATGCCAGACTTTGTTCAGATGCCGCTTCTGCTCTTCATTGAGATGGGTGATGCCGAACTTTTGCAAAATCTCGTCCAAGATCATCCGGTGCAAGTCGTCGATCAGCGTCCAACCCAGCTCGCCACTCATCACGCGACGCATGGCGGGCTGGTAACCGGCACGCCAGGCCAAGGCAAATTCGCCGCCGTCCACCGGTCCTGCAGCGCCTGTCAATTTCAGTGCGTTTACTTCGGCGCTGATGCTGCCGTGCCAGTCCACTACCGTGCCAAAAATGTCAAACGCGAGAATTTGGGGTAAAGAAGCCATGAAGTGGGTGTCTCAGTCGAAGGTCACAGAAAGCGCCGACAAAGGCGCGTCGAAATCCGAGCGCCATTGTTCACCGGGCGCCACTGGCCAGGCGTCTGTCCAGGTGCCGGTGGTCACCACGTCACCCGGCAGAAGCTCAGGCGCGCCGGGGCATTGGCGCAATTCGACAAGAAAATGGTGCAGCGCCAGCAACGGGCTACCCAGCACATTGCGCCCTTGGCCTACCTCCATTACGGCACCATTTTTCTGAAGGCGATTGCTGCAAGCCTCAAAACGTGCGTTGAAGGCATCGGCCGAGTCGGCAAAAGTGTGGGTTTTGACGGGTCGCCCGACGATCAGATGCGAATGCAGGCCACCATCGGCGACGGTCATGGCCGCGGTGAACTTCCAACTCGGCGCGTGGGATTGCACAATCTCAAAACCAGGTGCCACCCAGTCAATACAGTCCAAAAGCTCTTGCACGGACGCGCCTGCCGGTGGCGTTGAACGCATCCCGAACACCGCTTCCGGCTCCAGCCGAGGCTGGCAACTGGTGGCCAGCGGCAGGCGGGCGTCGCCGTCGCACAGCGTCAAGCTGCTGTCATACACTGTGCCCCAAATCGGCCCAAACACACCGTACACCGGCCAGATGTTGCGGTTGGTAAAGCCGATTTTGAAACCTCGGGGCCGCTCGCCGCGCACAATACGCAGTTGACGCACGGCCAGCGCCGTTTGGTAGGCCGAACCGATGTCACTGGAGAGGCTGGCTTGCGCCGCAGCAGACCAAAGTTGGCGAG
>JANOXL010000294.1:0-27417 GCA_031418395.1 Rhodoferax sp. | reverse complement strand
GGACATGACGCACGTGCCCTTCAACGGTACACCGCCGGCCGTGCAGAACCTGGTGGGCGGGCAAGTCAACGCGGCGTTTCTGCCGCTCTTGGCGGTCAAGCCCCATGTGGATTCGGGCAAGGTCAAAGTCATCGCCATCACCAGCCCGCAGCGCTCGGCACTGGCACCCAATCTGGCAACGTTTCGGGAGCAGGGTTACCCGGAGCTGGACATCTATATTTGGTCCTCAATTGCCGCGCCCGCGGGCACACCGGATGCGATTGTCAGCCGCCTCAACACCGAATTTGTGAAAGCCTTAAGGAGCGTCGAAATCCGCGACAAATGGGCGGCGATGGCGTTCGAACCCATGCCCACCACGCCCGAAGACACATCGCGTTTTGCGCAGGCCGAATCCAAACGCTGGGCTGAGGCAGTCAGGATTTCCGGCTTCAAAGCGGCCGAATAAATAGGATGGTCGTTGACAAGATGAGCGATGTTTTAAGCACCCCGGCCCACACACGTATGCGTTATGCCGGTTTCACACTTCGCCTGCCGGTGGTGGCCGCGCCGATGTTCCTCATCTCTGGCCCAGAACTGGTGCTGGCGGCCTGCCGCGCGGGCATCGTCGGCGCGTTTCCCACGCCCAATGCGCGGCCCATTTCGCAGTTGTTTCAATGGATGCAGCAGATCACCGAAGGATTGGCGCAGGCGCGTGATGCGTTGGGGGGTGACTTGCTCGGGCCATGGTGCGCGAACCTCGTCACGCACTCCTCCAATACACGCCTGCCCGAAGACCTGGAACTTATTGCCAAATTCAAACCACCCATTGTCGTCACTGCCCTGGGCAGCCCCAAACCGGCCATCGAGGTGGTGCATGCCTACGGAGGTGTGGTGTATGCCGACGTGATTAACTTGAGCCTTGCCAAGAAAGCGGTGCAAGCGGGTGCTGACGGCCTGGCCTGCGTGAGTGCCGGTGCAGGCGGACACACCGGGTTTTTGTCGCCCTACGCCTTTGTGCGGGCGGTGCGCGAATTTTTTGACGGTACGGTGATTCTGGGTGGCGGCATCAGTGATGGCTGGGGTGTCGCCGGGGCGGTAGCTTGTGGTGCGGATCTGGTTTACATGGGCACGAGTTTCATCGCCACACAGGAAAGCATGGCCGTTGACGCCTACAAACAAATGCTGGTCGACTGCACGGCAGATGACCTGGTGGTCAGCGCGGGCATCACCGGCACACCCGCCAGTTGGCTGCAGCCCTCGCTGCGTGCCAATGGCCTGGACCCGGCCAACATGCCCGCGGCGCCTGATCGCCGCTACGACAGCAATCAAACCATCACTGCGAAAAAGTGGATGGATGTCTGGGCAGCCGGCCAAGGCATTGGGCAGATCAAATCCGTACGACCGGTCGCCAAGCTGGTCGATCAACTGGCTGCGGAATACGACGCTGCACGGGCACGTTTGGCTAACTTGTAAAAGGAGACTTCAATGAGCACACCTACCTATATTCTGGGCGGCTACCAAACCGACTTTGCCAAAGCCTGGTCTCGGCATGGCCAGGACATCTCAGATATGACGCGCGAAGCCACGCTGAACGCGCTGGAGGCGTGTTCATTGCCCGCGCAAAGCATCGATAGCATCCACGTGGGCAATGCGTTTGGCGAATTGCAACGCCAGCAGGCGCATCTGGGGTCGATGGTGGCGCAGGTGGTGCCTGAGTTATGGGGCGTGCCTGCGATGCGGCATGAAGGCGCCTGTGCGTCCTCGTCGCTCGCGGTGCTCACGGCAATGGCGGAAATTGAAGCTGGTCGGTACGATTGCATTTTGGTGCTGGGCGTCGAAGAGTTCAAAAACCTGCCGGGTGACCAGGCTTCCGTCAACCAGAATGCGGCCGCCTGGCAGGGTCATGAAGACATCGATTGCACATTCATGTGGCCAGCAGCCTTCGGTTTGATGGCACAGGAGTATGACCGCCGCTACGGGCTGGACCGCAAATACCTCAACCGCATTGCCGAGCTGAACTACGCCAACGCCAAACGCAACCCGCTGGCGCAAACGCGCAAATGGCAGTTTGAACCCATCGCCTTCACCGATGACGATGTGGCCAACCCCGTCATCGAGCCCGGCTCGCGCCGCCAGGACTGCGGGCAGATCACCGACGGCGCCTGCGCGCTCGTGCTGGCCTCTGAGAAATTCGCCCATCAACATGCCAAATCGCTTGGCCGTTCGATGAACAGCCTGGCCCGCATCGCCGGTTGGGGCCATCACAACGCGGGCTTGCGCTTCAAAGACAAACTCGAACGCAGCCAGGGCGCAGCCTATGTGTTCCCGCATGTGCGCCAGACGATTGAAGACGCCTGGCGGCGCGCGGGCTTGACTGGAATTGAGGGCGTTGACGGCGTAGAAACCCACGACTGCTTCACCACCACCGAATACATGGCCATCGACCATCTGGGCCTGACCGCGCCCGGCCAAAGCTGGCAGGCGGTGGAAGACGGCAGCATTGAATCCACAGGGCGCTGCCCGGTCAACATGAGCGGCGGTCTGATTGGCGGCGGGCACCCCGTGGGTGCGACGGGCGCACGCATGTTGTTTGACGCTGCCAAACAGGTCACAGGCCAGGCGGGGGATTACCAGATTGACGATGCACAGCGCATCCAGACGCTCAATATCGGCGGCTCTTGCGCCACCGTAGTGAGTTTTGTCGTGCAGCGCGGAAGCGAATAGTGCTATATAATATATAGCATACTATTAAATAAACACGAGACCTATAGCTCAATATTGTCGCAAATCTGCGTTCTGCGCATTTTTGAGACTCAATCATACCCATTTTAGGTATGATTGTTCCTTGACCTGGTCTTTTCTTGACTCTCCCAGCGACTACCAACCCGCCCACAATGAGCACCACGATCTACAGCGCCCGGAAAATTCTGACCATGAATCCGTCATGCCCCGAGGCGACGCATGTGGCCGTGCGCGACGGGCGCATCCTGGGTGTCGGCGCGTTGGATGAACTGGTCGGCTGGGGCCCCTACGCACTGGACGAGCGATTTGCAGACAAAGTCATCCTGCCGGGCCTAGTGGAAGGGCATTCGCACCTGATGGCCGGCTCCATGTGGCGCTACACCTACTGTGGTTACTTCGACCTGCAAGACCCCGATGGCCGCGTCTGGCCGGGCTGCCAGTCGCTGGAGGCGGTGATTCAACAATTGGCTGAGGCAGCGCGTAAGCAAGCCGATGGCCCGCTTTTGGCCTGGGGCTTCGATCCCATTTATTTTGGCGCGAGCCGCGTCAGCCGCGATGCACTGGACCGAGTCAGCACGACACGCGCGGTCGGCCTCTTTCATGCAAGCGGCCACATTTTGAACGTGAACTCGGTCGCGCTGCAAGCCATCGACTACCTGCGTGCCGGTATGGATCACCCCGGCATCCCGCTGGGCGACGATGGTCTGCCCACCGGCGAGCTCAAGGGGCCTGAGGCCATGATGCCGGCCTTTGCCCAAGTAGGGCTGGATAGATCCTTCGCCTCGGGTGATGAGTTCGGCGTTCGCGCCTTTGCCAAGCTTGCGGTTCGGGCCGGTGTGACGACCGCCACCGATTTGGCAGCCACCCTCCTGGAGCCTGAGCTGGCCCGCTTGCTGCGTATCACGGGTGAGACTGATTACCCACTGCGTCTGGTGCCCTTGCTCCGGCTCATGGGTGATACGCCTTCACGGGCCGTCGACCGGGCGGTTGAACTGGGCAAGCTCAGTACCGAGCGCCTGCGCCTGGGCCGCATCAAGGTGATCGCAGACGGCTCCATTCAGGGCTTTTCTGCGCGTATGCGTTGGCCCGGGTATTACAACGGTGCGCCCAACGGCTTGTGGTACACCGCGCCCGAGACCATCCGGGCGTGTTACCAGCTGGCCCTGCAACACGGCGTGCAAGTGCACACCCACACCAACGGCGACGAGGCCACCGAGCTGGCGCTGGACTGCATGGCCGCAGCGCTTCAAGCTGTTCCCACGCGGGATCATCGCTTTAACTTGCAGCATTGCCAGCTCGCCGATGCCGCGCAGTTCAGGCGTATGAAGGCGCTGGGTATGTGCGTCAACTTGTTTGCCAACCACCATTTTTACTGGGGGGACCAACACTACAACACGACGGTCGGCCCCGAGCGCGCCGAACGCATGAATGCCTGCGCCACAGCCCAACGCACCGGCGTGCCTTTCGCCATCCACAGCGACGCCCCGGTGACGCCGCTGGGGCCGCTGTTTACCGCCTGGTGTGCTGTGAACCGGCTAACCGCATCGGGTCGCGTGCTGGGCGAGCAGGAGCGGATTTCAGTGCCCGATGCGCTTCGAGCCATCACGCTGGGTGCCGCCTACACCCTTCAACTAGACCATGAAATCGGTTCCATCGAATGCGGCAAACGCGCCGATTTCTGCGTGCTGGAGGACGACCCCACGGAAGTTGCGCCCCAAGCGCTCAAGGATGTCCGCGTCTGGGGCACGGTGCAGGGCGGACGCCTGTTTCAGGCTTAGCCGCTTCAGGGGCAGTGGTCAGCGTGACACCTGTGCTCGTGGTCGGCGGCTATCTTGGCGCTGGCAAGACCACGCTGGTCAACCACCTGCTGCGCCACACGGGCGGGCGGCGCATTGCGGTGATGGTCAACGATTTCGGCGAACTCACCATCGATGCCGATCTGATTGAAGGTGCGGATGGTTCGGTCATGGCGCTGGCTGGCGGTTGTGTTTGCTGCAGCTTTGGCTCAGATCTCATCGGCGCGCTGCAAGACGTGCTGCAACGCCAGCCGCCACCTGACCTGATCCTCATCGAAACCAGCGGCGTTGCCTTGCCGGGCGCGGTGGCGCGCTCAGCCCGCTTGTTGCCCGGCTTGCAAATCGACGGCATTGTGCTGATGGTGGATTCGGAGACCATCCGCCAGCGCAGCGCAGACCCCTACGTGGGCGAGCTGGTGCGCCAGCAAATGCGGGACGCCGATCTGCTCATTGTCAACAAGGTTGAGCTGTGCAGCCCGGCGGTGTTGGCGGACTTGAACGCGTGGCTCAAAACGGTGTGTGCCCCAGGCACGCCGCTAATACCTGCGACCCAGGCCCAAGTACCGGCGGATCTGGTCTTGGGTTTTCACCGCAAGCCGCGTGTTGCAGAACAAGGCGTGGCGGCTGATCAACTGGCGCGCTGGACAGCACAAGCCCCGGGCTCGGGCCGCGCCTTTGCGACGGATACTTTTGTGAGTGAACTGCTGTTGCTGGATGCGCCACTGGATCCAGAGCGGCTGCTCGAAGCGTTGCGTGCCGAGAATAATGGCGTGGTCCGCGCGAAAGGCTGGCTCACTGACTTGTCAGGTCAACGCTACTTGTTGCAACTCGTGGGGCGGCGCATCGACCTGCAAAAACTGCCGCCTGGGGCACAACCGAACGGGCCAGATCGGCTGCTGGTCATCGGCCTGGCCGGGTTTTACGCCGGGTTGGAGACTTTTGCCGCGCAGCTAAGGGGATAATGTTGCTGCATTTTATATAGCATACTATCCAATATTCACGAGACCTAGAAGTCCAATACCTCACGAATCTTGATTTCAGGACGTCTGAGAAGCCCGATAATACCCAATTTGGGTATTATTTTTAATCAGCTATTTCACACGGCCATCACCGGCACCCGCGCCGCCAGCGCACACATTAACTCATACCCCACAGTGCCGCCAGCCTGCGCCACCTCATCAATCGACAACACTGCGCCATTCGCCGCACGCCCCCACAGCGTCACCTCAGCGCCGAAGCCCGCGTCTGGCAATGACGACAGATCCACTGTGATCATGTCCATACTCACGCGCCCCACCATCCGTGTGCGTAGGCCGCCCACCAACACGGGTGTGCCGGTACTGCAATGGCGCGGGTAACCGTCGGCGTAGCCGCAGGCGACAACGCCAATACGCGTAGGCGCGTCGGCGATGAAACTTGAGCCATAACCCACGCTGTCGCCCGCTTGTAAATCCTGCACGCCGATGATTTTGCTTTGCAGCGTGAGCGTGGGTTGCAAGAGCCAATCTGCTGCGCTGTGCAGCGGGAAATCCGGTGCACTGCCGTACAGCGCGATGCCGGGGCGCACCCAGTCGGTCACCACCGTCGCGTGGCGCAAGCTCGCCGCGCTGTTCGATAAGGAGCGCTCGCCCGGTAAATCCTGCGCGGCGGCGTCAAAAGTGCGCAATTGCGCCGCCACGCCTTTGGCCGTGTCAGCATCGCTGAAGTGGCTCATCAGCGAGATCTCGTCCACCTGGGGCAGCGCGTTCAGGCGCGTCCACGCCGCGCGATATCGCTCGGGGGCAAAACCCAGGCGGTTCATACCCGAATTCATTTTCAAAAAGACCCGGTGCGGGACATTGGTTTTATGGCTGGCCAACATGTCGATCTGTTCGTCACAGTGCACCGTGTGCCATAGCGAGAGGCGCGAGCACAGTTCCAGATCGCGCGGCTCAAAAACACCCTCGAGCAGCAAGATCGGGCCACGCCAGCCCAGCGCGCGCACGCGTTCGGCTTCGTTTAAATCCAGCAGCGCAAAACCGTCCGCACCGCGTAGTCCGTCAAACACGCGCTCGATGCCGTGCCCGTAAGCATTGGCTTTGACCACGGCCCAAACGCGGGCATCGGGCACTTCCTGCCGTATTCGGGCCAGATTGTGGGTCAGTGCGGAACTGTGGACGGTGGCTTGAATCGGACGTGGCATGGGTTCAGGACAAAAGGCTTATCTATCAGAATTTGCCAGAGGGTATCACTGTAGGTTTTTGACATGGGCCTCGTGCTATAACCCTAATAGCTTTACATAATAGACACAAATCGTTGGACCTCAGGAGAACTGATGCGCCCCCCTTGCGAATGAAACGCGGTTTTTTCACCATCATGCTGGCGCAGTTTTTCAGCTCGCTGGCAGATAACGCCCTGTTTGTCGCGGCGATCCAGTTGCTCCGTACCGAAGGCGCGCCGCAGTGGCAACAGGCCGCATTAGTGCCGATGTTTGCGCTTTTTTACGTGATTTTGGCGCCCTTTGTGGGCGCCTTTGCCGACTCCATGCCCAAGGGCAAGGTGATGTTGATCAGCAACTTCATCAAGATTGTGGGTTGCCTGATGATGCTGTTTGGCACCCACCCACTGCTTGCTTACGCGATTGTGGGCCTGGGTGCCGCGGCCTATTCGCCTGCCAAATATGGCATCTTGACTGAACTGTTGCCGGCCTCGCAACTGGTCAAGGCCAATGGCTGGATCGAAGGTTTGACGATTGCCTCGATCATTTTCGGCGTGTTGCTGGGCGGGCAGTTGGTGGGGGCGAAAGTTGCCGCTGCTTTGTTGTCGCTGGATTTGCCATGGCTTGAAACCGGTATCGATACGGCACCTGAGGCGGCCATCAGCGTCTTGATCGCCGTCTATTTGACGGCCGCCGTCTTCAATATGCATATCCCCGACACAGGTGTCGAGATGCGCCCCATGCCGAAAAACCCGGCCACGCTCTTGCCCGACTTCTGGAAGTGCAACCTGCGTTTGTGGCGCGACCGCTTGGGGCAAATATCCTTGGCCTCCACCACCTTGATCTGGGGTGTCGCTGGCAACCTAAAAACCATTGTGCTGACTTGGGCTGCTGTGGCGCTGGGTTATACGGTTACACAAGCTTCGGCCTTGCAGGGTGTGGTGGCGATTGGTTTGGCGGGCGGCGCTGTGTTTGCGTCCGTGCGCATGCGCCTGGTCGATGGGCCACGGGTCATCCCTTTGGGCATTGCCATGGGGTTTGCAGTGATTGCCCTGATCTTTATCGACAACGTCTGGCTGGCTGCGCCCTTCTTGATCTTGCTGGGCGCACTGGGCGGCTTCATGGTTGTGCCGATGAACGCGATGTTGCAACACCGTGGGCACAACCTGATGGGCGCCGGGCGTTCCATTGCGGTGCAAAACTTCAATGAAAACCTCTCTATCCTGGTGCTGGGTGTGCTCTACAGCGTCAGCGTGTCGCCGCGTGTGGGGTTGTCACCCTTCGGCGCGATCGCCGGGTTTGGCCTGGTGATCAGTAGCGTGATGTGGTTGATTTACCGTTGGCATAAAAGCAATTGCATCCACCACAAGGCGGAGGTGGAGCATTTGCTGAACATAGCCCGCAACGACAACCTGCACGGCTAATTCCATTGTCAAATCATTCGTGAATGTCGTTGTACCTCCTAGCCGTGCTGTAGCACTGTCGTCGTCGGTACGCCTATTTCACGAATGATTTGGCAATGGAATTCGGGAGCTTTAAGAGTTGCCGAACTGTCTGCGGGCTCGCGCCTAGCCTCGCACCCATTGCGCTACTGAATGAAAAATTCGACCTCGTGAAGCCTACTTTCCCCTACAGGCTGAGCCTGTCGAGGCCTTCGAAACCCTCAACGCGAACGTTTCACCTTTCCTCGCTCTGAATCCAAAGTGAAAATAAATCACGGGCTACTTGCTGCATTGGCGTTGACCTTCAACGCTTTTGTTTTCGGCCTCTCGTGGTGGCCATTTCGCATCTTGCAGGGCCATGGCGTACACCCACTGTGGGCGACGGCATTTATCTTCATTTTCTCTGTGGTGTGTATTCTGGCTTTGCGTCCGGGTGGCTGGCGCGCATTTGGCAAACAACCGCTTTTGTGGTTGCTTCTGCTGGCGTCCGGTCTCACCAATGTCGGCTTCAATTGGGCGGTAACTGTGGGCGACGTTGTGCGTGTCGTACTCCTGTTTTACCTGATGCCCGCCTGGGCCGTGTTGCTGGCCTGGCCTTTGCTGGGGGAGCGGCCGACTTTGGGTTCATTGGCGCGCCTGGTGTTGGCACTCGCGGGCGTGGTGGTGATCCTGAAAACACCCGAATCGGCGTGGCCCTTGCCGTCGAGCCTGCCGGATTGGCTGGCGCTCATGGGCGGCTTCTTTTTCGCCATGACCAATATCCTGCTCAAAAAATTGGTAGCGACGCCCGAGTCCTCCCGCATGGTGGCCATGTTTGGCGGTGGGGCGATCATGTCGCTGCTGGTTGCCTCGATCGGCACACATTCAGGCTGGGTGAATGCCCTGCCCGCACCATCCTTGGCGTGGCTGCCCGCAGCCATGGGGATCAGCGTGGCATTTCTTTTGGGCAATTTGGCGCTTCAGTATGGGGCAGCCCGCTTGAGCGCCAGCGCCACGTCGCTGATCATGTTGACCGAAGTGATTTTTGCCAGCGTCTCGGCGAGCCTCCTGGGCGCCGGCGACATCACGCTACGCACTTTGGCTGGCGGCAGTTTGATATTGGTGGCATCATTGCTGTCAGTGTGGCGGCCTGACCCACCGGCATCACACCGCTTACATGGAACTTGAAATTTTGCGCCTTGATTTGACCTAATTCCATTTCCAAATCATTTGTGAACTAGGCGTGCCGACGAAGACCGTGCTGTAGCACGGCCAGGAGGCGCAACAAGGTTCACGAATGATTTGAAATTGGAATAACCCGCGCCCCTTTTCTTGATAGGAGTTGTATGTCCACCGTTTACGATTTTTCCGCCAACAACATCCAGGGCAAATCCGTCAAGCTCGACAAATTCAAAGGCAAGGCGATGTTGATCGTCAACACCGCCAGTGCCTGCGGCTTTACGCCGCAGTTTGGCGGTCTTGAAGAATTGCATAAGACTTATGGCGACAAAGGCCTGGTGGTGCTGGGTTTTCCGTGCAACCAGTTTGGCGCGCAAGACAGCGGCAGCAACGGCGAAATCGCCGAGTTTTGCCAGCTCAACTACGGCGTAAGTTTTCCGATGATGGAAAAAATCGACGTGAACGGCTCGGGCGCGCACCCTTTGTTCCAATGGCTCACTGCCGAAGCGCCGGGCCTCTTGGGCAGCAAGGCGGTCAAATGGAATTTCACCAAGTTCCTGGTGGGCAAAGACGGCAGCGTCGTCAAGCGGTATGCGCCGACCGACACACCTCAAAGCATGGCCAAGGACATCGAGGCCGCGCTGGCACGCTAAGAAACTGCGCTAGCCAAGCGCCCATGAAGCGCAGGCTGTCGATCAGTCTGGCCGCTGGCCCAGACTGATTGATCCAAAGCCAGCATCAAGCCAGCGACAGATCCACCACGATATTGCCACGCGTGGCGTTGGAATACGGGCACACCTTGTGTGCCGTGTCGATCAGGTCTTGCGCCACGGCGCGGTCCATGCCAGGCAGGCTTACCACCAACTTGGCGGCGATGCCAAAACCCGCCGGAATCGGGCCGATGTCGATGCTGGCGTCAATCGCGGCATCTGCAGGGATCGCCAGTTTCTTCATGCCTGCCACGTGTTTCATCGCGCCCATGAAGCAGGCTGAATAACCGGCAGCAAATAATTGTTCGGGGTTGGTGCCCACGCCCGCGCCACCCATGGCTCTGGGGGGCGACAACTTCACGTTGAGCAGGCCGTCGTCGGTGACGGAGATGCCATCGCGGCCCCCGGTGGTGTGGGCTTTGGCGGTATAGATGACTTTGTCGAGTACGGTTGGCATGGTCGTGTCCTTAAAGTGAAGGGAGGGTGAAAGCTACTTCATCGACCTGTGTGGTAACTTGTGTCAACACGGCATCGCGCGTAATGAGACAGGCATTGCAAAGGGCTGGACGCCGATTGTCGCCGCATTCGAAAAAGCACATTTGCAAGTGAAAAAGCGGCCAGATCAAACACCTATTTACTATATTTTGTATAGCATAATATCTATATGATGCGAGGCCTATATCCTGAATATCTGCATACTAGGCGGCAGCGGTCAAAAAAAGACTTCAATAAACCCCAGAATGGGTATGATTGAAATCTAAATCTTGAAATTTGCATCCACGCGGCGCAGCATCTCCGCCAAACTTTTGTCAGGCTCATTGCGAAACGTCTGATCCAGCGAGACCATATTGTCAATCCGGTCGACGCGGAAACTGCGGAAGTCCTGGCGCAGTTCGCACCAGGCCGCAAGCGTCCAGACCTTACCCCAAAAGAAACAGCCCAAAGGCCGCACACATCGCTCGGAAGCTTCGCCCGACAAATCGCGGTACAGCAGTTGCAACTTGCGTTGCGCATGCACTGCTTCGCGTACGGCCTGCAAAGTCTGCAAGGTCTGCTGTGTTTGCGGGCCGATTGCCGGAAGCGGCGCGTACAGGGCAAGCCCTTCAGCACCGGCACGCACACCCGCGGGCAAGACCGACAGGATTTTGGACAAGGCCGTCTCGGACTCGCGCGCCAAAGCTGGGTCCAGCCAAGCCTGCGCCATGCGCACTGCCGCCACGAGCGCGCGCGCCTCGTCCTGTGTAAACATCAGCGGCGGCAGCTCAAAACCCTGGCCCAGGCGATAGCCCACACCAGCCTCACCTTCGATCGGCACGCCTTGGTGCTGCAAGTCGGCCACGTCACGGTAAACAGTGCGCTCCGACACCTCCAGGCGTGCGGCCAAAAACGCCGCCGTGCTGAGCCTGCGGCCACGGATGAGCTGCACAAGCTGGAATAGTCGGTCGGCACGGCGCATGAAGCAGGACTATACCGAGCTTGACGTGACGCTACGCCAACGATAGCAACTTGCAGTCTGCCTGCATGGCGCGGGCGATCATTCGCATGTCAGGGTCACTCACCTGAAACAGGCCAAAACGAAACTTGTAGCCCCAGCGGCTGCGGTCTTCGACAAATTCGAAAACGTCCAGCAGCGGCAGGATCGACACCTCTTTCGCCTTCAGATACGCCACGTCGCGCCGGTAGGGCACAAAGCCGCTCATGTCAAACGCATAAGGCTCGCCCGTTTGCACGATGCCGATGGACACGAACGATTGGAAACCGTCCTTCGCCCCCATGGTGACCGTGGGCGCGTAATACGCCACCCGGTCGCCGGGTAAAACCCGCTTGAGCGGGCCGAGTTTGCCGTGCCCCACCTGCATGAAGCCGGGAGACATTTCGTCGCGGCCGCGCCGGGCGTGGTCGGCACTGGCGACGGCGATCCAGTTCTTGGGCATGTGCGCGCTTCCCTTTTTGTTACGCCATGGCAAACAGGCCGACGCGGTTGCCGTCGGGGTCGTTCACGTGCGCAAAAAACCCCATGCCGGGCGGCAAGGCCTGTTTGGATAAAGCCACCTGGCCACCAGCCCTTTCGACCCGGGACAACGCGCCATCCAGCGAGGGCGAGGCGTCAAGATACACCAAAGTGCCGCCAGCGCCGCACACCGGCGCGCTGGGGCCACACAGCAGCGCGCCGCCCACGCCCTTGGCGGCACCTTCACCCGTGTAGGGAAACACCGAGCCGACCGAGGGACCCATCTGTTCGCGGCGCAGCATCGGGCGACCCAGCACGGTCGCGTAAAACGCTTCTGAACGCGCCAAGTCTTGCGTGCCGATTTCGAACCAGCTGACGGCGTTGAGGGAAGTTGTCATGAGAAATCTCCAGTTGAAAATGATGAAGCCTGGATGGTGCGCCAGGGCTACTGACAACGTTATGTCAGTAGGCATTTCAGTAGGCTTTTCAGCAGGTTTTTGACATCCGGGCGGGTTTGCCTTGAAATGGCCACTTAATCCACAGAAGCCGCGTCACTTGCATAACTGACCCGGGTTCAGTTATTATCTGACCCGAAGTCATTTAAACCGAATGAACGGTCAAACTATTCACTCTGAACCTTTCAGGAGCACCCATGGAACTCAAGCTCAACGGCAAGGCTGTCCAACTCAATGCCGACCCCAGCATGCCACTTTTGTGGGCGCTCAGAGATGAGCTCAAACTCACGGGCACCAAGTTCGGCTGCGGCATCGCCGCCTGCGGCGCGTGTACGGTGCACCTGGATGGGCAGGCCGTGCGCTCCTGCGTGACGCCACTGTCTTCCGTGGCCGGCAAAACCATCCGCACCATCGAGTCCCTGGGTAGCGCCGACAAACCCCACCCCCTGCAAGCCGCATGGGTGGCCGAGCAGGTGCCGCAGTGCGGATATTGCCAAAGCGGCATGTTGATGGCAGCCGCGGCGCTCCTGGAGAAAAACCCCAAACCGACTGACGCTGACATCGACGCGGCGATCACCAACATCTGCCGCTGCGGCACCTACCAGCGCGTGCGTAAAGCCATTCACTGCGCGGCGGGCAACCCTGTCGCGGCCATCACCAGCCCCGCCACCTCACAAGGAGTCGCAGCATGAAGCGCCGTACCTGGATTTTGGGTGGCCTGGGCGCTATGGGCGCTTTGATCGTCGGCTGGGGTGTGATGCCCATGCGTTCGCGCCTGGGCAAACCAGAGCACATGTTGCCCGCACAGGCGGGCGAAGTGGCGATGAACGGCTGGATCAAAATCGCGCCTGACGGCAGCGTGGTGATGGCGATGGCGCGCGCTGAAATGGGCCAAGGCGTCCACACCGCGTTGGCGATGTTGGTGGCAGAGGAGCTGGATGTTCCTTTGCCGCGCATACGCCTGGAGCAGGCCGGGCCGGATTCGATCTACGGCAACGTGATGGCGATGCGTTCTGCCCTGTTTTTCCACCCCATGGACATGCAGGGCGAGGTGTTGCCCGCTAAGATTCGCGTCACGCATTGGTTGCTGGACAAAACCGTGCGCGAGTTGGGCTTGAACCTCACGGGCGGCTCCAGCAGTGTCTCGGACGCCTGGGACCATTTACGCCTCGCCGCTGCTTTGGCCCGCGCGACCCTGTTGGCTGCCGCGGCCGAGGCCTGGAAAGTACCCGTGGCCGAGCTCAAAGTGGTCGAAGGCGTGATTCAGCATTCGTCGGGCAAAAAGGGCCACTACGGCGAGTTCGCCAAGGGTGCTCTCACGCAGACCGTGAAAGACGTCACACCCAAAGCCCGCAAAGACTGGAAACTCATCGGCAGCCCCGCCCCGCGCACCGACATACCCGGCAAAACCGATGGCAGCGCCCGCTTCGGCATCGACGCTCGCCCTGAAGGCCTGGTGTTTGCCACCGTGCGCCAGTCCCCCATGTTGGGCGGCTCCTTGGGCAGCCTCAACGTGAAAGCGGCGATGGCGATCCCCGGTGTAGAGCGCGTTGTTCAGTTTCAGCCGTATGCGGGGGCCAGCGCCGGTTTTGCCGTCGTCGGCAAGACGACCTGGCACGCCTTGCAGGGCGCGGCTGCAGTCGAGGCTGTTTGGAAGCAGCGCCCCTTGGGCGCACTCAACAGCCAAGAGATTCAAGCGCAGCTGAGCCAAATCGCCCAAACGCAAAATGGCTTCAGCTTCTATGAAAAAGGCGACTTCAAAACAGCGCTCGGCAAAGCGCACCGGGTCGTTGAGGCCACCTACAGCGCACCCTTTTTGGCTCACGCAACGATGGAGCCGATGAACTGCACTGCCCAGGTGAAAGACGGCCAGGTGACGATCTGGACGGGCACCCAGGTGCCCGACTTGGCCCGTGCAGCGGCAGCGCAGGTCGCTGGTGTGGCGATTGAAAAAGTCACGCTGCACGGCTTGCTGTTGGGTGGTGGTTTTGGCCGCCGCCTGGAGGTCGATTACGTCGCGCAGGCGGTACGTGTGGCGATGGACTGCGGTGGCCGCCCGGTGCAGGTGGTCTGGTCGCGTGAAGAAGACACCATGCACGACATGTACCGGCCCATGCTGGTGGCGCACCTGAAAGCGTCGGTGGACGTGCCGGGTAGCTTCAGCGCCCTGTCGATCCAATCTGCCGGTGACGCCATCACGCCGCGTTTCCTGGAGCGTGTAGCACCCGCCTTGGCCGGGCCCGTCGATACACCCGACAAAACCGCAGCGGAAGGCTTGTTCAATCTGCCTTACGGTTTTGCGCACCAGCACATGACGCATGTGGCCACACGGATGGGCGTGCCGATTGGCAACTGGCGCTCGGTGGGGCATTCGCACAACGGCTTTATCTCTGAGAGTTTTATCGACGAGATCGCGTATGAATCCAAACAAGACCCACTGGCCCTGCGCCGCGCTTTGCTCAAAGACGCGCCGCGTTACCTGGCAGTGCTGAACTTGGCGGCTGAAAAAGCCAAGTGGGGCAGCGCCCTGCCCGCCGGGCGCGCGCGTGGGGTCGCTTTACACGAGTCGTTTAGCTCCATCGTCGCCGAGGTTGCCGAGGTCTCGTTGATCGACGGCAAACCGCGTGTCCATCGCGTGGTGTGTGCGATTGACTGCGGCACCGTGGTCAACCCCAACATCGTGGCGCAGCAGATGGAAAGCGCTGTTATTTACGCGCTGACAGCGGCCTTGTACGGCAAGATTGACATCGTCGATGGCGTCGTGCAGCAGACCAACTTCAACAACTACCCCATGGTGAAACTGGCCGATGCACCGGTGGTTGAAACCTACATCTTGCCCAGCACCGGCCACCCTACCGGTGTGGGTGAGCCGGGTGTGCCGCCGCTGGCGCCTGCCGTGGCAAACGCCTTGTTTGTATTGACAGGCAAACGCCAGCGCAGCTTGCCGCTGGTGGCTTGATGGCCGGGCAACGCGCGCGCAGCGCCGAGGCCAAAGACGAGCGCCGCGCCAACTTGGTGGCCGCTGCCAGTCGCCTGTTTGCCGACGCCGACTTCAGCGCCATCACGATTGCCGGTGTGGCGGAAGTGGCGGGGGTCGCCAAAGGCACGGCCTACTTGTATTTCGCGAACAAGGAGACCTTGTTTCTGGAGCTGATGCGCGCTGAATTCAGCACCTGGCTGGCGTCGTTTTTGCAAAGTGTGAAGCGCCAACGCGCAGCCTCTTTGGTGGATCAATTGCCGAAGATCATTGCCAAAAGTTTTGCTGATCGCCCAAACGTCCGCCGCTTGATGGTGCTGCAACACACCGTGCTGGAAGCCAACCTGGGCGATGCGGCGGCACTCGACTTCAAACTGCAAATGCGCGCGCTGATGGATCAGGTGGCGGCTGCGATTGTGCCCAAGATTCCCGGCTGGCGCATCGCTGACGCACAGGTGTTCTTGATGCAGACCATCGCGCTGGTGATCGGTGTGACGCAGCTGTCCGAGCCGCCACCAGTCATCGCCCGTGTGTTGGCGTCTGACGCCCGTCTCAAGCCCATGCGGATCGCCTTCGAGCCCTTTTTGGCTTTGACCTTGACCGCGCTATTGCCTGGCAACCGGCGCCCGTCGAAACAGTCTAAAAGGGCTTAGTGCAGCGCCAAGGCCTCATCCAGCACTTCGACCCAATGCCGCACGGGCGTGGCGGTGCCGCTTTGCAGGTGCGTAATGCAACCAATGTTGGCGCTGATGATCACGTCGGCCTGCGTGTCTGCCAGGTGGCCTAATTTGCGGTCTCGCAACTGGTAGGCGATATCGGCTTGCAGCACGGAATACGTGCCCGCCGAGCCACAGCACAGATGCGGCTCGTTGAGGATCGGTTTGACATCAAAGCCGAGACGCGCCAAATGGGTTTCAACGCCGCCTTTAAGCTGTTGACCGTGTTGCAGCGTGCAGGGCGGGTGAAAGGCCACCGACTTGCGGGCGGATTGACCTGAGGCTTGCAACTTGTGTTGGATTTGGCCCGCCAGTGCGTCGGCCAACTCGGGCAACCACTCGCTGAGGTCTTTGGTCAGAGCGCTGATTCGCTGCGCCTTGGCGGCGTAGAACGGGTCGTCTTTGAGTACATGGCCGTAGTCTTTGACCATCACGCCGCAGCCCGAGGCGTTCATCAAAATTGCCTCAACGGAGTCGGTACCGTCCAGGTACGGCCACCAGGCGTCGATGTTGGCGCGCATCTGCGCCTTGCCGCCATCGTGGTCGTTCAAGTGGAATTTGACCGCGCCGCAACAGGTGGCGCTTTTCGCGATCACACTCTGAATACCCGCCGCATCCAGCACGCGGGCGGTGGCGCTGTCGATGTTGGGCATCATGGACGGCTGCACGCAGCCTTTGAGCAGCAGCACTTTGCGAGCGTGTGTGCGGGTGGGCCAGGCACCCGCGTTTTGCCGCGCCGGCACTTTGTTTTTGAGCGACTCGGGCATCAGGCCGCGCACCAGTTGCCCTATCTTCATGGCGGGGGCGAAAAGCGGCGAGTTCATGCCTTCTTTCAAGGCCCAACGCAGGGCTTTATCACCGGCGGGACGCGGCACTTTGGCATCGACCAACTTGCGGCCAATGTCCACCAGATGCCCGTAATCGACGCCGCTGGGACACGTGCTTTCGCAGTTGCGGCAGGTCAGGCAGCGATCCAGATGCAACTGGGTGCTGCGGGTCGGTATTTCGCCTTCGAGCACCTGCTTGATCAGGTAAATGCGGCCGCGCGGGCCGTCCAGCTCGTCGCCCAGGAGTTGGTAGGTGGGGCAGGTGGCGGTGCAGAAGCCGCAATGCACACACTTGCGCAGGATGGCCTCGGCGGTTTGACCGTCTGCGGTGTTTTGGTATTCAGGCGCGAGATGGGTTTGCATGGCCAAAGTAGGGTGAGAGCGATTCAGTCACGGGTTTGCAAATGGGCGCCAAAAATTCGCGCTGGAAACTGGCACTAAAAACCAGCATAAAGGCGCTGGCGGTTGAAGACGCCCTGCGGGTCGAATTCGCTTTTGAGGCGTTGCGCAATTTTATAATTTATATCTTTAACATTAAGTTTAGAGATTTTTTGAATATCAGGTCTCGTATTTATTGATGAGTTAGTTATAAATAATAGAGCGTTATTGCTTAAACTATCACCTATATTATCCTTAGGTTCCGCGTTATTCGACACCATTTTGATCCAACGCAATCCACCGTGCCACTCGATGAGTTGCGGCCATGGCAATACCAACGGTGGGGCGCTAGGCGCCACACTCACACGCCACCATTCAAATTCTTCCCCTGACGCCGAGGCGTCAGCGGTGAAAAACGGCAGCTTTAAATCGCGGCACTGCTGCCATTCGGTGGCCGCTTGCATGTTGTCCAGCACCTGGCCTGCGAACTGGCCGGTCATGGTTTGGATGGCCGCCTGCACGGCCGCTTTGGCACCGCGCAAACGCAGATGCAACAGGCCCGCACCCGCAGGTAGGGCTGCGTCCAGCGCCTGCCAGCGGCTCGCATTCAGTGGCAGCGGCTGGCCGCCCCACAGGTTCAACTGTTGGAGCGCAGTGGCTTGGTCCATTTGAAACACCAGCGTCGCCTCGGCGGGCAACACTGGCAAGACCTTGAGTGAGACCTCGGTGATCAGCCCCAGCGTGCCCATGGCGCCCACCATCAGGCGCGACACGTCATAACCCGCCACGTTTTTCATCACCGTGCCACCAAAACGCAGCAATTCAGCGCGGCCGTTGAGCAGCTCCAGCCCCAGCACGTAGTCACGCACGCCGCCTATGCTGGCCCGCGCGGGGCCTGCCAGACCGGCGGCGACCATGCCACCGACGGTCGCGGTTCGGTCGCCAAAATGCGGGGGTTCGAACGGCAAACACTGGCCTTTTTCAGCCAACGCCGCCTCCAGCTCGGCCAGCGGTGTACCGGCGCGCACCGTGACGACCAACTCGCTGGGTTCGTAATTGACGATGCCTTGTAAGGGTGTGGTGTCCAGCAACTCGTCTGCGTCGCTTTCCAATCCCCGCACACCGGAGGGCCGGTAAAAATCCTTGCTGCCGCCGCCGCGTATGCGCAGCGTGGATTGGGCTGCGGCAGCGCTTTTAACCTGATCGGTAATGTGCTTCAGGGCAGCGCCGTGGGCGCTGTTGGCACTTTGGGTTCGAGGGGCAATATCCTGCACAGTCATCAGTCCTGGAAAAAATTCACCGGCAGGCCCGGCACATCCACCCGCATCGAGAAGACGCAGCCCGATTGCGGCAGCGCCTGCAGTTCATCGAGGCTTCGGCCCTGACGGGCGGTGGTGAGGTAGAGGGTTTTCAAATCATCGCCGCCAAAACACGGCATTGTGGGGCATTGTGCCGGTACGGGTATTGTGGCCAAAAGCGCGCCATCGGGCGACAGCTTTTTGACACAGCCGCCTTCGTACATGGCGACGTAGTAGTTGCCCAATACGTCCACCGCCGCACCGTCCGGGCGTCCCTCGTAGGGTGCAGGGTCGGCTTGCCCCGACGTCGCCGCTTGGGCCACCCTTTTGGGCGCAAACTGGTGGAAGACCCGCTCGCCAGTCAAGGCGTTCGCTGCCGCGTCCCAATCCCAGACGCGCACCAGGTGCGCGGCAGTATCGGCCCAATACAGCACCCGGCTGTCAGGCGACCAGGCCAGGCCGTTGCCGCCCGTGGCGTAACCCGCGGCCGCGTCACCTGCCATGCGCAGCAGGCCCGCCCGGTCAGGGGCTGCGGTAGGCCGGGCGTCCAGGCAAAACAGCTCGGCGCGCGGGCTTTTGTCTTCGCAATAACTGCCCGCCCAGAACCGGCCCAGCGGGTCGGCTTTGCCGTCGTTGAAACGGATGTGCGCCTTGTCATACGGCGCGCCTGCCAGGCGCTGCAAAGGGCCGCACCATTCCCGCGCGCGGTAAATGCCGCTGCGCAGCGCGATCACCAGGCCGCCGCCCGCCGCCGGGGCCAAACAGCCGGGCTCGCCCAATTCAGTGGGAATGTCCCAAACCTCGGCGCTGCCCATAAAAACATTGGCGCGCAGAATCTTGCGGCCTTTGATATCGACCCAATACAAACTTTGCTCGTGGGGATGCCAGAAGGGCGACTCGCCCAACTCGCAGGGCTGCGGCGACACGACCGTCCAGCTCATCGCGCCACCTCACATCGGTGGGCAGAGGTCACGAGGCGGCGTCCACACGAATCGTCATCTCTGCCGACATCGATTCGCCCGGTTGCAACACGCGCACCCCCAGCGCCTCGGCTGAAGCGACACCGCGCGCCATCAGATTCAGCGCGTTGTTGACGTGGCTCACCGGCTCGATGGCGATGTTATCCAGCGCCGTGTTGGTGCAAACCACCAGGCGGGTAAACGTGCTACTCACGCGAATGTGGTGCAGCGCGTCGCGCAAATGCAGCTCCCCGCTCCAGCCGTCAAAGCAGTGGTCAACGTCGAGTAACGCGGCCTCCACCTCCATGCCTTGGGTGGGTGTGCGCGCTGTGGGGAGTTTGTCGGCGTCCATCTCCCATCGACCGGCCGCCTTGAAACTGATACGACTTTGCGGGCGTTTTACAAACCACGGATGCCAGCCCAAACCCACGGGCGTCGCACTTTTGGACTGGTTCGTGATGCTCAAACTCAACTCGAGCTCGTGATCGCTCAGACGAAACGCCTGGGAGGTGTCGAACGCGAAGGGCCAAGCGGCATCGGGCTTGTGTTCATACGACAAGATGGCAAAGCTGTCGCTCGCGTCCAGTACCTCCCAGGGCCGCTGCCAGCCCACGCCGTGAATCGCATGCGGCTCGGCGCCGAAATTTTTCACCAAGGGGTGGCTGGTGCCGTTCCAGCTCAGGGTGGCATGGCCGATGCGGTTGGAAAACGGCACCAGCGGGTAACTGCCCGACTGGCGGGCGGTGGCCATGGCCGAGGCGTCGGGCGAGCGCAGCACGGGCTGACCGTCAAACCACAGGCCCGCGATACAAGCGCCCAGAGTCGGTTCAATTGCGCAACGGAATTTGCCAGCAGTGAGGTTTAGGCGCGAGGTCATGGTGTTGTCAACAGCGAGTATGGACGCTCTGTTTGGAGTCTCCGTAAGCCGCATTGTGCCTTGCCCCCGTGGCGGGACCCGTTTGTAGAAAACCATGAAAAAACCCGCAAAAGCGTTCGCCTTTGCGGGTTGTAGGGCGTTGTGCCGAGGTGTTGAGGCGGGCTCAGTGCGAAGCTCAAGACTTCGCACTGTGCAGGAGCCGCAACTTAACGGTTATACGCCGTCTCGCCGTGGGAAGAGATGTCCAGGCCTTCGCGCTCTTCTTCTTCCGACACCCGCAGGCCCACCACCGCATCCACAATTTTGAAGGCGGCGAAGGAGACCACACCCGACCAGACGATGGTCAACAGCACGGCTTTGAGCTGGATCCAGACTTGGCTGGCCACTGAGGTGTCCACCATCGATGCCGTCACCCAGTCGCCCACGATGCCAGGGCCGCCGAAAGCTTGGGTATTGAACACGCCGGTCAATAGCGCACCCACAATGCCGCCTACGCCGTGGACACCAAACACGTCCAAAGAGTCGTCAGCACCGAGCATCTTCTTGAGGCCATTCACGCCCCACAGACAAGCAAAGCCCGAGACAAAACCGATGATGATGGCGCCCATCAGGCCCACATTGCCGCAGGCTGGTGTGATCGCCACCAATCCGGCGACCGCGCCCGAGGCAGCGCCCAACATCGAGGCTTTGCCGCGCATCAGAGTCTCGCCGATGCACCAGGCCAACACAGCCGCCGCCGTGGCCGAGAAGGTGTTGACAAAAGCCAGCACAGCCGAGTTGTTGGCTTCCAAAGCGGAGCCAGCGTTAAAGCCGAACCAGCCCACCCACAGCAGCGCCGCGCCGACCATGGTCAAGGTCAGGCTGTGCGGGGCCATGGCTTCCTTGCCGTAACCCACACGTTTGCCAATCACGAAAGCGCCGACCAATCCGGCCACCGCCGCGTTGATGTGCACCACCGTGCCGCCGGCGAAGTCCAGCGCGCCCCATTGCCAGATCAAGCCGGCTTTGGCGTTCATCGCATCCACCACTTCTTTGGAGGTGTAGGCATCTGGCCCCATCCAGTACCAGACCATGTGCGCGATCGGGGTGTAGCTGAAGGTGAACCACAGCGCCATAAAGAGCAACATGGCGGAGAACTTGATGCGCTCGGCAAACGCGCCGATGATCAGGCAGCAGGTGATGGCGGCAAAGGTGGCCTGGAATGCCATGAACAAGAGTTCAGGAATCACAACGCCCTTGCTGAACGTAGCTGCCATGGCGAACTCGCCCTTGACGGGATCAAACATGCCCTTCATGAAGAGCCGGTCAAACCCGCCGATAAAGGCATTGCCCTCGGTAAACGCCAGGCTGTAGCCGTAAATGCACCACAAGACGACGATCATCGAGAAGGTGACGAACACCTGCATCAGCACCGACAGCATGTTTTTGCTGCGCACCAGGCCACCGTAGAACAACGCCAGGCCGGGGATCGACATCATGATGACGAAAGCCGTGGCCACGATCATCCAGGCAACGTCACCCTTATTGGGCACGGGTGCGGGGGCAGCCGTCGCAGCAGCAGCGGGTGCTGGCGCGGCGGCGGTTGCGGTAGCCACTGGCGCAGCGGCTGCAGCGGGAACTGCAGCTTCAGAAGCCGCCGGCGCAGCGGTCTGCGCCAATGCGACTGGGCCCACACTCAGCAGGCTCAAGCCCAAAAGGAAGGAAGCAATGATTTTTTTCATGGTGGTTTCTCTTTGATTAATGGCCTGCGGCTCAAAGCGCCTCTTTGCCGGTTTCGCCAGTGCGGATGCGCACCACCTGCTCCAGGTCATAGACAAAAATCTTGCCGTCGCCGATCTTGCCGGTGCGGGCAGCGCCCTCAATGGCTTCGATAGCGCGGTCGACCAGTTCGTCAGAAATGGCAGCTTCGATCTTCACCTTGGGCAAAAAATCGACCACGTATTCCGCGCCGCGGTACAGCTCGGTATGGCCTTTTTGGCGGCCAAAACCCTTGACCTCGGTGACGGTGATGCCCTGCACGCCCATGCCGGAGAGCGCTTCGCGCACTTCGTCAAGCTTGAAGGGTTTGATGATGGCGGTGACCAGCTTCATGGTGTTTCCTTAGGTTCTGAGCTCAGCTACGGTTCAAGAGAAGACGCTTGACCGATCAGAAGCTGTATTTCAGGCCGAGGGCAGCACCACTCTTGCCAATGAAGTTGGTGTTGCCATTGGTATTGGCGTAAAACGCCTGGTTGGCGTCCGTGCCGTAGACGGCCAGGGTGGCCGAAAGGCCATTGCCGAAGTCTTTGCCCAGCGTCAGTGCAAAGTCGGAGTAATCACCCAAATTGCCGGCGACACCTTTGACCACTTGGCGGCCCACATGCGGCGTCAAGCTGAAGCCGCCGCCCAGGTCAAACGTGGCAGACAGGTCAATGTAGTTGCTGCCGCTGCTGTTCAAAAAACCCAGAAAGTTGCCCGTGCTCTGGCTGTATTTCAGCGTGGCAACGCTGTAGGTCAAGGCACCGTAGACTTCCGTCGTATTGGCGTCCGTTACGCCACCTGCGCCTGGCGTGCCCGCCGCGCCTGAGTTGTTGCCGGGATAGATGTAGCCAATCAGGCCGACATCAAAACCAAAACCAGCTGCGATTTCACCTTTGAAACCGGCGTACAGGTCGATTTCAAAGTCGCCCTGCGTTGCGCCATTGAATTGTTTCACCCATGACACCGGCGACGCCCAGGCACCGGCGTAAAAGCCACTCTTGTGGGCAAAGTCCGCGCCACCTTGAATGGCGGGCGTGTAGTTGGTCTGGGTCAGGCCGCGGAAGCGGTAGTCAGTCACGAGACCCGCATTAAACGACAGTGTGTACGCAGGCTCAGGTGCCTTGGTTTGAGCCATGGCGGCCACGCTCATGAGAGATGCTGCGGCAAAAAGAGAGAGGGATTTGAAAGACATGAAACACTCCGTACGGTTAATGGATAGGAGGACTCATGCATAGACCATGCCAGGGTCAAGACCTACGGCGGTTGACGCACTTAGGTGCCAATGCGGGGCATCGTTGTCGCCAACATCACCATATTGGTGCTCAATCGGGGTTTTATTTGGGAGCGCACCAAAATGCTGCGCAAAGTGCGACGTTGACGGAGAAGTTGAACGCGGCCAGAAAAGTGGCGACACAGGCCGCCTTCGCACCAATCTATAGCGCCAATTTACAGTGCCAATCTACAGCACCGATTCAAGGCGCGAAAAAGCGCGATACCCGGATTGCCGCTCGGCTGGGCTCAGAAAGCGTATTTCAGCCCCGCCGCCAGCCCGAGTCGCCCGGTGAAGTCGCTGCCCGGTAACACGTAGAGGCTTTGCCCGGCCTGCGTACCCAAGGCGGTGACGGTCAGTGACAAGCCGTTGGAAAATGTCTTGCCCAAGGTGAGCGCGTAGTCGGTAAAGGCCAGTAGATTTTGACTGTTGATGTCTTGTCTGCCGATGCGCGGGGCCAGGCTGAAGCCGTTACCCAAGTCGAAATTCGCCGAGAGGTCAATGTATTGGGTGGCGGAATTTGGGGTAAATCCCGCACCAGCGCCTGAGCCCGCGCTGACGCCCGAGCCGAACAAGTTGGCCATGTTGCGCGAATATTTGGCCGTCACCCCGCCCCAAGTGATCGCACCATAAACCTCGTTGAGACCCTGGTTGCCTTGCATTGCCGCCCAATCCGCGCGGCCCTGAGCGTTGCCTACGCCCGCAAAACGCTGCACGCCCACGTCGAGCCAGATTTTTTTACCGATTTCACTGCGAAAACCGGCATACATATCAAGATCGGCTGCGGGTACGGAACGGCCCAGCGCGCCACCCAAATCGTTTTGCCCAACCCAGCGCATGCCCGAGCCCCAGGCCCCTAAATACAGGCCATTTTTCAAATTGACGTCCAGGCCCGTCGGCAAACTGCCCAAGAGCCGGGTGTTGGTGACCTGACGATAAGCTGAAGAAGGACGCAAAGTTCCAGCCGCAGCGGCTGACTCGCGCTCTACCAATTCGCTGGCGGTTGCACCGAGGGAATAGTTGACGCGGTTTTGTGCCAGCACCACAGGGCTAGCCAGACAGGCTGTAGTCGCCACGGCGAGGGCGAGGCTTGTTTTTGCCCGGTGGGCAATGAACGGGACGATGAATGAGACAGTAAACGAATCGCGTGACATGTTTTTCTCCCCCACCAGCTCGCCACCTGCCTAAACCCTCGAGGAAGGCGCAAAGAGCCCATTTCGCGCTTTGGCTATCTCCGCATTCCTTGGTTGACCCGCTTTTGAACCGGCTTCAATTCATTATGCACACAAGCTGCTGTTTTTTAAAGGCCCAACAGCGTGACTTATTCACGCCTCTGGAGACCGGCATGTTTATTTGCTTGCGTTACAATACTGTATGAACAACCAGTTATTTTGGTCGCCTTTTTAATCACCCTGTTTTCGCCAAGGAATTAAGTGTGAGCCTGTCCCTCGTTCAAAGCCGTGCCTTGTTGGGCTTGAGCGCCGCTGCCGTCACGGTCGAGGTGCATTTGAGCAATGGCCTGCCCAGTTTCACCCTGGTGGGCCTGGCGGATGTCGAGGTGAAAGAAGCTCGGGAGCGGGTGCGCTCGGCGATTCAAAACTCGGGGCTGGAGTTTCCGCAGAATAAACGCATCACCGTCAACCTGGCCCCGGCCGACTTGCCCAAGGATTCGGGCCGTTTTGATTTGCCCATCGCCATGGGCATTTTGGCGGCGACCGGCCAGATTGATGGCGCGCGCCTGGCCGGGCATGAGTTTGCCGGTGAGTTGTCGCTCTCGGGCGAGTTGCGTCCGGTGCGCGGCGCCTTGGCCATGAGTTTGGCACTGCATCAGACGATGCACAACGCTGGCGCCGATGGATGCGCGCAGACACCGACCCGCACCGTCAAACTCGTGCTACCCGCACAAAGCGCCGAAGAAGCCGCCCTCGTGCCTGACGCCCAGGTCTACCGCGCGCGGCATTTGTTGGACGTTGTCGCCCAGTTTTTGCCGATTTCGGCAGATCAACCACCCGACGCTGCCAGGGCGACGCTCAGTACCGTACACGACGCCGGCGCCGGCTGGGCGCGCGTCCTGCCCGTGCCGATCGCGACTTGTACCCATTACCCCGACATGGCCGACGTAAAAGGCCAAGCAGGTGCCAAACGCGCCCTTGAAATCGCCGCAGCCGGTGGCCACAGCATTCTGTTGACCGGCCCGCCTGGCTCGGGCAAATCCATGTTGGCACAGCGCTTTGCGTCTTTATTGCCGCCCATGACCACACTCGAAGCTTTGGAAAGCGCCGCCGTGGCCTCGGTCGGCGGCCGCTTTTCATTGGCCAACTGGGCGCAGCGCCCTACCGGCAGCCCGCACCACACGGCCAGCGCTGTAGCCTTGGTGGGCGGTGGTTCACCGCCTCGGCCGGGCGAAATCTCGCTGGCCCACAACGGCGTTTTGTTTCTCGATGAGTTACCCGAATTCCCCAGAGCCGCGCTCGAAGCCCTGCGCGAACCGCTGGAAACCGGCACCATCACCATCTCGCGCGCCGCCCGACGCAGTGAGTTCCCGGCGCGGTTTCAGCTTGTCGCCGCGATGAACCCCTGCCCCTGCGGTTATTTGGGCTCCAACCTGAAGGCCTGCCGGTGTACGCCCGACCAGGTCGCCCGTTACCAAGGCAAGCTCAGCGGCCCCTTGATCGACCGCATCGACCTGCACATTGAAGTGCCCAATATGCCGGCAGACGAGCTCTTGCACGCCGCCGCAGGCGAGGCCAGCAGTGCCATTCGCGCGCGGTGTATCGCGGCCCGCGAACGCGCCCACGCGCGCCAAGGCAAAACCAACCAGGCCCTGCAAGGCAAGGAGATCGACGCGAGTTTGTTGCTGGACCCCGCCGCCGCCAAGTTCCTCAATGTGGCCGCCACACGCCTGGGCTGGTCAGGCCGCAGTACGCACCGCGCGCTCAAGGTGGCCCGCACCATCGCCGACCTGGCCGGTGCGCACACCACCCAGGTCACCCACGTAGCCGAGGCGATTCAGTACCGGCGGGCATTGCGGGTGGCGGTGTAGCTGTCAGGCGGCAGCTGTTTTCAGGGTTTGCCGCACCAGCTTGCCGCCCCAAGTTGCTACCCCAATTTGCCGCTTTAGAGCGCTATACTATACATAGCAATATAGCCATATAATTCGAGACCTGAGACCGAAAATTTCGTAAATTCGTATGCAAAGGCAGAGTTTTGCCGCAATCGTACCCAATTTGGGGTGCTTTGCGACAAAACCGGCCGCTGGGCTCAAGCAGAATACGGCCATGCGCCGTCCGCCTTGCCCTAGTTGCATCCGTTTCATCCATTTCGACAGGCGGCTTTGTCGTCAACGCGCCTTCATTTACCCACTGCCATGAACAACCCTGACCAGCACCTCTACGACCGCGCCTTGGTCGGCTGGCTGTCCTTGGCGCAGCTCATCAGTTGGGGCAGCGTGTTTTACCTGTTCGCACTGGTGATGGGGCCCGTGGAAGATGCGCTGGGCCTGGGGCGGGTGCAGTCCTCGCTGGCCTTTAGCCTGTGTCTATTGACCGAGGGGTTGTTGGCCTTTGCCATCGGGCGTTTGATCGACCGTGGCCACGAACGCGCGGTGATGACGACAGGCTCAGTAATATTGGCAGCGGGTTTGGCGCTGCATACCCAGGTCACGAGTTTGGCCAGTTTTTACGCTGTATGGATGCTGCTGGGCGTGGGTATGGCGATGACGCTCTACCAGCCGGTGTTTGCGGTCGTTACGCGCCGATTCCCACTCGACTTTCGCCGCGCCATCATCACCATGACCTTTCTGGGTGGCCTGGCCAGCACGGTGTTTATCCCGCTGACCTCATGGTTGATCTCGTCGCTGGGTTGGCGCGGCGCGGTGGGTGTGCTGGCGGCGTTGAATCTGCTGGTGTGCGCGCCTTTGCATTACTTTTGGCTGAAAAATGCGCC